>NZ_JAKKCR010000004.1:0-379865 GCF_021728015.1 Vibrio sp. G-C-1 | reverse complement strand
GGCTTCACCCATACTAACGTGACTGATTAGAGATCTAAGACTCATTGTTCAACGTCGCCGTAGCAACCTCTCAGCTTTAAGGTTTCAAGATACTTTTTCTAATATCAGTTAAGTGAATTAGAGTTTTGAGTTTAACGCGTTTTTGTCCAGAAATGTGTTTGAGGTGCCCTGTAATTTCGGACAGTTAAACCTCAAGTCTCTTCTACGTCTCATCATTCGAAGGAAACAGTGCTCGTTTCGCTTCTTCATCACGTTCAGTTTTAAATTCAACGCAAAAAGCCTCTGATGGTATGTCAGAGGCTTGATGGTGTTCATTGTGTAGGGAAGGCTAGGGAGCCTTGATGATTACCCTATTAGAAGCGGAATTCAGCGCTTAGTGCGTAGCTGTTGTCTACGATTTTTGCTTCGTACATTGTGTATTCCAGTGCAACACGAACAGGACCTAGAGTAACACCCGTACCCACACCGTAGTAAATGTCGTCTGTATCACCTAGGTTACTTTGGAAGTGACCGATGCCTAGACGACCGTATACGTCAAAAATCGTAATAGGTAGTGTTAGTTTTGTACTTGCTAACCATGCATCTGAATAAATGTGTTCGAAGTCTTTGTGTGTATCGACAAAATCCGCGTATCCAGCTTCAACCGATAGTAGGTCATTAATCTGGTAGCCTAAGTAAAGGCTGTAGCCGCTATTCTCATCACTGAAATCTGTATTGTCGCTTTCAGCTTGGTACTCAGAATATAGGTAGCTAGCACCAATATATGGGTCAGCGCTTGCTTGAGTTACGAAGAAGATAGCAGCGATAGGAAGAATAAATTTGTTCAGTTTCATGGTTTAAAGCTCTTAATATAAAGGTTAACTAATGTTCCCTAATCCTTCAGCGGGTGATGTGTCTACATCAATTCTTATGTCCTTATTGCAAGTGACTACAGGGAACGTTATGCCTTTCTCTCGTTTGCATGTCGCCCCTCACTTGCGGTGTGGAGCTATCATGCAGATTTTGTAATTCGCTGACATAACGTAAAGCTCACCAGTTCATAAAATTTCATAACTTCAATATCAAGAAAATATAAAGTTAATTATTACAGCTAGTTAGGCTCCATTTTAATTGAGAAAATTTTAAGGCAACTCGTATTAATTTTTTCTTGTTCTGGGTTTTCACGATAACCGCCGTGAATTTTATGGAAATGCCTCTGAATGATGTCGGCTGAAACGAAAATTGTGAAAAATCACACACAACAGGTCGAAATTATCAGCAAAATCATTGGATTGCAGCTATGTTTAGACGATAAGAAGAGCCATAAAGAGTGAGTGAACGTGAATGCTTGAGAAAAACATCAGTTTTATCGTAGATGAGTGGCAGTTTATGCCTAACGAAGGGCAGATTCAGTTTGCTGATTCGTGTATTACGATTGATAACCGCCTCACTAAATTGCTTGAGTTCTTATGTTTGAACCCGGGTTTGACTCATACGCGTGATGAGTTAATTGAGGAGGTTTGGAATGGCAGTGTATTAACTGATCAAGTTGTCACTCAGGCGGTATTTGAACTACGAAAAGTTCTGAAAACACACAGTAAAAGGACAAGTAGTTATATTGTTACCGTTCCAAAGCGTGGCTACCGATTTGATGGTGAAGTGAAAGTTGAGAAAGTAGAGCTCCAAAAACCTGATTTCCTAAAACCAGCTTCCCAAAAACCTGCTCTCCAAAAAACTGAGCAGCTTGATGTTAATGAACGCCAAGCAACGCTTGAAACCCAAGAGTTTGTCGAAAGAGAAGGTCGGGAAGAGAGATATGTAAAGCCATCAGAAAATTCTCCAAGAAGTAGAAAGCTGCATTACATACTGGCGCTTTTGGCGGTTGTCATTGTTTTACAATCATCATATATGTGGTTTTCTCAGAACAAACAAAGCCCTTCGCAAGCAAGTTCGACTCACTCATTAAGTCATTATGAATTTCGTTATGTTGTATTGAATGTAACGGAAGAGGTTAAGGCGCAGCCAGAGCTCTATGGGATCGTAATTAAGCTGATTGAACATATTGGTTTTTATAGCAATATCAGAGTGGTTAAGTCTGATGAGCATAAGAAGTTGGCCGCGATTGAGTTTAATATCTCTACGGCGAAAAGCAGTGACGGGAAGAAAACACGGCTATTGGTGAAGTATGTCAACCGAGCGTCGGGAGGCGTGCATTTAAATCGTCGTTATTCCACCAACTTTGCTCGTTTCCATGAGACGTTTCCAGCGATGATCGACGATCTATTGCGTGCTATGTATATCGATGTACCTGAAGAAGAGTTACAGCGCAATATTTCTGTGTTCCCACAGGATAAAGAGTCGGTTAAGGCGTTGATGTCTGCGACTGGGGTTTCTTATAGCACCGTGGATTTTGATATGGCGCTTAAGCATTTTCGAGAGGCCAGAGCGCTGGCTCCAGATAACGCTTATGCTATTTCAGTGAGTTACATAAGTGAAGTGCTGGCGGTTTTCTCTAAAGATGAGGAAAATATTCAACCTAGAATTAAGGCGTTGAACGAGCAATATTCCTCATCTTTGTCTGCCATTCTTAAGCGAGGAAACAATCCTCGTGTTTGTGAAGCGAACGCAATATTAGCGCTGTCTCAAAGTGATCCTGATAAGGCGTTACAGATTTTGTTGTCGATTCCTTACAATCAACATACCCCTCTGACTTATCTGTTAATGGCTAAAGCAGAAGAGGCGCGTGGCCATATCACGGGTGCCAAAGAGTTGTATCTGCAAGCGACACAAAATACCTCTTCACCGATTGCATTGACGCTAGCCGGTCCGTTGTTCTTTGACAGTAATTTAGACAAACTGATTGAACAACTTCAGGGCGTCAAACTCGATGTTGACGGTAAATAGTGAAAGTTAAAAGCAGATAAAAGCGGTAGCACTAGAATTAGCAGCCGCACTGGAAATAGCCATCGAACTAGAAACAGCAATCGCACTAGATACAGCAATCAAAAGCTAACTAATGCGTTTCGCTTCTCTATTACATGATAAGGCCTCGGTTACCGGGGCCTTTCTGTACGTGGAGAGTTCTTCTTTAATACCTTAGTTACGCTTTTCTGCAACAGCAGAGAATTTGGGTAAGCAATTAAGTTGCCGCTTGGGTGTTTGATTAGAGTATGAAACATCTTAATCTCAAGGATCTTTCCTTCGATATCATCACCATCTGCAACAATGATTGAATCACCAATTCGGTAAGGGAATACGAAGAAGATCAGAAAGCTCGCGGTGATATTACTCAGAATTGACCATTGGGCGATGAAGGCGACACCAAAAACCGTCACCAAGGACGAGATGAAAATGGTGAAGTTCCCATAGCCAATTCCACTGACGATGATATAGGTCGCAAACAGCAGTATGAACGAGAAAATGTTGAAGCAGCGAATGATGAACATTGTGCGTGTCGTCGCGACAGACTTTACCTGTGCAAGGTTGATAACGGTCGTCGAAATAAAGCGCTTGAGAAGCCAATAGGCAAGAATAAATACAAGGGCAAGCAGCAAATCATATTGCTTTAGTGTATTAAAAATGTGGACTAGAAAGTTCGGCATAACGACCTCAATTGTGATGAGCCGTTATTGTGCATAGTTGCTTGAATGTGCGCATCATCAAACGATTATCGTTTTATAATACGAGAAATGAATAGAAGCCGTTTTTGATTTCAATAAACCTTGTCGATATGGATTTTAGTAACAAGCTATTGATAAGTAGTACTTTATTTTTTGTTTATATTTTTATAACTGATATGTAAGCCTTCTGTGATGTCTGATGTCATTCAATTTGTAGAATAAGCGCTCCTTTGTTCATCATCGAGTTAGTCATGACAATCATAGTTATAAAGTTAGTGTTTATTTATATCCATAAAAGGCGAAAAACCAAGCAGTCAAAGCCGTTAGGAATGAGGTTCTTTTAAGATGCTGACCTTACTCATTACTCAATTCATAATTTTCTGGACAGTAGTTGGTCGTATTCGCGCAACGTCTGTTTCTACACGCTTGAAATCGAGAATCGGCACTGCTTCTAAAGGCTTTAAAGGAAATAGATAAGAATTGCTTTATAACAGGCAAACTTGATAACCGGCGAACTTGATTGAAGAACGATCTTAGCTCACCAATCAAGCTCTGTTTTGACAATACGGCTCAGCATGGAACTGAGCTTCGTATTCATTTTCTGAACGCTTGACTGGTGAGTGTCGGTAATAGAGTTCTTGTTACTGTTACTGTTACTGTTACTATTATTGCTATTCAGCGAAGTTAGACGGGAATAACGCTCTAAGCGCCTCTTCATCACGTTCGGTTTTAAACTCAAAGCCTTTGCCGATTTCGCGAGCACGCAGTGCAGCAGGGCGGGCGTTGATTGCATCGAACCAGCGCTTCAAGTTCGGGTAAGGTTCTAAGCCTTCTTCACCAAGCACAACCGGTGCTTTATCAATCCAACCCCATGCCGCGACATCGACGATGGTGTACTCATTTCCGACGAAAAACTCACGGCCTTCCATATGTTTCTCTAACACTTCGTAGTGACGTTGCGCTTCGCGTAGATAACGATTTACCGCGTAATCTAAGCCTGCTGGTGCAGCATGACGGAAGTGTACTGATTGGCCAGAGTATGGACCAAGTCCGCTGGCGATAAACATCATCCAAGATAATAGTTCAGCTCTGTCTTCTGGCTGACCAGCTAGCTTGCCTGTTTTCTCAGATAGGTACAGCAGGATAGCGTTAGAGTCGAATACACGTTGTCCTTCGTCTTCAATCGCAGGCGTTTTGCCGTTTGGATTGATCAAACGATATTCCGGTGAATGCTGCTCACCCTTTAAGGTATCGACAGGAACAAGTTCAAAATCTAGACCTGTCTCTTCTAAAAACAGAGCGATCTTCATTGGGTTGGGTGTTTGGTGAAAATAGAACTTAAGCATGGGGTAACTCCTTGTATTGGTCATTCATTAAAGCATCACTTGAACGATCGTTCAATAAATGATTTTTGAATTTTCTGTGAATTGACTGATTTGATACCAAACTCTGTGCCTTTGAACTTGGCTGTGTAAACGTGAATTAGCGTCGACTGGTAGGGGAATCGCGTTTTAAGTTGCTGAAATAATGAACATAAACGCACGTTTAGATTCGAGGTTGAGCTTCGAAGCTTACGGATTTAGATGGAATAGGCATGTAGGGGGTCGAAGTTTAATATTCCAAAGTATCAAGGGAGCTCCTCATAACTCGAAGCTATCTGGATATTTGAGCCTACTCTGTCGCATAAAATCGTGATCTGCAGCCACACCTTATGCAACAAATGAATATCAACCTTGGAGAGTAAGGTTTGGTTCACGGTTTTTTAATCTTGGGGGCTTACATTGGTGAGCAAATCTGATGTGAAACACTTAACGACACAGGATCTTTCCATGAAAAAGAACATTATCGCCCTCGCTCTTGGTGGCATGCTCGCTTTTGGCGCAACACCTTATTCTTTTGCTGCTAACGATGGCGCTGTACAGGCTTCTGCGGACTACGCACAGTTGGTGACTAAGCGACAAGTTGTAGACCATCTACTTCTTGATGCGTTGCAGGCGTTTAAGTCTCCGGCAAGAATTTCTCACGCGGGCTTCACGGCTAAAATGCCAAGCAACATGGAAATTGTGACTAACCGATTGTTAGAAGCGTACCAGCTAGAACCTTACCGTACTGACTTGTTGATTTCGGCGGCGAACGCTCAGATCTACAACAAGAACGCAGAACGCGCTATTGAGTTGTTTGAACAAGCACTGACGGTTGCGCCAGACGACGTCGACTTGCATGCGTATCTTGCGGTTTGGCAAAGATTTGAAGGCAATGAAAGTGAATCCAACAAGCACATGGATAAACTGGAAAGCCTGAATAAAGGCAAGGCTGAAGACATCAAACGTATTTTTGCAACGGTTGACCGCGTGTTAGAAACACCTCTTAAAGAGTCTGCAGATAAGGGACTGTTGAGCGATCACGGTGCCATCGTCACTTTGGGCTACGCGCTTAACCCTGATGGCTCTATGCATGAAATCTTGATTGAACGTCTTGAAACCACATTAGCAATGTCGAAAGCTAACCCTGATGCGATGATCGTGTTGACGGGCGGAGTGCCAAAGAATCATAAGACTGAAGGCAAGTTAATGGCGGATTGGCTTATCTCAAAAGGGGTAAGCAAAGACCGCATCATTGAAGAGAACTACGCGACCAGCACGGTAGGCAACGCCTTGTTCAGTAGCTATGCGCTTGCTCGTCATGATATTAAACACGCGACCATTATTAGCTCGGCAAGCCATGTTCGTCGTGGTCAAACTCTGTTTGAAATTGCGAGCTGGCAAACGGGCCCTCAGGGTATTACCTTCGATACGGTTTCTTACCCAGATAAGCCGTTAGAAGATCTTAAGAAAGCGAGCAGTGGTGAGCTATTAGGTATCTACCGTGATGCTCTCAGAACTTATGGCATGTGGAGCTACCGTTCTTACCCGCTGGAATCTCGTTAAGCCCAAGCATCATTTGAGTTTGGGAAAAGCACCGTTCGCGTTAAACCAAAGCTTCACTTGTTAGTACAATCGAGCACAGCTAGATGATATGCTGTGCTCCTATTTAATTTAGTGTTTCAAAGGCAAAAAAATGAACCCGATTTTAGCAATGTTGAAAGAGAACAATATCAGCGACGAGCAGATCAGCGAGATTTTCAAGACGTTGACAGAGAACCCTCTTGCAGCAATGGCGACAATCAGCCAACTTGGTTTACCTCAAGACAAACTTCAAATGCTGATGGGTCAGGTAATGCAAAACCCTGCGCTAATCAAAGAAGCAGTTGAAGAGCTTGGCCTAGATTTTTCTAAGGTTGAAGCGGCTAAAGAGCAACTTCAAAAATAATCGAGTGTGATCTAGCGATTGAGCTCATGAGCGATAGCCGGTTTGGCTAACGGTTCTTGGCAGCGCTAATTAGACTCTAATAAAAAGCCGTTTGAGCATTGTGATTGATGCTTGAGCGGCTTTTTTGATCGTCATTAGAATGGGTTAGGGTACTAACAAATGCCAACCCGATGTGACTCACTTGTTCAAATCATGTACTTTCGTGTTTTAATTCGTTCTGAACCGATCTACTCCGGCGTTGCTCATGAAATCTAGCTTAAGCATTCGATCTTACACCAAGCAATTTAATACCCATGCTCATGATGACCATCATCAACTGGTATTGCCGATCCAAGGCAGTATCAATATCGAAATGGTGGGGTATGTCGGCAAGGTGGCCGTAGGCGAATGTGTGGTGATTCCAGTAACCACCGCGCATGCGTTTAAGGCGGATGAAGCAGCGCGGTTTATTGTCGCGGATATGGCAGAGTTGCCGCAGCACTTGTTAGAACATGAGCTCTCGGTTTTCACGATAACGCCACCTTTGATGAGCTTCTTGCTGTTTGTTGAGAAGCAGTTGGAATATCAGGTCGACAGTGGCATTGAGTCATCAGTTTTGGATGTGTTTTCATTGCTGTTAGAGCAACAACAAGTGAGCAAGAGCATCGACCCAAGAATCCGTGCGGTACAAAGATTGATAGCGGATAACTACACCCAGCCGTTATCCATTTCACAACTTGCAGAAACGGCCTGTTTGAGTCCCACTCAATTTAAAAAACGCTTCAAAGAGTGCCTGGGCATCAGTGCGCTTAAATACATCACTCGCTATCGTATGGAGAAAGCCCAAGCCTTGTTAACTCATACCGATTTACCGGTTCAATTGATTGCTGAAAATGTGGGGTATAGTGATGTGTCTGCTTTCAGTCGTCGCTTCTCTCAGCACTTTGGCATGTCTCCAAGGGCGTTTCTAGGCTCAATGAAAGACAGTCTTTAGAAACAACAATAGCGTCCTTTCAGCAAACTAATTTCTATCAATCTTCACTATTATCTATTTCAGAACTGAAAATTGGGTAATAGAAATGAATCTTGCCATCAATCGCGTTAACGAATTCCAAACGGGCACTTTAGCCATCTTGTTTGCTTCTATTTTATGGGGCACGACAGGCACCGCCGCAAGCTTTGCGCCTAATCTAAGCCCATTAGCGATTGGTGCTTTCTCTATGGGCGTCGGTGGCCTAATGCAAGCGGGCTTGGCGTATCGAAAAGTCCTATTCGCTTTCGACAAACTTTTGCAGAACAAGAAGCTGCTGACAGCGAGCGCTTTGGCTTTGGCGGTCTATCCTTTAGCTTTCTATTCTTCAATGAAATTATCAGGCGTGGCGATTGGTACAGTGGTTTCGATTGCGACCGCACCTTTCTTTTCGGCACTGTTAGAGTGTCTGATTAGCAAAAATAATAATATCAACAAACGTTGGCTCACTAGTTTTGCGATTGGTGTGGTAGGTATTGGATTGTTGGTGTTTTCAGAATCTTCAGCTACGAATGAGTCAGGTGATGATCTCAAGCTGTTGGGGATTGCTTTAGGTCTACTCGCAGGGTTGTGTTACGCCATTTATTCTTGGGCGACAAAAGCACTCATAGACAAGGACATTGAGTCTCAAGCGGCGATGGGTAGTATTTTTGGCCTTGGTGCGATGCTGTTGCTGCCAACGCTCTGGTTTACGGGGGAGAACCTGTTTTCCTCGCAGATTAACGTATTAGTCATCAGCTATCTGACGTTAATCCCACAATGCTTGGGCTATATCGCGTTCAGTTTTGGTTTACGCCACGTGACCGCGAGTAGCGCCAATCTGCTGACTCTGTTTGAACCAGTAGTTGCAGCGGTGCTTGCCGTCTGCGTTGTCGGTGAGCTGATTCCTTTTATAGGTTGGTTAGGTATGTTTCTGATTGTGCTGTGCTTGTTTATACAGTCGAAGCCAGCTAAAAGAACACTATAAGTGTTTGTTTTGTAGTGCCTAATTGAAGTTTATTCATGCGTAATTCTTATAATTGAATAAAATCAGTATCTCAGTTGTGAGAGTGCTGTTACTATCGCTATCAATAGTCGGGGGGCATATACCTTATTTGGTGTTTGCTGAGATCGTTAGTCGAGACCCGTTGAACCTGATTCAGTTAACACTGGCGTAGGGAACTATAAGCACTCGATCTACGTCTGCACTCATGAAGACTGTTCATGAATCCAATGCGACTTCTCCTTCGATCGGTGTTCGTTCTCCTACGTCTTGTAAGATAGTAGGAGCGACAATGACACACAGTTCTATTTCAAAAGATTTAACGCCAAAAGCCTCAGCTTCAGAGCATTCTGTGGATGGTTCGATTCGAACGAACACTCCGATTGTATTGACGATCGCTGGCTCAGACAGTGGTGGCGGTGCAGGTATCCAAGCTGATATTAAAGCCATGTCTGCTACAGGTAGTTTTGCTTGTTCGGTAATTACCGCGATCACTTCTCAGAACACGCAAGGCGTTTCCGCCATTTTTCCTATTCCACTCGAGCATGTTGCTAGCCAGTTAGATGCGGTTTTTACTGATCTGAATATCGTGGCTGTGAAAGTCGGCATGTTGGCTGATTCGCAAATCATCAAAGTCGTCGCTGACAAAATTAAGCAGTACCAACCTAAGCATCTTGTGATTGACCCTGTAATGGTCGCGACAAGTGGTGACCTTCTCTTAGAAAACTCAGCTATCACGACGCTAAAGCAAGAGTTGATTCCGCTGGCAGATATTATCACCCCTAACTTACCAGAAGGCGCGGCGTTAACAGGCAAGCCGGTACCTGAAAGCGAAGGTGAAATGCAGGGTATGATTGAAGATTTACGCGCACTAGGTGCTAAAGCCGTTCTTCTCAAAGGCGGTCATTTAGAGAAAGATGAAAACAGTAACGATCTACTGATTCTCCCGACGACGTCTGCCTTGATTAGCGCGAAGCGTTTCCCGACTAAAAACACCCACGGCACGGGCTGTACGCTTTCATCTGCCATTGCTTCTTTCTTGGCTCAGGGCAACACGCTGGCAGAAGCTGTTGACCTAGGCAAACAATACATTTCTCGCGCGATTGCTCATGCTGATGAGTTGCAAGTTGGTCAAGGTCATGGCCCGGTAAATCACTTCTTCGCTGGACACGGTAATGTCCGTTAATACGGTTGGCGTTCAACTCAGCAACGCGACGTTACGTTACCGAGACAGCGAGTACGCGACCTTATCTGGGTTGTCGCTTAGCTTAAACGCAGGTAAGTGGACGGTATTGCTGGGTCGAAGTGGTTGCGGAAAAACCACGGTATTGCGTTATCTGGCGGGCTTGCTGGACGACAAGGTGGAGTGGCAGGGCACATTGGCAACGTCCGATGAATTGCCTTTAACGGACCGCATCGCTTACATGGCGCAGCAAGATTTGTTATTGCCATGGCTATCGGTCATCGACAATGTATGCCTGAGTCATCGCTTTCAAAATCCAGTTTCTGATAAAGCACTGCAAACCAATCAAGCACTCGAGTTGTTAGCTGAAGTTGGTTTGGCTGATTATGCGAATGCGATGCCGGATCAGTTGTCTGGAGGCATGCGTCAACGTGTTGCTTTGGCTCGCACCTTAATGCAAGACAAGCCAGTGGTGCTGATGGATGAACCGTTCTCTGCGCTGGATGCGGTAACAAGACACAAGCTGCAAGGTTTAGCGTGTGAACTGCTAAAAGGTAAAACCGTTGTGTTGATCACCCATGATCCACAAGAAGCGGTGCGTTTGGCGGACAATTTGTATGTGTTGCAAGGCACACCTGCGAATGCTCAGTCTTTATCTGTGCCTCTCACATCAACACCACGAGTGTTAGACGGTGAATGCGCTGAGTTACAACAAGCGATCTTAGATCAGTTGGAGCGTGACTATGAATGATCTAACGCGAAGCGAAGTTGGGGTTCGTTCAACCGACATACAGGCTAGCACTGAACGTCCTCGCCAGATGAATCCCGTTATGCGTTTGCTGATCAGCAGTGCTGTGATTCTCGGTTTATGGCAAATGGTGGTGGTTATCTTCGAGATGCCGAGCTTCATTCTGCCAGCGCCTGCAGAAGTCTTTATTAAACTATTCGAACGCTACGATGTATTGCTCAAACACACTTGGGTGACTGCGCAAGAGATCTTACTTGGCTTGCTACTCGGTTTGTCGATGGGGCTATTTTTCGCCCTACAGATGTTGATGTTCGAACCACTAAAACGCTGGCTGTTACCTATCTTAATCGCTAGCCAAGCGATTCCTGTGTTTGCGATTGCTCCAGTATTGATGTTGTGGCTTGGCTATGGCATCGCCTCAAAAGTGGTGATGGCGGCGATCATTATATTCTTCCCTGTGACGACCTGTTGCTACGACGGCCTGCGAAATACTCCGACAGGCTATCTCGATCTTGCCAAAACGATGGGCGCATCGAAATGGCAATTGCTGCGTTATATCCAACTGCCTGCTGCGCTGCCAACATTAGCGTCTGGCATTCGTGTGGCGGTGGTTATTGCCCCAATTGGCGCGGTCGTCGGGGAGTGGGTGGGTTCGAGTGAGGGGCTGGGTTACCTAATGCTACAGGCCAACGCACGCATGATCATAGATGAGATGTTTGCTGCCTTGTTCATCTTGGCGGTGCTGTCTATCTCGCTCTACTTCGTTACAGATAAATTACTCAAAAAAGCTATCCCTTGGGAAAACCAATGATGGCTTCGCTCAATATAAGAATAATATTCAAAAGGAAAGGTTAACCGTGAAAAATACAAAATTGATAGGTGCAGTGGCACTGCTTGCTTCATTGGTTTCAGGTCATGCTCTAGCGGACTCTGAACAAAAGAAACTGACATTGATGTTGGATTGGTTTGTAAACCCGAACCATGGCCCAATTGTGATCGCTCAAGAGCGTGGCTACTTTGCTGACCAAGGCTTAGACATTGAAATTCAAGAACCAGCTGACCCAAGCACGCCAGCAAAATTGGTTGCGGCAGGTAAGGTTGATTTAGCGGTAACTTACCAACCAAGTTTAACCATGGATGTGGCAGCGGGTCTTCCTTTAGTTCGTGCATCAACCCTTATCGCGACGCCACTGAACACACTAATGGTACTGGATAACGGCAAGAACGATTCATTAGCGGATCTGAAAGGCAAAAAGATCGGCATCGCGATTGCGGGTAACGAAGAAGCGACTATCGGTACCATGCTAGCTCAAGAAAATGTTGCATTTACAGACGTGCAAACCATCAATGTCGGTTGGGCACTTTCATCTTCATTGGCATCGGGCAAGGTAGATGCAATCTGGGGTGGCCTACGTAACTTCGAAACTAACCAGCTAGCCCTTGAAGGTTTTAAAGCAAAAGCATTCTTCCCAGAAGAGCACGGTGTGCCAGCTTACGATGAGCTTATCTTTGTTGCGAACGCAAAGCAGCACGATGATGAAGCGATCAAAGCGTTCAACAAAGCATTGGAGCAAGCAACAACTTACATCGTGAACCACCCACAAGAGTCATGGAGCGAGTTTGTTGCGTATTCACCAGATACGTTGAACAACGAGCTTAATCAACGCGCATGGAACGACACACTGACTCGTTTTGCACTTCGCCCTTCAGCGGTTGATCTAAAACGTTACGACGATTACGCACAGTTCATGTTCGACAAAGGCATTATCAAATCACTACCAAAAGCCGCTGATTACGTACCGACTTTTGACTAAGGAATCTCATGAAATACCAAGACTTAATCCAAGCCTGTCAGCAAGATTGGCAAGACTACACCGAGCATGATTTTGTTAAAACGCTGGCAAACGGCACGCTAGCTCAACCCTGTTTTCTGCATTATCTGAAACAAGATTTTCTGTTCTTGAAGCAGTATGCCCGCGCTTATGCGTTGGCGATTTACAAGGCAAAAACACTGGCTGATATGCGTCGTGCACTGCCAAGTGTTCATGCTCTGCTAGATTCTGAAATCTCTCACCACGTGACTTACTGTGGTCAGTGGGGTTTAACCGAATCTGACCTAGAAAACGAACCGGAAGATTTCGGTACAGTTGCTTACACGCGCTACGTTCTGGATGCAGGCATGACGGGTGATCTTGTCGACTTATATGCGGCACTGGCTCCGTGTTCCATTGGTTACGCTGTGACCGGTAAAGCGTTATTAGAAAGCAGCGATACTGTTTTAGAAGGCAACCCATACGCGAGCTGGCTTCAGCTTTACGGCGGAGAAGAGTTCCAATCTGGCGTGGCAACGGGCGCAGAATACTTCAATCAGCTGCTTGCTGAAATTGATATCAACAGCGAGCGCGGTCAGAACATCGTTCATATCTTCAAAACGGCAACGCGTATGGAAGTGGCTTTTTGGCAGCAAGGGCTGAATGCACTTAATGACTCAACCTCGGCTTAAAAGCGACTTTTACGAATAAGGATTTATCCATGCTAACTGAACAAATCATCCAATCGTTGCGCGCAGTACGAGAGCAAAAACCACTGGTTGTGAACATCACCAACTACGTCGTGATGAACAATACGGCCAATGCGTTATTGGCGATTGGCGCTTCGCCTATCATGGCGCACTCGCAGCAAGAACTGGCTGAGATGATGTCTTTCTCTGGCGCGCTTGTGATCAACATTGGCACGCTCGACAGTGTTTGGACGCCAAGAATGTGTTTTGCTGTTGAGCAAGCGAACGCGAACAACAAGGTGGTGGTTCTTGACCCTGTGGGTTGTGGCGCAAGTACGCTGCGTACCGAGACTTCTCGTGAAATTGCACGCTTAGCCGATAAGTTGATCATTCGTGGTAACGCGTCTGAGATTATCGCGCTAGCGGGTGAGCAAGCACAGAGCAAAGGCGTTGATGCACTAGATAGCAGTGATGCCGCATTAGGCGCAGCGCAATGCTTAGTGGCTGAATACGGTGCGAATGTGGTTATTTCCGGTGAGACAGATTACGTTGTCACTAAAGACAGCGTTGTGACGTTAAACAATGGTCACCCAATGATGCCGTATGTGACGGGCATGGGTTGTACGCTAACAGCGCTGACGGGTGCTTTCGCGGCTGTCGGTGATGACAGTGGTTTGGCTGCTGCAGCGGTATTGGGTGTGGTTGGCGAAATCGCGGCTGAGAACTCTCGTGGCCCGGGTAGCTTGCAAATGAACTTGCTTGATGAACTGTATCAACTAGATGAAGATACGTTGATCCAACGTTTGAAGATTCAGTAGATTCAATCTAGATCTGCATTCGTAGCTTATTAAAAAGCCCTCAACACATATGTGTTGAGGGCTTTTCTATTATTGCTTCAAAACCGTATTAACTCGTCGTTGTGTTAGCTATCTCGTTATATGAGCAATTGGTTAGGTTCTAAATCGATTTACTTGGCTCTCTAGGTGGTGAGCAACCTCGGTTAAGTCGCTCGCCGCGCCAGAAATACTGCTTACAGACTCTTGGTTGCTTTGTGCGATGGTATTTGCACCTTGTGCATTCTCACCCAATGATTTGGTTAAGCAATCTTGCTCGTCGACAGATACTGCGATCTGGCTATTTGCTTGGTTCAGATCTTGAATGTGTTGATTAATCACATGCAAGTTCTGAGAAGCTTGTTGTGCCTGAGTTGAAGCATCGGAAACCGTGCTGTGGCTCTCTTTGATCGACTCTAACGCATCTTTAGCGCCACGCTGTAACGAGGTGATGAGTTCGTCAATCTGGCTTGCAGAATCTTGAGTTCGCTTAGCGAGAGTTCTCACTTCATCGGCTACCACGGCAAACCCACGGCCTTGCTCACCCGCACGAGCGGCTTCAATGGCAGCGTTCAATGCCAATAGGTTGGTTTGCTCAGAAACGCCCTTAATTACTTCAAGAATGGCACCAATATTCATCGACTCTTTGTGTAGGTCAGTCACTTTTTGGCTGCTCACCTGCATGCTTTCATCGGCGCTACCAATCTCATGCAGTGTTTTGTCCACTTCTTTGAGTCCCATAGCGACATTCTCGGTTGCTTGGTTGGCAACTTGAGACGCGTGGTTGGCACTTGCCGCAATTTCAGATGTGCTCGAAGCCAATTGATCAACGGCAGAAGAGATATTGATCATCTCATTGTTCAACTGGG
This sequence comes from Vibrio sp. G-C-1, assembly GCF_021728015.1. Lineage (NCBI taxonomy): Bacteria > Pseudomonadati > Pseudomonadota > Gammaproteobacteria > Vibrionales > Vibrionaceae > Vibrio > Vibrio sp. G-C-1. The sequence goes on along the minus strand of NZ_JAKKCR010000004.1, from coordinate 364,833 downwards.
TCGCGTTGGTCGAGCTGTTGTTTGTCACCTGATTAAGTGACTCCGACATCTCACCAATACGCACGCTAGAACGGTTCACTTGACCAACAATATCGCGCAGAGATTCAATCGTAACCTCCATGTTGGTCAGCAGTTCGCCAATCTCATTTTTGCTCTCGATGTTCACTTCAACATTCAGGTTACCCTGAGAAAGCTCATTGGTGATCTGTTTAACCTGTGCGATGCCTTTGGTAATAGAACGAGTCACCAACACAGCGCTCGTCATGCCAATCACCAAAGCCACACCCGTTAGCAAGAAGATGATTTGAACTGAACGTTTTTCACTGGCTTGCAGTTCTGGCGTTAATGCTTGTTTCTGTTGCTCTAGAATACTTTGAGCATCGGCTACCGCGATAGCCAAGCTGTCACCAATCGAGGCAAGAGTCGCAGTTCTTTGCGTGTTCTCGATCATTTGTTGATGAACTTGCTCAAAGCCTTTTGCATACGCTTCGCGCTGGTTAGAGAAATCTTCAATCAGTTCACTTTGGTAAGGGGATGATTTAAGAGATTCAATGTCGCCTTCAATACCTGGTAGCGCGTATTCAAAGATATCTTTACCCGCCTCATAGGTTTTGAGGTCGTTGTTGTTTGAGTAACTCAGTACAGTGATCTTGGCTGCGAGGAAATTCTCCATCAACATGCCCGCGTATAAGCTCGCGTTTGGATCATTGTTATTGTAAGACTCATACAACAAGCTCTGAGCAGCTTTCAGTGCGTTGGTTTCTCGTTGGACCATCTCAACGTTGACCAGTTGGTCTATCAGAAGCTCACTCTGTTTCATTGAACCATAAGCCACATCAAACGCCGCCACACTGTCTTGCACTAATTGCAGGCTAGCTAGGCTATCGGTTTTGGTGGTGGATTGGATTAAGTTGTTGAGCAGTTCATCAATCGCAAGTTTGCTTGATTGATAATTCGTTTCGTACTGTTCATCCAATGACTCTAAGTAACGTTCAGAAGCTAAACGCATCTGAAGAAAGTGCACTTGAATGTTGCTTGATAATGTCGCTTTTTGGCTGAGCTCACTGTATTGGCTAAAGCCGTTCGACAAGGTTTGGATACCTTTGTAACTCACAAAGCCTGAAATGACGAAAAAGAGCAAGCAGATGGCATAACCCAGCTTGATCTTGAGCGCTATAGAAAGGTGGCGCATAACTATCCCTATATTTACCTGATTCCTTCACAGCGGAGTATTTCATAAAACAGCGTTCTGGGCATGCTTGAAGTGAATACTTTGTGTAATAAGTAACGCTTTAGTTAAAAAGTTCAGGTTTTTCGGCATGCTTTCAACGAGTTGCGTATTTGATGGTTCGTGTGTAATTGAGCTAATTTAGTATTAACTTCCATGCACATGATGCGATTTGTCGGTAAAATAGTACAACGCCAATTTTAGACATCGACTCCAAAGGTACGAAATGAACCCTTATAAGCTCTATTTAGTAACGGATGACCAACAAGATTTAGAAACGCTTAAGTTTGTGGTTGAACAAGCGGTTGCGGGTGGCGTCACTATGGTCCAAGTAAGAGAAAAACATGGGGACGTAAGAGCCTTCATTGAACGAGCACAAGCGGTTAAGTCGATTTTGGTTGGCTCCGGTGTTCCGCTGATCATCAATGACCGAGTGGACGTTGCATTGGCTGTCGACGCCGATGGTTTGCATCTGGGGCAATCGGATATGCCTGCAGTGCTGGCTCGTCAGTTGATTGGCCCGGATAAGATTCTTGGGTTATCAATTGAAACTGAACAGCAGCTACAAGAAGCCGATAGTTTGCCGATCGATTACATTGGCCTCAGCGCGTTGTTTGCCACACCAACCAAGCCGAATCTAAAGAAACATTGGGGTTATGAAGGCATTCAAATGGCTTTGAAAACAACGAAGTTGCCGATTGTGGGTATCGGTGGAATTAACGAGTCGAACATTCCGACGTTGGTTAAGACTGGCATTCATGGATTGGCTTTGGTGTCAGCGATATGTCACGCTGAAAACCCAAAACAAGCGACGCGGGATCTGTTGTCTCTGATGGGAGAGTGAAAGGGTTATAGACTAGAAAACAAATGAGGTTAACCATTTGTTTTCTAATTAAAGAACAGGCTAATAGAAAGGCTAAATTGGCCTATCGCTTGAGCTTTTAAGACAATTTATTTAATACACAGTTTGGTTTACTGAGCGCATAAAGCAACAGTACCGATGATCATAATAACGATCGCGGCATACCAGCCGTATTGTGCGGTCTTATCAGCAACAAACACCTTAATATAGTTGAGTTCTTCATGCGCCATTGCAATGAAGTCTGTGTAGTTTATCGATAACTCGCGGCTCGCTTCTTTCAAGTCTTGCTGAAGTTTGTTGAAAGCCTCATCGATGAAGCCTTTTGTTTCTGAAATAGACGGAGTAGCAACCAAAGTTAAGCTATTCCAAACTGCCATACGCGATTCATACTCGCTTTCACTGACACAATTAAGTACGCGTAAATCATACTCTCGTTTGTTACGCTCTTTGCCCATTTTCTCAGGGCAAATATTTCTTAAAACGTTCACGACAAATTTTCCAAAAGGTTCATTTAGATATAAAAAAGCACTCGAAGAGCGCTCATAAACTGGGTGCGAATCAATATTCAAAAGTGATCTATTTGAAGCTTTCACAAGTGGTTGCAGGGCAGGGGCACTTATGTGGGAGATTTGAAGTTGGGTCAGTGATGTTAAAGAGCGATTTGGGTCTGTCTACATTCGTTTGAAAAGACACACCCGGTTGGGATCGCAGTGTAGTTAGGTCACTTTTGGACATCAACTAAGGTGTTTTATCCACACGACAAAGAAAATTATCGGCACGAAAAGCGGAAATGAGGTAGCGGTGGTGAGTTCCACACCGATGTTGAATCTCTGAATTGACGATTTTTTCAAAAATGGAATGGCTTTAAAAAGACAGAGGAGTTTTGAAAATAGAGGTGCTTTCAAAAATAGATGTGCTTTCAAAAATACAGGAGACTAGTTGGCTTGCCATTGATTGTATTGCAGTGAGTGTCCCTTAAGTTGCTCAATCAAGCTGGTCAGCACTGGCCCATTAATGTGGCTGCGAGACACCAAGCAACCCACTGGAGTAATCCAACCACCATGCTCGTGTGCCACTGGCAGTGCTACAAGTTCGCCTTTTTGAATGCCTTCCATCACCATCATTTCAGGCACATTTGCCCAGCCAACGTTCTGTTCAACGAGATCGATGATCGTTTTGTGGTTGTTGGCATACCAAAGCATCGAGCTAATACCGTAGGTGAACCACAGTTCGCGCTGCTTTGAACTGCGATGCACACATTGGCGGTAACGCTTTAGATCTGAGTCTTGTACTACCGACATTTGGCTGAGTTCGTGGGTGGCGGAGCTAACCGTAAGAAAGCGGGCTTGACCCAGTAAGAAGAAGTCCATATCCACTTTAAGTTCACCATCCGCATAGATGATGCCAATCTGCGCTTCGCCACGTCTCACCAGGTCTTCAACATCGAAGGTTGAGGTCGTAATAATATCGAAGTGTGTTATTGGGAACTGATCGGCCAGTGAGCTGATTATCTTAATGAAATTCTTATCTATGATGCTTTCATCAACCGCAATGATCAGTTCGTGCTCATCTTCTTGTGTGAGCGATTCTACTTTTTGGTCGAAGTACTTTTGTTGGTCGAGAATCGACTTAGCGACAGGTAATAACGCTTTACCTGTGTTGGTCAAAACGGGGATGTTTTTCTCTCGGTTAAATAGCTCTTGGTCGATGGCTATTTCGAGATTCGCGATCGACTGGCTGACTCCAGACTGAGCGCGTTTCAGTTTGCGAGCGGCGGCAGAGAAAGAGCCACTTTCACACACAGTGACGAAGACTTTTAATTGCTCAAAACTGTACATGTTATCTCTCGCTCAATACCAAAGGGGGTAATAACTCCTAGGCTATCACTATTCGTGATAGCTGTTAACTTTCTCTTATTATTTCAGGTGACATAATCTCGACCAATCCAACACGTAATAGATTATTTAGAGGAATGTATGAGTACGTTAGAAAGAGTGTTTCACTCTGTGTTATTTGAAGTATTGGCCGTAACACTATCAATTATAGGCTTAGCGATATTTACTGATCATGATGTGAATGCCTTATCAGGAACCATGATAGTTGTTGCGACCATCGCCATGATTTGGAACTACTGTTTCAACCGCATTTTTGATCGCTACTTCACGGGTGAAAAATCAAAGCGTTCGCTCAAGTTACGTGTTTTTCATGTCGTGCTATTTGAGGCAGGCTTGCTGGTGGCGACGATCCCAGTGATGGCTTACTTACTTGATGTGGGGATTTGGCAGGCATTTTTAATGGATATCGGCGTGACCATTTTTATTACCATTTACGCGTTTGTGTTTAATCTGATTTATGATCATGTGCGAGCATTCTGGGTACGCAGAGCGGACTTAGCCGTTCAGTAATCTACCAAGTCAGTAAACACGAGTTTGGCTACTAACCGTTTGTTTATTCGTTATTTTGACGGAGACATCCGGTTAGTAGGTCTAGGTAACGCGGCGTTTGTTCTGCTATCTTAAAAAAGGTGATAATTTGAGTTCGTGAACGAATAGATAAGGGAAAGGATGCCAAATACCCCTCAGATAATGACAGTTGTCGATAAGAAAGAAGTCGAATTGTTCGCGGAACTGTTCAAACATATTGATGGTGAAATCTACACCTTACTACGCAGTGCCCAAATCCCTAATGATATTCTCACCAGTAATGACCATTACGATTATCTCCCTGAGACAACGGTTAAGAACGTGGTCAAGATTATGGGAGAGTCGGCGTCGAGAGAAGAGTTTTCGCTGTTTATGTGGAGTTTTTGCAAGCAAACCTATGTGCCAAGGTTTGTGGCTAAGCTAAGCCAGCAGGATTCATTGAAAAACGCGCTAGACCAATTTGGTGAGCAATTGAAGCTCGTATCCAATGGTGCGAATGTCTATACCAAGCAATCCGGAGGCAAGTGGTGGTTGGTTCGCGAGAAGCCGTTTACTAACGCACCGTGGTTTAAGTTCGCTGAACTGTTCTCTGTTATTTTCATCAACGAGCTACTTTCAGTATTAACACAAGGTCGTTGGAAGCCGTCTGAGGTCGGAATTCAAAATGGCGATCTCGAATGTTTTCAATCTCTACCACAAATGGGCAGTGCTCAGTTTTATACGCATAGACCGGTCACTGCCTTTGAGATCCCTGAAGACATCATGCTTGCACCGATTGTTTTACCCAAAATTGCTCAAGTATCAGATCTCACTAAGCCTTTACCTAGCTCATTCCTGAGCGCTTTTAAGCTTGTTATTAAACCTTATCTCACGATGGGGAAACTCCCAATTAGCTTAGCTTCTGAGATTCTGAATATTCATGTCAGAACGATCCAGCGTCGGTTGGAAAGTGAAGGGGTGGTCTACAAAACCTTGATTGAAGAGATGGTTCTTGAGCAGGTTTTAGAATTGCTTAAGCAGTCCGATTTATCGATTACACAAGTAGGCGCGAAGATGGGGTATTCCGATTCTTCCCACTTTACCCGAGCGTTCAAACGACAGATGAACATGACGCCAAGACAGTACCGAAAAGAGCACAGCTAACCTCGGTAAGCAACAGTACCAAGCTACCAGTAAGAGCTTCGGCAATAATAGCTCCGCAGCGAAACTCTAGCCAATAAGTAAAAACTCCAGCTATTAAGCAGAAACCGGAGCCTGAACGCATAATTATTTATTGTCACCAAATGGCCATTTATCAACCTTGAACACTGGCAGTATCACTACTAAGTTATTGAATGTTGATGAGTTGTTTTTGCCTCGATGTTTTCCCGGAATTTTGATTAGATTTTTGTGATTATCGCGGCTGACAAAAACACCTTTGAAACCTCATGACACTCATTAGTAGTTACGGAATCGTTATGGGAAGTGGACTCCACTCATAAACGGAATCAAGGTGTATAAATGAAAAATGCAGGCTTAAAGCTCTCTGTTGTTGCTCTTTCGTGTTCATTTGCTCTTTCTGCAAATGCCGCATCAACGCTATTTACTAACGTCGATGTATTCAATGGTACTGAAAACAAATTGTACGAAGACCATCATGTATTAGTCGAAGATAATCTTATCAAACAAATCTCTGCGAGCCCGATAGAGGCTGGCGAAGCTGTAGTGATTGACGGCGAAGGCAAAACGTTAATGCCGGGTCTGATCGATGGCCATGCTCACGTCATGATTAACTATAATTTTGGTGACATCGAAACTAATAAAGACCTCACTGACATTTCAATTCATGCGACTCAAGTGGCTAAGCGCTACTTAGATGATGGTTTTACCACTGTTCGTGATATGGGCGGTCCAGCCTTTGGTCTAACTCGTGAAATTGAGGCGGGTAACGTTGTCGGCCCTCGAATTTATCCTTCTGGTGCATTTATCTCTCAAACATCTGGGCATGGTGATTTCCGAGATCGAAGTGACCCAGGTTTTACTCCGAATTCTGTGGGTGACATTTCTAACTTTGAACGTATGGGGATTGGTGCGGTTGCCGATGGCGTACCAGAAGTGTTGAAAGCGACACGATTGAACCTACGAAATGGCGCGACTCAAATCAAGATCATGGCTGGTGGCGGTGGTTCATCTCGATTTGACCCAATAGATACGACTCAATACTCGGTTGATGAGACATGTGCGATTGTTGAAGCCGCTAAAGATTGGAATACCTATGTCGCGGCACACACTTTTAACGATCGATCGGTAAATCGATTATTGGATTGTGGCGTTAAAAGCTTTGAACATGGGTTCTTTATTAATGATGAAACGATGAAGAGAATTGCCAAAGAAGGCGGATATGTTGTTCCTCAAATGTGGGGATTATCGCCAGATTTAGCGAAAAACCCGTTAATGCCAGCTGAGAAATTGCCAATGGTCGCCCAACTTCAAGAAGAATACGGTGATTACGGTAAACGATTGTTAGAAAACAATGTGAAGGTCGTTTTCGCCTCTGACTATGTAGGAGCAGATTCCGATGCAGAGCGAGCTCGTCGTTACGAAATTTACTGGCGCACACAAGCTTTCGGCAGCAACTTTGAAGTATTGAAACAAATGACTTCAACGGCTGGTGAGATGTTGGCGATGTCAGGCCCTAGAGGCACCACACAAGGGAAATTAGGCGTTATTGAAAATGGAGCGGTTGCAGATATCTTATTGATTGATGGTAACCCATTGGAAGACATGGCGGTGATAGGTGCGACTCCGGAATGGTTTGACGCTGATCCTGAATACAAGACCATCGACACTATCAAATTGGTAATGAAAGATGGCGTTGTATACCGCAACGAAATGTAATTTCCGATTCGATTTTTAATCATTTGGTAGGGGAGCTTTTCCTCTACCTACTTCCTTTTTGTTGTGTTTGGTTGGAGTAGATTTTGATGGTTGATTTAAAATCAATATGCTCATTTTTGATGTTCTGTTGTTTGTCATTTTCATCATTGGCTAGTGAAATAAAAGTGACGTACTGGGATGAGTTAGTTCCGAATATGGAGTTAATGGAGGATCCATTTCAAAAGTTAGATAGAAATCAGATGTTTGACATGGCGACTATTGCTCGCTTTAAAGAGGCTCAGTCTAAAGACGGCTTTGTGGCAAGTGACGAAGCAACGCAAGAAATCGTTGAAGTGACAGAGAGGTTGAGAAAACAAAACGTCGATGTTGAAGCGTTATTTGTAGCTCGTGAACAGATTATGAAGCAACGCGAAGCGTTGGGTTCGAAACCCAATACTGAAGTGGTAGGTAGTAAACATCGTATCCCTGGTTACATCACGCCGATTGAAATGGATGGAACTAAGGTGACCAAGTTTTTCTTAGTACCTTCTGCTGGAGCCTGTATCCACACTCCACCACCTCCAGCGAATCAACTGGTGCTGATAGACTACCCGCAAGGCATTGAATTGGTGAGTTTAATGACGCCGGTTTGGGTTGAAGGGCAGTTAACAGGGCACCAATCGAAAGAAAATGTGAATTACTCTGACGGCGCAGCCAACGTGCAGTCGGTCTATGCTATGAAAGCGGACGGTGTAGAACAGTATCAACCTTAGCTAGTGCGTCTAGTTGAATACAATCTATTGTTGGAAGTATCTAAATCACTCAGTGTCATCAAATGATAATTTTCAATGTGAGTAATGAATAAAATAAAACTAACTTAAAAAGCACTGGTGACATGATGAACTCAAGATTCTCTAAAATAAGTATGGCTATTGTGATGGCGGCGGGCCCAATGAGCGGCGTTGTTTACGGCGCTAACTTTGAAGGCCCAGATTCTGTTGAAAATACAATTGCAGAGCAGAAAGCACAAAAGAAATCTTGGAGGGAGTCATTAGCTGAAGATGGTTTTACATTTGGTGCAGATTACTTTGCTTTGGGGCTGACCTCTGGGGATGGGGTTGGCGGCGATAGCGTTGATGCATCGTCGGGTGTGGCACGATTATACGGTTCATGGCATCTATTGGGAAAGGGCACACAGAACTCAGGTAGCCTGGTTTGGAAGGTGGAACATAGGCATGCTTATGGTGATACTGCGCCAAAAGACTATTCATTCGGCCCTCTTGGTTATGTCGGTGCAATTGGCCCTGCATACAGTGACCAAGGGTTCCGTGTTACGGACTTAAATTGGAAGCAAAAAATCAACGATGGCAAAGGCACCATTGTCGTCGGTTGGCAGGATGTAACGAACTATGCGGATGTTTACGCTCTAGCAAGCCCGTGGTCTGGCTTTACTAACTTGGCATTCTCGACAGGCTCTGGTGCGATGGGCTTGCCGGATGACGGTGTATTGGCCCTTTCTGCCGGTCATATGCTAGGCGAAAACTTTTATGTGGTCGGTGGTATCGCTGATGCAAATGGTCAGTCAGATGATATTTTTGATGGCTTTGATAGCGCTTTTGGTAGTGATGCGTCTTACTTTACAACACTTGAATTAGGTTGGACGGCTTCACAAGAACTGATTTATACCGATAACTTCCATGTGACGTTCTGGGACTTTGGTGACGATACTCGTCACAGTAATAGCCTTGCTGCGGAAGGTGGCTCGGGCGTTAACTTCTCATGGAGTCAGTTCATGAATGATCAAGTTATGCCGTTTGTACGTGGTGGTTTCTCTGAAGGGGACGTTGCCCTTTACGATAAATCGATTTCTGTTGGTATGGGTTACTTTGGATTAGGAAAACCAACCAACAATTTAGGCGTGGCACTTAATTGGGCAGAAGTGAATGGTGATTCTTTTGCAGCTGATGCGAAAGCAATAAGTGGTAATACAGAGCAATGGACGGCTGAAATTTACTACAACATGCAACTCAACGATTTCATCCAAGTGACACCTGATATTCAATACATTAAAGATCCTGCGTTCTCCAATGAAAGTAGCGCTTGGGTGTTTGGTGTTAGAGCGAGAGTCTTTATCTAACTTCTCTGTTTGTTAATCGCTGAAACGTAAAGAATAGATGTAAAAAGTGAGCCTGTTTGGCTCACTTTTTTTGTCTTAGGTCTGTATCAAAAGCGGCTATGCTTTTTCGGCTTTGGGCGTGTCATCGAGTGCGAAGTAGATCTTTGAAACGATAATCTCTGCGACCAAAATAGTGAATACCACAGCGAAGAACGCCACCACACCATTCCATGGGCCTGTAAAGTCTACCTTGTCGCCAAACAAGATATTGATGGCTTCCAGCATTACAAACTTAGAACCTACTAAGATGACGTAACTGGATAAACCACGATAAATCTTAGGCGCAGTGCCGGGTTTAGACTTGAAGTAATCTGCGAGCTTATGTTCTAAGCCAATAGACAGTTTGAGCAGGAGTTGTAGCAGAATCGCAGCTGCAAATGAGATGGTGAAAGACTCGATATTGACGAAGTCCCAGTATTCATCAAAAAAATTAAGAACGGTTAAATCGACGAGTACCGCAAGCGTGTATCCGACAAAGAGTCGTTGGGGCGTATTAAATCCATATACTTTTTCTATATTGCTCATCTACTTCTTCCTGAGTAAAGGGTTATAAAAAACTTAGGAGTTAATCCTATAATTTTCAAACGCTTATTGTTTTATATGCGAAACAAGTCTTAAAGTCAGTTTGGCGCATTATGGTAAGTAAGGGTTTTAAGAATGATCCAAGATAAGACTCCAATTTAGACAGAGGCGCATATGATTATTCATTTTAGAATCCAAGACGTAGAAGAACTTTGGGGAGCCATCGATTTAGCAACGCTCTTGCAGTTGGAACTGAGAGCAGTATCAACCACACCGTTAACTCTCTGATTGAATTAGTTAAGTTACCAATTACACTTGAAGCATAAGTTTGAATGGAGTCAACTTAATGCTTTCACCCCTATCGCACTATCCCCGTTCTATTATTCTGCTCTTAATGGGCCTCAGTTCTTCCTCGGCCTATGCATCCAATGAATTGATTCAGAACCGCTTAGAGAAGATATTTTCTGTGTCAATTGCGCTGACTGACAGCGATGCCATTTCAATTGGCTTTGTGGATTTTGATCCTAATTCGTTTATCAATTTAAACGACAGCGGTTTTGGCTCAGATAAAACCATCGATACTCGAAGCCAAGTGAGTGTGGGCTCCATCCCTTACTCTTCCGTGATTAAAACGGATGACCCTGACTTTGACCTTATTTGGTCCGTACGAGGGTCTTATGCGCTTTCTGAACAGGATATTGAGATTTCATCAGATGTGACTCCTGACCGTCGTGTTAACCCAAATGAAGACTCGGTATTGGGCCTGTATGGCTTTTTCGGAGGGCAAAACCATTTAAACCAACATTGGTCTATCGCCTATGGCTTAGGCACTCACTTGCTCTATTACCGCAATAAATACGAATACAACAACAGCTACTCTCAAGCATTTCAATCTCAGCTAGACGGCTACGCGTTGAATACATCAGCATGGGCGCTTGTTGCAGAACCTTCAGTCAAACTTCAATACTTGCAACCAAAGGAGTGGGGCAGTTGGAATGTGTCTTCCAGAGTTCGTTACTTTTATGGAACAGGCTGGGGCGAAGCGAACGATGGCGATATCGGTAACCCAGAAGGGATGCGATTTATTAATGAACTCGAGTTTAGGCAAAATGTAGCGCTCGATGCTTGGTCGCTTAATAACCCTCAAATCCACTATAACTTAACAAGAATCGATGTCGCGGGTGATTTGACTGCTCCTTTAGATACGCACTATTACTATGAATTCGGGGCCGGATTAGTATTTGATGTGCCTTACGATTCTTACTTTTTTGACAACTTCGGGATTGGAATTAACTTCAATTATGGCAGCTCACTCAGTGGCGGTAGCTTGTTGTTCTTACTCAATAATTAGTTGTTCCCGATTAATAACTAGCTCTTTCTATTAAACAACTCGTTTCTTCTGATCAATAGTTAGCATAAGCCTATGCGCTTAATGTTCGATATGTAATTTGAATTTGTATGTGTCGTAAAATGGTAAATATCTTAGTGGAAACTTAGCCATCATAGTTATTCGCCCATCACTAGAGCAGACTATGAATAAGTTAAGTTTGGACCGAAAAATGCCGCTATACGTGGTGTCTACACTTGCCCTTAATATGGCAGTTAGCTTGTGGTTATTGAGTAAGGCTTCTTCGGCAGTCATGGCTTTTTCTGTGTGCGCGTTGTTTTTGCTCAGCACCCTCATTACTGCACGCCTATATCAACATGAAATGGCTCAAAGCAATAATAGCTTGTCGGAAGCGATCATTGATGGCGTCGCTGGTTTTATTGTCCTCGATAGTCAATTGAGGGTAATACAAGTTAATCAACAATTCTCTAGAGTTTCAGGTTATGCCTTTAATCAAGTCGAGTCTCGCCCGATTTCTGATCTCTGTTTTATGAATAACAGCAGTTTAATATCGACCATTACTCGCTAACTCAAGGAAAACCAGAGATGGAAGGGTGAGTTGAGTGGAGTCAGTCGACTTGGTGAACATTTTACTGTGAATGTGGTTGTCGAAAAGTTAGTTGAAATACTGTCGCACAATAATAAATATGTGGTGACCTTTACCGATATTAGTCGACGCAAAGTATTAGAACGTCGATTAAGAATGTTGGTGGACACAGATTCTCTCACAGGGTGCTGGAACCGCCGCCGTTTTGATAAAGATCTTAACCATTATTCAAACTTAGCGGAGCGTTATGGTTACACGCACTCTTGTTTGGCGTTAATCGATTTAGATCATTTCAAGGCCATCAATGATAATCATGGTCATGACCAAGGTGATTCAGCGCTGAAAGAGGTCGCTGAACTGTTGAGAAACAACAGCCGAGACACTGACATCGTCGCGCGAGTAGGCGGAGAAGAGTTCGCTATCTTGATGCCTGAAACCAATTTAGCAGAAGCGTTTGAGGCGATGTATCGATTGAAAGAAGTGATTACCAAAGGAACAACATTGAACCTGACTGTGAGCAGTGGTGTGTCTGAAATACAGGCGCAAGCCGAAGCGACCTATCGCAGTGCAGATAAGGCGCTTTATCGTGCTAAAGGTAACGGGCGAAATAGAGTGTGTAGCTCTAGCTCGGGCTGTGCTACTCCAATTGCCCTTGGTTAGATGCAGGCCGCGCTTGGTTAATCAATCTAGCGGTATCTAAGCCGAGATTGAGCGTTGGTAAATCTTCGGAGTAAGACCAGACACACGCTTAAACGCACGAGAAAAATGAGAGATGTTGGTGTAACCGAGCTGGCTAGAGATGTAGGTCAGCGTGTGACCCTCTTCCATCAGTTCGCAAGCTACCGAAAACATCAGGTTCTCTTTGATTTTTCGATAAGTGGTGTTTTCGTTCTTGAGTTTGCGTTGGAACGTTCGCACCGAAAAGTTGAGTAGCTCAGCGGCTTCTTCAAGAGAGAGGTCTTGTTCTTTCATGTACGGCTTTAGAAGCTCATAAACGCTATCGGTAAAGCTGGTATGCCACTCAATAAGTGTCGGTTTAGCACTGAGCTCTTTAGAGGTTAGGCGAATTGGGAGTTGTAATATTTCTTCAGGAATAAGTACAGCCGTCGACGATTGATCAACAAACAGTTGGCAGCTACTTGGCACCAGTGTTTTGACGACATCGATGTCATGTCCTTGCAGACGCACCTTATTAGGTAACCATGGTGATTGGGATAAAATAGTTATTAATTCAATGATATACGTAATCGCAAAAGCTTCTCCCCATTGAAACATAGGGGAATTGTCTTCCGGGGCAGTACGGCAAAACCAGCTCTGACCGTGTTCTTGAATAAACTCGACTTTGCTGCCTGGGGAGTCGTAGGCAAAGATTGAATTGATCTGTTTTAGTGCATCACCAATGGTTTCGAATTCGGTAAATTGATGCAAGACATTTGGGATGATTCGACGTCGAAATGCAAGTCCAAGAATATCGGTGAACCGAGATACGCCGAGTTGTGCCGATGTAAGATAAATCAAACGCTTAATGGATTCCGATGGCACAAAATCACTTTCTGATTCGATAAGGTCGGGTGGTAAACCGGAATCTTTCAGCAACAGATGTAAATCAAGACCATAGTCAGAAAAAACCTGAACCAGAATTTTAGCGTAGTTCGTTTGAATTACCGGGACTTGGTAGTGACTAGAGGTCATTGGAATACAATCCTGTATATATTGTTGCATTATTAGACGTGCATATCATTTGCAACGTTTTGTTTATTAAATCTAACCCTATTTACTTGAGTTTTCCATCGCTGGGTTTATTTTTAAAGTATTAATTTTGTTGATGTTAGTTATCTATAAGGGAGTCCCATGTCAGAAGTCAAAGGGAATAAGCAAGAAGCCAATGAAGAAGTTGGCCAGCAAGAAAATGGAAAAGACAAAGTAAGAAAGGTCACAAACTACCTATTGTTGTTTGTTGCATTCATGTTGATCTTCAGTGTCATTTCAGACCGAATCATCCCTATTACTGATAATGCTCGTGTAAAAGGTTATATCGTTCCAATCAAGCCAGAGGTGTCGGGTAAAGTACTCGATATACTGGTTCAACCTAACCAACTGGTTAATCAAGGCGACAAGTTAGCCATTTTAGATGAGTCTGATTACAAAATTGCAGTACAACAAGCCGAGCAAAATTTAGAGATTGCAGGCCAAAATGTCGGTGCTCAAACCGCGAGCATTGCTTCAGCTCAAGCGAAACTCACTTCAGCGATTGTTGAAAGACAAAACACCAAACTGCAAGCCAAGCGTGTTTTAGAGATGGCAGACAAAGGTGTGGTTTCTAAATCAGATGCAGATAAAGCGCGAGCAGCATTAGCGACCTCTCGAGCAGCTGTTGTGAATGCAGAGGCTGATCTTGAAGGTGCGAAGCAACAAATGGGCAAAGAAGGCCAAGAAAATAGCCAAGTGAAAGCGGCGTTGCTGGCACTTGAACAAGCTCAATTGAACCTAGAGCGCACCGTGATAACCGCGCCGACACAAGGTGGTGTTTCTAACTTTAGCCTGTCTGAAGGTTTTTATGCATCGGCAGGGCAAGCAATCATGACCTTTGTTTCAACCGAAGATATTTGGATTGAAGCTTATTATCGAGAGAACAGCCTAGGTAATGTAACGGTCGGTGATGAAGTTGAAGTGGCATTGGATTTCGCACCGGGCAAAGTGGTAAAAGGGCGCGTAAGTAGCATCGATTGGGGTGTTGATTGGGGGCAAAATGATCAAGCAGGTAAGCTTGCGCAAGCTAGCCAACAAACGGGTTGGTTGCGCCAAACACAGATGCTTCCTATCACCATTGAATTTGATAATGAAGAAGTGACAGGCATGCTCCGAGTGGGTGGCCAAGCGGATGTGATTGTTTATAGCGGCGATAACTTTGTGTTCAACGCGATAGGCAAAGTATGGATTCGTCTGATTAGCGTATTGTCTTATGTCCGATAAGCCGATTCCTGACCAACAAACACAGCAACGTATCCTGCGATTTACTGTCGGGGTTACGTTGGCTGTTTTCTTGGCGGCGTGGATAAACTGGCCACTTGCGTTTGTGGCGCCAGTGTTCACTGCTAAGTTCTTAATTGATAAATCAAATCTCCATAAGGAAACGGTCTACGAATTGCTCTTGGCCGTTGTGGTGACGATGGGGTTAGGTTTATTGCTGTCGCGAGGGATTACCCATTACCCGATCCCATTGCTGATTTTAGTGGGGCTAATGATGCTTTGGGGGTACTACTTGTTTGTCGACCCTAAATGGAACCTTTTCGCCACCATATTGTTGATTGCTGTCTTGATGTTGCCATTCATGGCGATTGATAACCCTGGCGTTTCGGTAATGCTGGCATCTGGCTTGGCGACCTCTGGTGTGGTTTCAGTGATGCTTTTTGCGTTAGTGCATGTGTTTTTCCCTGAGCCTAAATCGGAGTTCTCAGGCTTCGCTGCGGCGCCACTCGAAAAGAAACAGCGTTGGTATGCAGCCTTTAGGGCGATGATTATCTCCTATCCAGTGGTATGTTTTTTCTTTATCTTTCAAATATCTGAAGCTTTATTGACAATGATGTTCATTGCGCTGTTATCGTTGATGATTACGTCAGAGAAGTCGATAAAGTTGAGTGCTTTTCTAGTGATAAGTAACGGTATCGGGGGATTGCTCGCGATAGCGGCTTTTTCAATCCTTTCGATTGTTCCTAATATTATCTTCTACTCTTTATTCATAGGCTTGGTCGCTATTGTGATCGCCAAGAAGATCTACACGGTTCCCGAAAAAGCGCCGATTTTCGCCACTGCATTTAGTACGTTGTTAGTACTTGTCGGTAGCACTTTGATGAGCTCAGGCGACATCGATAGCAACACTCTTATACGCATATTCCAATTAGTGTTAATTGGTATATATATGATTTTGGCTTCTTTATTCCTAGAAACTCGGAATTGGAAGTTCCTGCAAAATCAGCCTTAATTATGTCTTACAAGGACGTCTCATGAAGTTAACCGATGATTTTTCAAAACAGGCGATAGACGCTGCCATCAAGATCGCAGCGATTGCCATGCTCGTGTATTGGTGTTTCTCGATTTTGCGCCCATTTATTCTGTTGGTTATTTGGGGGGCGATCATTGCGACTGCGCTCTATCCAGTTGCTGTCGCGATTTCAAATAAGACGGGAATGTCGAAAGGAAAAGCCAGCGCATTACTGAGCTTTATCGGAGTCCTGTTACTGCTCATTCCTTTAGTTGCGCTCTCTTCCGGTATTTACACCAGTGCTTCGGACCTAATGACAGGGCTACAGGACGGAACCTTGTCTCTGCCGAAACCCAAAGAGTCCTTGCAAGATATCCCATTAGTTGGCGAAAGAGTCTATGCCGCCTTGGTCCATGCTTCTTCGAATATAGAGGGCGTGTTTATCACGTATGCAGACGAACTTAAGATATTTGCTTCTAAAATGGCATCGATCTTAGGTTCATTGGGCGGTGGTTTTGTCCAATTTATTATCTCAACCATCATTGCAGGTGCGTTCATGAGTAACGCCGATAAATGCAAAACCGGTGTGACTCACTTAGTGGTTCGTTTAACGGATGGCAAAGGCGTAGAGCTCGTGCAGTTATCTAAATCGACTGTGCGCAGCGTTGTGCAAGGTGTGATTGGTGTTGCTGTGATTCAATCTATCATGTCGGCAATTGGTTTGGTCATCGCGGGTGTTCCAGCCGCGGCATTGTGGGCGCTAGCGGTGTTACTGGTCGCTATTATTCAGTTGCCGCCGATTCTTGCTTTGTTACCTGCCATTATTTACATGTTCAGTGTTGAATCGACACTGGCGGCGAGCTTGTTCTTAGTGTGGTGTATTTTGGTGAGCGGCAGTGACGCTATCTTGAAGCCAGTACTACTGAGCCGAGGGTCTCACATTCCAATGTTGGTGATTTTGCTTGGTGCGTTGGGCGGAATGGCGATGTCAGGCATCGTTGGTCTGTTTGTTGGTGCTGTGATACTGAGTTTAAGCTATGAGCTGATGATGGCGTGGCTTGGGCTTGAAGAGAAAAACCAACAAGAAACTGAGAAAAAACCAGCAGAGGCAGAGGAAAAATAGATGAAGCCAGTCTCTAAAGACGACAACTTCTACTTCTTATTCTATGCACTGTTGGTGTTGTTTTTTGGTTGCGCGGTGATGCAGCAGTTTTATCCGCAAGGCCAAAAAACAATCCTATTTCTCATCATCATTACGCTAGCGAGTTCAATTGTTGGTATCCATAAAGAGCGAGCCTTGTATCGCTCTTGGTATGGGCTGTTATTGATTACGGCGCTAGTGTCTGGTGTGTTTTCGTTTTTGGAAGGCTATAACCTGTCGATAGTGACGCTATCAGCGTTGGCTGTGTTCTTGTTTTCACACATTTACTCGGCGTTGAAACAGGTGATGAAAGCCAAAACGGTGACGCCCAATCACATTATTGGGTCAATCTGTATTTACTTGTTGTTGGGGTTCGCTTGGTCGACCATCTACTTGTTGATTTTAGAAATATTTCCCAACGCCTTTAATGGGTTAGAAGAGCAAATCTGGCTAACCAATTTGTTTAATGCGATGTACTTTAGCTTTATCACGTTGACTACGGTTGGTTATGGTGACATATCACCGGCATTACCTATTGCTCAGTTCTTTGTGTTTATGGAATCCATTATCGGCAGTTTTTACTTGGCCATAATGGTGGCAAGTTTGGTGAGTATTCGGCTTACACAGTCTCAATCCCAATAGAGCGGATACAAATAATAGATCATATACAAACAAGCCCGGCAATTGCCGGGCTTGTTCTGTTTTACGCTTTTTAAAGTCAAACCTAGCTTTGAGATTGAACTCCCTATGGGCTACGAATCTTATGCCTTAGTGTGAGCTACAAACCTTAAGCTTCAGTGCCTTGTATCTTCTCTAATTCAGCGATGGTCGTTTGTGACACAAGCTGACCATCCATGTAATAGCTAACGTTTTGACCCTCTTTGATACCTGTCAGAGTTGCCGTTTCACCAGAGGTATAGACGATGTCCATTTGAACCGTGTTTTCGTCAATCTTAATCATCTCACCCGTTTCAATGGTGCGATTGTTTGAAATTGGCCCCACAGGTGCTTCTTTCAGGCTTGGGTCTAGGTCGTCGTTCACTTCGAAGTGTGTATCTGTTTTTGTATCAAATACGTGTGGCGAGCCACTGATTGGGTTTTTGCCTGTCCAAAATTCAAGTGAGTTGAATACGACATAGTCGGCTGCGGTTGTAATACCGTACACAGGCGCTAATAAGAAGTTTACACCTGCACGAGCATAGCGGTTATCGACAACTTCAACGTTAAATTTCATCACTTTCCCTGTTACGGCGTTGCTGCCGATACAACCAGTTAGCGCAGAAGCCAAAACCGTTAGTCCTACAATTTTAAGTGCAATCTTTTTCATTTTAGTACCTGTATAAGTTAGAAGTCTGTTTTGTTGGAACAGGTGTAGTATGGTTTTTATTCGATTCATAGTTTTACCATTTAACGCCACTGACGATATAAAATGCACTCGGACTTTTGGCATAAAGCTAGGTATGAAACTAGGCACAAAAAAAGCGCGACCTAATAGGGCGCGCTTTTGAGTATTTGGATAAGTCGTAATGAAAACAACGACTCCAATACAGAATTACTTCATCACATATGAATAGGCCGATACGACAAGCCAGCGGAAAAATCGAAATAAAAGGGTAGTGGCTTTAACGGTAAACTTGGCGATTGATACCGTTGCTTCTGCACCAACGCTAACGCACTTATGCAGATCGGATTCTTTGTATTCTGAATAGGTCATATGGTTTCTCATTTCTCGCGGTTGTCTTTCATATGTAAGTAATGACTCCTGTCTGGCGATATACCCTGAGCACGTAATGTACGAACTTTCGCAGAGAGAGATTTACCATTTCATGCCATATGGATTAATAACTAGCCAAAAGAGAAAGGGTTGAGAGAATTTAACGGCATAGCTAGGTGTAACTGATCAAGTTACCGAAAAAATGAGGTTGTATAGTGGTATGATCGCGGGCTCAGCACCATAAGTGATAAAGAATAGGAAACAGAATGACTCACCTTACCGATCAGCAAGAAGCTGCAATGGCGACGTTTAAGGAAAACTTACACCTTCCAAATGGTGGTTTTCATAAACTGATTATCGATCTAAGTAAGGAATATCAGCTGCCTTTTCAAAAGGTGCGCGCCGTTTTAAAGAAAGCTCAAAAAGACGTGGAGCGACAGATACGAGAAGACTTTACCAGTGTTGATGACGCGGTACTGAGCCAAGCCAATTGGGTAAATATCATTAAGTCGAAACTTGTTGAGTTAGCGGAACAAAACCAAACGGTTATGGATAAGCTGCAACAAAATCTGAAGTATCAAAAAGTGTTGTCGGCAACCAATGGTTCAATCGCAAGTGAAGACGAACGTGATGAGTTGATTGAAGAATTGATTCAAGCTTATGAAAAAGAGGTATTCAAACCTTTACTGGCGATGCTGCATACAACAAAGCTGTATTGGAAATTAATGCTAGTGGATGAGACATGTAAGATGAATGAGGAGAATCGTGAGAAATTCAGTGATTACCCTCAACACATGCAAGCTGCAGAACACTTATATACTCTTGATCAGAAGTTAAGGTCGATACCGTTAACTTATTAGTCCATGAATGCACTGATAATGACTCATTGGTGATTCAGAGTTTGATATAAGTTGGTTTCAATAGAAGTACGATAACCTAGCTAGCGTTAGCCGCGTGTGAAATGCAAAAAGGGCTAGGTTTCTGTTTTGTTTTACTTCTACTCTATTTTGTTCTGCTAGAGCGAATTGAGGGTGACATCTTTTACATCTTTGGGACTAAACGGTGTTTCTTTTTGTAGCCTATGGGAAATGCTATAGGAGTGTGAAATGTCCTAGGGTGTTTCCGTTGCCTGAAACAATAGTTCCGATGCTTTCTCGTTCATTAAATTCAAAATCGATGAGATAACTGTGATGTTGTAGCTTGGGCAATATGTGGCGGTGGAGTATATCGCTATTGAGCTGTCGAATCTCTGTGACCCATGAAATTTCTTCTTTGTGTAAGTCTATTTTAATCTTGAGCATTTATTACCTTTTAGTTTATTGACTGATTTGTCGCGTGATAGTTGGTACCAATGGGTTTGTCGTGTTGTTCTGCGTGACATAACTGTGCCTTGTGTTTATTACATTTATATTTAAGTGATCGATCTATTTTGACTTCGCTAGCAAAAGAGCGAATGACGATAGATCGGTAGTGAGGATCGAATTTAAAAGCTATTGAATGACTATCTAGGTGAAAGCTGACGCAGAGATGGTGTAACGAGGAAATCGAGAACTGTCTTTGAGGAACTTGGACTTACTTTAGCATTAACAGCTCTATAGATTAGAGCCAAGTGGCGCACTATACGCCTAGTTTTTTGAATTGCAACTCTATTTTTAATTAAATTTAAAAATATTTTTGATTGATTTGCCGTCGCTTGTTGAGAGTTAAATGAGCGAAGGACCGATAATTCACCATGATACCTGACCGATGTTTGGCTTTGCACCGCTTTGTGTTCTTTGTCATTAGTGGTTTTATTTGTTCAGCTAATTTAGTGATGATTAAGTCTCTGTTATATATAATCTTTACATTGTAAATTTCAATTAATGACTCTGAGATTTAGCGTTGTGATTCTGGAGTTTAGCGTTGTAATTACAGGGTTTTCGAGCACTTTTCCCCATCAGTTTATTCTTCAGATTGATGATCATTTTCCTCTTCGCGTCTTTTTGTTATTTCTGATCCCTAGTATCTCTCCTGACTACGCAAAATATGAATACTCACTTTTACATTTCTGAATAATAAAGTTGTTGTGTCGCCAGTTTAACGCAAATATAATTGATAATAGTTCTCACTTGCGTTACGGGTCTGTTATCAAAGCAATGACAGACTTTAAATTATCGTTATTTAGCCGTTGTGTATGCCCCATACTCGCCTATGAGTAATGTGACTTTCATTGTCATGAGTGGTGGTTAGTATCAATGGCAAAGGAAGAAACATGAAGAAAACAATCAATTCAGTTCGCCAGTTGTTAAGCGGGCTTGCCATCGTTCTTGCATCATCATTACTGATGACCGCTCAAGCGAAAACCGTGACCATTGAACACGTAAAGGGCACGGCGCAGTTTACTGAAGTACCACAGCGCGTTGTGGTACTTGGCTTTGGTAGCTTGGATGTGCTTGATCAAATTGGTGTACAGCCAGTTGGTGCGCCTCATAGCTTGCTGCCCGATTACCTAGCTTCGTACAAAGAAACGACAGCAAATACAGGATCATTGAGTGAACCTGATTTTGAAGCTATCTACATGTTGAAGCCTGACATCATTATCGCGGAAAACCGCATGCTTAAGGTTTACGACAAGCTGGCACAAATCGCTCCAACGGTCATGTTCTCTATTGAAGGTGATAAATACTGGGCTGATGCTCAGCAAAACTGGCGCGCGCTAGGTGACATCTTTGGTAAGCAAGCTGAAGTAGAAGCGATCATCAAAGAGACTCAAGCGTCGATCACGGCGGTAAACGACAAAGTCGCGTCTGACGAAACGTCTGCAATGATGCTGATGAACAACGGCAACAACATTGCGATGTTCAATAAGGGCAGTCGCTTCTCGATCATTTTTGATGATTTTGGCTTCGAGGAGTCAAAGAGTGCGACAGTGGCTCCAATTAAAGGGACTCACGGCAATCTAATCTCGTTCGAATACATTGCTGACGCAAAACCTGAAGTGCTTTACGTTCTTGACCGCGAAAAAGCGATTGGCAAATCAGAAGGTCGCGCACAACAGTTGTTTGATAACCCATTAGTGGCGGCGACACCTGCAGCGCAGCAAGGCAACATCGTTTACCTTGATTCAAGCGCTTGGTATCTGGCTGGTGGCGGTGTGACAGCGATTCACCGAATGTTAGGTGACATTGAACGTACGATTCAATAGTTATTAGTCATCAGATTTTCGGGCTTATAAGAACGTTCTTATAAGCCCTTTTTCACTTTTCATACGGACTCAAAGAGCCCTACCTTTAGTATTATTTCTATGTTGAAACCCATTGCCGCTGCTGTATTTCTTGTTGTGTTATGCGTTATGTCATTGATGATTGGAGTCGCTGAGATCAGTTTTAGCGACTTCTTCAATGGCAACCAACACGCCAACTCTATTTATGTTGTTAGTCGAATCCCTCGACTGTTCGCGATTGTGCTTGCCGGTGCGGGCTTGAGTGTCGCTGGCTTGATCATGCAACAGATCGTGCAGAACAAGTTTGCCGCACCTTCGACTATGGGCACCATTGACTGTGCGATGTTGGGCTACATAGTCGGCATTCTAGTGCTAGGCAATGCTGCGCAATGGAGCTACTTAGGCTTTATCTTCGCGTTTGCGGTTTTCGGAACCATGCTATTGGTTCGTTTTCTACAACACCTGAAGTTCAAGAATGCGGTGTTGGTGCCTTTGATTGGCATTATGTATGGCAACGTTGTTTCGTCTCTAACAACTTTTATTGCTTATAAGTACGACTTAGTACA
Source organism: Vibrio sp. G-C-1 (assembly GCF_021728015.1). Classification (NCBI taxonomy): domain Bacteria; kingdom Pseudomonadati; phylum Pseudomonadota; class Gammaproteobacteria; order Vibrionales; family Vibrionaceae; genus Vibrio; species Vibrio sp. G-C-1. The sequence continues at coordinate 342,227 of NZ_JAKKCR010000004.1, read as the reverse complement.
AACCATGTCGGCATGGACAATGGCGAACTTTGCGAGTGTGTTGCAAGGCAGCTATGAAATTCTTTACCTCGCAGTGCCTGCTTGTGTGTTGGCTTACTACTTCGCGAGTCAGTTCAGTGCGGCGAGTATTGGCGAGAGCTTTGCGAAAAACATCGGCTTGAATTACCAGAAGATCGTCTTCATTGGTGTTGCATTGGTCGCTATCTGTGCTTCTTCTGTAGTGATGATCGTCGGTGTTATCCCATTCCTTGGCCTTATCGTGCCGAATATCGTGTCGCTGATGATGGGCGATAACATGAAGAAGATTCTGCCTTGGACAGCCTATTGGGGCGTGATTTTGGTATTGGTTTGTGACTTGTTAGCTCGAATCGTCATCTTCCCTTATGAGATTCCAATCTCGATGGTAATCAGCATCTTTGGTGGCTTGATTTTTATCTACCTAATCATGAGAGACAAGTCGAATGCGTGATTCAGTAAAAATTGCGATTCTGGCCATCGCGTCTTTGTGTATGGCGGCAGTATTTGTGGGGCAGGGACTTACGTGGGATAACTATGAGTTCTTCTTGTCTCTGCGACTACCTAAACTACTGTCAATTGTGTTGGCGGCGGTGGCGATTTCTGCATCGTCATTGGTGTTCCAAACCATTACTAATAATCGAATTCTAACCCCATCCATCTTGGGCTTTGATAGCTTGTATATGCTGGTTCAAACGGTACTTCTGTTTGTGTTTGGCAGTACCAGTTTCTGGGTGATTGATTCAATCGCAAACTTTTCGATGTCTGTAACTGTGATGATCTTGTTCTCGTTTGCTTTGTTCCATTTCTACTTTAAGAGCAAGCGAAATAACGTTTTCACACTGCTTTTAATAGGCATCGTGTGTGGCAGCGTATTCTCGAGCTTAGCGAACTTCCTTGCGATGTTGATTGATCCCAATGAATTCGCGGTGCTGCAGAATGTGATGTTCGCAAGCTTCAATAACGTGAAAGGCGAACTGGTTTACCTCAGCCTTATTCCATTAGGTTTGAGCTTGCTTGGCCTGTGGTTGTTAGCGCCTAAGCTTGATGTGCTTTGGCTTGGTGTCGATAACGCAACAAGCTTAGGGGTGAATACCAAGCGACTGACTCAAATTACCTTGGTGATTGTGTCAGTGATGGTCGCGGTATCAACTGCTTTGGTTGGCCCAGTGCTGTTCTTTGGTTTAATCACCGTGAGCTTAGCTCGTCAGATATTCAAATCTTATCAACATCGTGTGCTTATCATCGCAAGCAGTTTGTTAGCGGTCGTTCTATTGGTTTCAGGCCAGTGGTTTATAGAAAAAGTAATGGCGTTTGAAACCACAGTGAGTGTGATCATTAACTTGGTCGGTGGTTTGTATTTTATGTTCTTGTTGTTACGCACCAGAATTCAGTAAAGGTAGTAAGTAGTGATTAAATTAACAGGTTTAACTAAGAAGTATGGCAAGTCACTCGTGGTTGATGATGCCAGTGCTATGTTCCCAAAAGGAGAAGTGACTTCTATCATTGGCCCAAATGGTGCGGGTAAAAGTACACTGCTTTCTATGGCGAGTCGCTTAACCGAAAGTGATGCGGGCGAGGTCGTTATCGGCGATAAATTACTGGCTGAATGGGATACCAAAGAGCTAGCCAAGCACCTTGCCGTGTTAAGACAATCAAACAACATCAATATGCGATTTACGATTCGTGAGTTGGTCTGTTTTGGTCGTTTTCCGCATTCACAGGGTCGCTTGAAAGACGAAGATCATAAGATCGTCGATACAGCGCTAGAGCACCTTGGCATTACCGACATTCAAAACAAATACCTTGATGAATTGAGTGGCGGTCAGCGTCAAATGGCGTTTATCGCGATGGTTGTGGCGCAAGATACAGATTACGTGTTCTTAGATGAGCCTCTGAATAACCTAGATATTAAACACTCGGTTGAAATCATGCAGACGCTGCGTCGCTTAGCGCATGAGTTTAATAAAGCGGTGGTGATCGTGATTCACGACATCAACTTTGCTTCTTGTTACTCAGATAACATTGTGGCGATGAAGAAGGGCCAAGTGGTTAAGTCGGGTAAGGTTTCGGAAGTGGTTGAAAAATCAGTGATGGAATCGATCTACGAGATCCCATTTGAGATTCGTGAGTTCGATGGCGTTCGAATCTGTATGTATTATTCAGGTCGTTAGATTACTGGGTCTCTAGTCTGCTTAACCCCCTAGTTGCTGAAATGAAAAGAGCTCCCATATGAGGAGCTCTTTTCGTATGGTTCATATGTCCAAGAAAGCATATTCCCTCTTGTGTTATACGCTAATCTCTGCCGTATTTTTGACATCAGACGAGGATCAAACCGTTAGTTTGATGTCACTCGAAGATCGACTCTTCATTTTTAACAATCATTTGTCATTTTCATGTTGAGAGGTACGAAAACCCATCTACACTATGTTTATAACTGTTTGATTTTTATAAGAGGTGTCAATGAGTCGTAAACCTATAGTGTTAGTCGTGGATGACACCCCAAGTAACTTAGATGTGTTAACGGCAATCCTCAAAGATACCTATCAAGTTAAGGTCGCGATTAACGGTACTATCGGTATCAAAATAGCGAAGATGGTGCCACAGCCAGACCTTATTCTCCTTGATATCATGATGCCTGACATCGATGGCTACGAAGTGTGCCGTCAATTGAAAGCTCAGCCAAATACTGCGCATATCCCCATTATATTCGTTACCGCGAAGATTGGCCCTGAAGCCGAAGTAAAAGGCTTGTCCTTAGGTGCTGTTGATTATTTAACGAAGCCAATTACACCTGAAATTGCACTACAACGTGTAAAAACCCATATTGCTCTTTATGACCAACAACGCGCGTTGTTTAGTCAGGTGAAAGAGAAAACCCAAGAGATCAATCTCGGCAAACTGGAAACGCTCAACATATTGGGTAGAGCGGCTGAATTTAAAGATAACGAGACGGGCATGCACGTTATGCGCATGAGCCATTATTGCGAGATATTAGCCAAAGCCTTGGGTATGACAGACGAAGATGCCGAGACCTTGCGTGATGCCGCGCCAATGCATGATATTGGCAAGATTGGCATTCCTGACTGTGTGTTACTGAAGCCAGGAAAATTGGATGCCGATGAATGGACTACCATGCAGAAACACGTCGAGTTCGGTGTTGAAATCCTTGGTAGGCAGGGCGATTCCAAACTGATGCGTATGGCCATTCAAGTCGCGCAGTATCATCATGAAAAGTGGGATGGCAGTGGTTACCCAAACCAGATAGCCGGCGAAGATATTCCATTGGTTGGACGAATTGCGGCCGTTGCTGACGTATTTGATGCCCTGACAGCAGAGCGTCCTTATAAGAAGGCTTGGAGTGTCGATGAGGCGCTGAGCTTGTTTGAAGAACAGAAAGGCAAGCATTTTGATCCGACTATCGTCGATATGTTTTTTCTAAAGTTACCTGAGATTCTAGCAATTAAAGAGAAATTTAGAGATGAGTGATCGTTGGGTTGCGCTGATTAATCGTTACGTTAAATCCCTATTTCTGCTCATTGCCTTGGCGAGTTTTGTGACAAGCGCGAATGCAGAAACGGCACCCGATCAAGAAGCAAACCGATGGCAAGATACTAAACTTGAAGTGACATTCATTGCGCTGTCCAGCCATTATCCTTACTCATTTATCGGTGACGATGGAAAAGTTGATGGCATCATTCGTGACTGGGCTAATGATCTTGAAGAGCGATTTAAAGTCAAAGTTAATTTCATTAGCGTGGACTCTCACTCTGAAGCAAAGCAAGCCCTGTTAGACGGGAAAGGCGATGTGTTTCCGTTTCAACAGTTTGATCCCAGTGAAGGAGGACGTTTCCTTCAAACTGATCCTTATATCTCGTACCAAATTGCCGTCATTCTTCCTACCGATGATCACCTCAACAATAAAATTGAGCAAGAGGGCAAGAGGCGAATTGCCATGGTTCGAGATAGTATCGACCTGGAGCGATCTGGCGTGCAGCTTAGTTCGATTGAGAGAGTTGAGTTCGATACGGCCATTGATGCTATTCGCGCATTAGAAGACGGCTCGGTTGATGGTTTGCTGGCTGAGCCTGTGACCACAATGGATCTTGCTCATAAAAGCGGAGTCGAGAATTTAGCGGTCAACCATGTACTTGATCGCTGGAAGAACATCAAAGCAGCCATGGTTATTCGTTCAAATGACAATGAGCTACTTAATTTATTGAATCAACAGATTGCAACGTTTGATATAAGTAAAAAGAACCGAATTCTATCTAAATGGTTAGATGGTTCGCCTTACCGCTCTCCAGTGAAAGGTGTATTTGGGTTCGGGAATCCGCCTTACATGTATCCAGACAGTACGTCAGTAGGGTTAGAGCATGACCTGATGCAAAGAGCTTTGAATGATATGGGCTTTCGACTTGGTGACGTTGTCACTCTTCCTCGAAGTGCTGCTAGGCAAGCCATCGATAACAATAGCTCAATATCGTTTGTTTCTGGCGTTCAACTTGATGACTCTTCATTGCACTTTGTCAGTGACAAGGTGATGGATGTTGATTTTGTCCCAGTATCATTAAAGAGGCGTAAGCTGGATTTGAAGTCGGCAAAAAATTTGTCATTGGGTGCTTTACTGTTCGATGAAACATCGCCGATTAAAAACTCAGTAGAAGTCTTGGAAAGCCAATTGAGCATTGATCGGATAGATGATCTCGACAGCTTAGAGTCGGCGTTTTCCCAACTGAGAGCTCAAAATGTTGATCTCCTGATGGTAGAAAGGCGCGTATTAACCTGGTTTGTCACCAATACCCGGTTTATTGAAATGCGCGAGATTCAGCTCCATGAAGATTATAAAGTCAGTTATCCCATCTACGTGGATTTCAGGGGGGCTGAGCTAAGAGACCGTTTTAATGCCGCATTGGCAAACCTGAAAAGGGAAGACGGTGAGTTTGAACCAATCCTTAGAAGACAAATTAAGAACGACCTGACTCCGGTTCTGAAAAAGGCCGATATTATTGCTCAAATCTCAGCGTACTTTATCGTCAATGATCGCTTTGACGAATTACCTAAGATTTTTGACATATTTGATGCAGATAATACCTTCATGGTTATTTCTGCACTGGCTGATAATAATAAGCGACCGCTTGAATCTTGGTTCCTAGGAGATGTATCAACGTTATCATTGGACAAGAAAAACACCTCGAAATTGTCATCGGTGACGAAAGGCGCTGGATATAAAACACAAACGGGTAGCAGTAATGCCGGGTTTATGACGTTCTATTTTGATGTGGACTCAGTGGAAGGAAACTATGTTTATTTTCCTGCGATTGAACAATTTAATACGTTTGGAGAAGGAGCACAGCGCTATATCTCAGATATTTACCAATCAAACAACTTGACTGGCGAACTTCTGAACCTCAACCAAAATGAACGTCAATGGGTAAAGTCTAATCCAGTTTTGAAAATCGGTATTGATCCTAACTCTTTGCCTTATGAGGCCGTGTCGGGCTCCGGGGAATACATCGGGATGATCGATGATTACCTTAAGCTGATTGAACAGAAAACAGGCTTACGCATGAAACATGTCGATGTCGGCAGTTGGCAAGAGACTCGACGACTCGTGGATCACAGACAAGTGCACCTTGTCTCCGCTGCTGTGGAAAATCGTTCACTTGGCGAAAACGTGAAAGCGGGCAAACAGTTATTTTCTAGTCGTTTGGCCATTGCCTCTAGGCGAGATGTGAATAGCCTTGTCTTAGAAGAGGCTGCTGGTTGGAAAATCGGTATTTTAGAGGGAGGCGCCAACACAGAAGCCATCGTAGACAGTTACCCAGATATAAACTGGTCTCTTGTAGCTGCAACCAATGACGGCTTAGAACGGGTCGATTCTGGTGACCTTGACGCTATAATTGATACCGTCGACATCCTCAATTACTTGATCGATTCATTTGGCTATCGAGGGATTGGTATTATTGGTCGATTGGATTTCTTTTTGTCGCCAACGTTCCACGTCATCAAGTCAGAACCCTTACTCTTGTCTATTGTGAACAAAGCGATTGGCAGTATTTCCGCTGAAGATCACCAAAAAATATCCGCTAAATGGGCTGCGCCAAAATCGATTGAGAAAGTTGATTATGAGTTGGTTTATACCATTTCACTTTTTTCGTTGGTGATCGTCTTAATCATCGTATTTTGGAATAGAAAACTCACAAAGCAAATAGCGATTGCCAATGACGCGACAGAAGCGCTTCGCAAAGCACAACATCAGCTTTATAACATTTTGAACACTTCACCAATAGCAGCGAGTGTGGTTGTCGAGGAACAGGTTCGTTATGCGAATGATACTGCGAAGCGTCTGTTTGGAGTAGAACAGACAGAGTTGCACTCTATAAATGTTGAAACTATTTATAACTCTCTGTCTGATCGTGATTCGCTATACAAAGAGCTCAACCTCAAAGGTAAAGTTGTAAACCGAGAATTAGTGCTTAGGAAGTTTGATGGAAGTAGTTTTGTGGCTCTTGTGAGTTACTACTTGCTTGAGCTTGATGGGGAAGTCGCCACACTATTTTGGGCATTCGATATATCTGAAATGAAGCGCCTTAACGAGCAATTGGAAGAAGAGAAACAGAGAGCCGACTTGGCGAGCCAAGCTAAATCGGAATTCTTAGCCAATATGAGCCATGAAATTAGAACGCCAATGAACGCAATAATTGGTTTGTCTTATCTGGCCATTGGCGAAATATCTAATCCTGTTGCTCGAAACTATATTGAGAAAGTGCACCGTTCGGGGCATTCACTGTTAAGCATTATTAATGACATCCTCGATTTCTCTAAGATAGAGGCGGGACAGCTTGTCATTGATAGCATCCCATTTGATCCCGTGACGACATTCCAAGATGTCATTGAGTTGATGGAATCGAAAGCGGATGAGAAGCAACTTAAGTTGTCTATGTCGATAGATCCAGAGCTAGATACTCCGTTGATTGGCGACCCGTTAAGACTATTCCAAGTCATTCTTAACCTGATTGGTAACGCCATCAAATTTACATCGCATGGGAACGTGACTTTGAATGTTACTCATCTCGAATCCAATGATCGCAGCGTGAGTATGAAGGTGGTTGTTTCCGATACTGGAATAGGCATTTCAGAAGAAAATAGGCACAAGCTCTTTCAAGCATTCAGTCAGGCAGATAGTACTACCACGAGAAAGTTTGGAGGTACTGGCTTAGGGCTAAATATCAGTCAAAAGCTCGTGCAAGCCATGGGCAGTAAAATTTCAGTCGCAAGTGTTTTAGGTAAGGGCAGTGAGTTCTCTTTCGTTCTCACTTTGCCTAGGTCAGATACAGAAGAACTGGCGCACTTTAAATCACAAGAGCTCAAGCTGGATTATCACATAGAGTTCAAAGGGCAAAAGGTATTACTGGTTGAAGACAATGAATTAAACCAAGACCTAGCATTGGCATTTTTAAAGCGATCGAAGTTGAATGCTGATTTGGCCGAGAACGGAAAAGAGGCGGTAGTACTAGCCAAAAATAATGACTATGAAATGATTCTTATGGATCTTCAAATGCCCGTAATGGATGGCTTTGAAGCGACGCGTCAGATCCGTGAGTTTGATTCGCAGGTTCCTATTATCGCGATGTCCGCCAATGTGTTTGCTGATGCGAAGCAAAGAGCAAGAGACGCAGGTGTAACGGACTTCTTAGACAAGCCGATTATCATCGATAAAGCGACTTCTTTGATCATCAAATACATCGTGCCGGAGGTGATGGTAGAAGGGAAGGTAGCGTCGTTAGATGGGCAGGCAGAACAACTCGAAGACCTAACAAGTCAACCTAACAGCATTAATGTGATCAGTGTGTTTTCTCAGCAACGATTTGAACAGCTCACTCATCATGATGCGGAACTTCAAAACAAACTGGTTGGGAAGTTCCATAACAGTGCGCCAAGTATGATGGTTGATGCGTTTGATAATTTGGCACAAGACGATTGGATTACGCTTGAAAGAAACCTGCATACTTTGAAAAGTATGGCAGCGTCGATTGGCGGCCTCCGATTTGCTGATTTGATGGGGGAGTTAGAAGATCAAGCTCACAATCGTTTGTGTGATGATCAAGCCCTCAGAGAAGGTGAGGTGAGGTTAGTTGAGCTTATTACAGCAACGGAAAGCCTGATTGTGAAGCCACAAGTAGAATACATGAGTGAAGCGAGTGCGATGGGAACCGTGGTCAAAGAAGATCAAAGGGCTAAGCTGCTCTCGCTGCTGGAAGCTTATGATAACGATGCAACGCAATACGTGGCCGAGTTACTTGCAGAGTATCCAAGTTCTGCTGCGCTTAACGATGTACAACGTGCGTTAGATAATTATGACTTCGAGCGAGCGTGCGAGGTTCTCCACACCTTGGAATAAGCCGCTTTGCTTCGTCGGTATATTACAGTTGTTGTCTTATCGCTATTACTGTCTGAATAACAAGCACTTCAGTATTAAAGCCTTTAACCTTTTGGGTTAAAGGCTTTAAATTTAATCAACTAATCAACTAATCAACTAATCAACGCTTCTAACCACTCACGTTTTGTTTGATCAGATCGATAACTGTATCGTATCGGTGCGGCAGTTTTCTGTTTCGTTTTTGAACCAGATACAGTATTTCCTCAACCTCTACTTTGGGTGGCACAACGTGCAACTTGTCTCTTTCTGGGAAGTGCTCAACTGCGCCAGCCGGTAAGACGGTAAAGCCTAACCCTTTCGATACTGGCAGCAAGATCTGGTGAAGCTGATTGATGTAGCCAGATCTTGGTATTTCATTAACGTTGATGTTCGCGAGATCCTTGTCTCCACACAGATCGAAATACAAAGACAGGTAGTGAGCAGAATCTGGATGCGCAATAAGGCCAATGTCGTGCAGTACTTGTGGCGTTATCTCTAAGTGAGCCAGACTGCTGTGAACGATGAGGCAGAGTGCTTCTTTACCAATGACTTGGCTTTGATAGTAACTGTCGTTTGGGGAGTGCCTAACAATGCCGATATCGGTGGTACCTTGGATTAGGTCGTTCAATATCTTTTTGTTTGGAGCTGCTTCTAAGTTAATGCTTAGATCTTGGTGTTGCTGCTGAAGTTCAAGAAGCTTGGGATACAGACGTAAAGAGAGTGAACCAGAGCAAGACAGGTGACATTGCCCAGCATAAGGATTATCAAAACTCAGAGATTCGAATAAATCTTCTTGGTCTTTTTCTAGCTTGAGCGCATAGCGATACATAATCCGACCCTGTTCGGTCAGCTCGAAGCTTTTATTTTCCCGAGAAAGCAGGTCACAATTGCAAGCTTGTTCAAGCTTCTTGATGTGCTGGCTCACTCCTGGTTGTGTCATGTACAACTTTTCTGCGGTTTGGGTGAAATGTCCAACTTCAACCAGAGTCTTAAATGTATTGAGCCAAAGTGGATTGATCATACTCACCTTCAAATGCTAAAGCCTATAAATAACAGAAAATTATTATTATCTTAAGTAATGATAATTTCAACTCTAGCGTCTCAAGTAACGCTAATCAAAGTCATATGGTGGTAACTATTGATATTCGTCTATTGGCCGCTTTGTAGAGTTGCTATGAGTAACAAAGTGTTGCGACTTTGTTGATTATTTGGTCTATTGACCAACTGTGCTCATATTTAGGAACGAAGATGAATAGAAATGTTTGGCTGCTCTCACTGTGTCAGGCCTTGTTGATGACGGGTAACATATTACTGATCTCGGTGATTGGCTTGATCGGCAAGCAGATTGCGCCCAGTGTGAGCATGATTACCTTGCCGGTTGCACTGCAGTTTTTGGGTTTGATGGCAGCCACTATTCCTGCGTCTCTAATTTCAGGCAAGCTAGGGAGAAAGCGAGGATTTAGTATTGGTAATGTGGTTGGCATTACAGGGGCTAGCCTTGCCACTTACGCACTGTCTCAGCAAAATTTCTATCTGTTTTGTTTCGCCACGTTCTTACTTGGGATAGGCATAGGTTTTGGCACGCTTTATCGCTTTGCTGCAATCGAGGTGTGTGATGAAAATGCCCGTCATCGAGCGATATCTATATCGATGGCTGGTGGCGTTTTAGCAGCAGTATTGGGGCCAAACTTGGCGATTATGTCTCAACAATGGTCAGCAGATGGCTTGTACATTGGTGCTTTTGCTTCTTTGATTGGATTGAACATTCTTGCGTTACTCATCTTACAAACCATTCAGTTTCCTAAAGTCTCTTTTAATAGTCAGGCTCCCAAAGCCGATCCTTTAGGTGTGATCGTTAAAGCGCCGAACTTTATTGGTGCGGTCTTTGCAGCCATGGTTGCTTACGCCGTGATGAACATTTTGATGACGGCAACACCATTGGCAATGATTGGCTGTGGTTTTGACTTTACGAAAGCTGCTGGCGTGATTGAGTGGCACGTGTTGGGCATGTTTGTACCTGCATTTTTTACCGGATCACTTATCGAGAGGTTTGGCTCAAGAATGATGATCTTGGCGGGCGGGATTCTGTTCGTCGTCAGTATCGCGATTAACATTCATGGCGAATCTATTTGGCACTTCAGAGCGGCTCTAGTTGTGCTTGGTGTGGGTTGGAACTTCATGTTCATCGCGGCAACAGGCTTGTTTAGCCAATCTTACCAATCGCAGAATAAAGCTAAGGCACAAGCGTTTAATGAATTTATTGTCTTTGGCTGTGTGACTATTACAGCGATGCTCTCTGGCTGGCTAGAGTCGACAGCAGGGTGGCAGAACCTCAATATCTACGTATTACCATTCGTGTTAGCTGTTATCTTGCTGTTCGTATTTAGTGCTCGTAAATCACGCATTCAAAAGCAGCCTGTGTAATGGCTCGTAGAATGGCGGTTTAGTAAATTTGTTACTGTGATTAGAACCTTAGCATCTCGAACTGCGACCAATAAAAAGCCCTACCAAATCGGTAGGGCTTTTGCTTACGGCTTAAATAATAACGTTTCCTTAAAACTGCTGTCTTGGCTCATGCTCGAAGACAACAGTGCTTAAGCTTGCTTGTAAGTACGCGTGATAGAGCCGCGTACTTATTTTGATGGTCTATCGTTTAAGACCTAAAACCTAAAACCTAAGACCCAAGATGAGCTACAGGTCGACTAAAATTGTCTTAGTCGTAATCCCACCTTGGTCATCGATTATCTTCAGTGTCACCTCGTGCTCTCCGTATGAAGGGAAGATTGAAGTGAATGTGCGACCTCGTTTCACCTTTCCGTTTGGAAGTGTCCACTCGGTATCAACAATACGACCATCGCTGTCTGAACTTGTAGACCACATGGTTACCCAACGACCCAAGTGAATGTACTTCGCGCTCGCTTCTGGAAGGGCGTTTGGAGATTCAACACTCACTACGGAGCTAAATGAATCGGTAGCGCCTTTGTCGTCAACAACAGTCAAGTTCACCGTGTATTCACCGGCTTGCTCGTAAGACCAAGTTGGTGCCACTTCGTTACTTGTTGTGCCGTTGCCAAAGTCCCATAGATAACTGGCGATCTCACCGTCTTGATCAGAACTGAAGTTACGTGCAGAAACGTTCAGGGCAGTAACATTGAGCTCGAAGTTCGCAGTAGGGGCGACGTTGTGTTGGCTTACTTTCGATAAGCGAACCACGCCGTATTCGTTGTTGTCACTCTGATTCACAATATCAACGGCTAAGCCAAACTCCGTTAGGATACGTCCTGAATCAGGCGCTTGTGGAGAGGTGTAATCTTGGTCGTCAGAGAAGCTAGCATTGCCAACCAAACTGGTATCTTCAAGTACATCATCGTCGCTGTTCACAAGACGCATTGGGGTATGATCTTTGAGTGAAAACGCAGCATCACGAACTTGATAACGAGTTTGAGCGACTTCACCAGATTTTTCCCAAGTCATGGCATTTTGGTCTGCATCGACCACGCCTAACCAACCTTCACCTGGGTGTTTACCTACCCAGTTATCAGTCAGCGACTCGTCTACGTACCAAATGATCAAACCTGGATCGAATGAGATGAGTTGGCCCATGCGTTTGATGTTGGCTAAACCTTCATCAACGTCCATGTGGCTACGCCATTGCAGTAGGTAGTAGTGTTGCGCTTGGTGGAATCCATTACTTAGCTTGTAGCCATTTAGGGCGAAGGTGGAGTTGCTTTCTCCATCGTCTATTAAGGTTACTTCACCATCCACGATCACACTGAGGTTATCCAAATAGAAGCCTTCCATCGCCAAGCCACCATCGGTGATGTACTCAAACGAAAGCTCTACTTCTTGGCCTACCCATTGTGATACGTCAAACTCAGCGTCAATCCACCCGCCAGATTCGCCGCCAATAGCAGGAACGAGGCCAGTATTGTATGGGTCATCCATTGAGGTGATGTTGCCAGCTATTGCTTGTCCGTTGATTAGCACGCGAGCGAAGTCGTAGTCTTTCTCAATTTCATACCACGTTTTGAACGAAAGCAATGCAGAATCACCCGCTGGAATCACCAACTTGCGAGTCATGCTATTTTTCAGATCATCGCCTTTTTGAGAGTGGAATGAATACTCTCCCTCAAAGGGTTTCAGACTTTCGATTTGCTTTTCAGGAAGATCGACCTTAATCATGTTCGGACGGCTGTTATCCGTGGTTTGGAACAGCGTATAAACTTGTGGGTTGTCTTCTAGGTCATCAATCGAGATTTGATCATCGTTAACCCAGCGACCACCAATCGATTTTTGTAGGAAGTGCTTTGCCCAAGAGCTGAATGCTGTTGGTTGTGTGCCACCAATTTTGCCAGCCCAGCTGCCTGAAGACATGATTGACCAGTAAGATACTGGTTCACCCTTGCCTGTGTATTGCGTGTCGTACTCGTCTGGTAAGCCTAAATCATGGCCATACTCGTGAGCACAGACACCAGCTGCGGCATCAATCGGTTGAATGGTGTAATCAAATGCCGCGTATTGGCCACCAAAGCGGTCGGGAAGCGAGCTAGAGGTACCTTCAAGCACATGTGTGCGACCAAGGTTGAATCGGTGAGACCAGATAGCATCAGGACCTAATACGCCACCACCGGCTTCTTCGCCAACAGATGCGTGGAATACCATTAGGTGATCAATCACACCATCCGGTTCACGGAAGTTTCCGTCACCGTCGTAATCGTAACGATCTTCGATATCGTAATCGGCTAAGTTGATGCTAGGATCTTGAGCCAATTGATTCAGTGCTTCACGAACCAGTTCCTGTGCGTTTAAGTCGTTGTCGGTGGTAGGGGAGTTGCCACCATAGAATGACGCAGGCTTAGAGGCGCGATACCAACCTGCCGCTTGACCTGCAACGCTATAACTATCACCTGATTCGCTTTGGTAATACTGACGCATCGAGATTAGGTTTTCGCCATTTGGCCCTGTGTAGCCAGAATTTGAAAACAACAACTCTTGATAATGTTCAGGGTTGTAGCTCTCGTAGAGCATTTGCGTGTGCTCTTCGGTCAGCTTGTTGTTATCCCAGTTCAAATCAGGGAAATCGACCAACAGAGCGAGTACTTTATCGGTACGCTTGGTGCCGACTTCTAAAGCAAAGACACTCGCTTTTTTAACACCGGATCCTTTTTCGATGGCTTTGAGTATTTTCGCTCGTTGCTCAAGTGCTTTTTTACCGAATTGAGCGTCGCCTTTAAAACCTGAATTGATCTTATTTTTTAAGTAACGGTCAAGTGCGTCGTGTTTTGCCACATCGGTTGCATCTTGGTCGACTAAGCCTTGTCTAACTAGCATTTCAATAAGTTTGTCTTCATTAACAACGCCTAAATCAATAGGTGTTTTTGCATAACTACTGACGCTAAATAGAGTAAGCATTGCTGAAGCCAACAATGTTTTTCTCATCATTTTCATTATATTTCCTTTTTATATTTCCATGTCGATATCAGTATCAACTGCCTTATTCGAATCAGTTGTCCGAGTCTGGTCTAATACACTCTTGTGGTGTCTTATTTAATTGACGTGTGTTTGTTGTATGTTTCGTACTTTCCATATTTTTTATACTTTCTATTTCTTTTGTATTGGTTGTCTCTTTTCTATTTTTTGAATAAAACTGAGTACTCTTTACTTTTTTAGCGTTGAGATAGATACGCAAAGCTTCTTGATTGCCCTCATAGGTTAAGCCAGGACAGATAACGCCTCGTTCAATCAATGACTTCAGCAATAGTTCGTCGTTCTCAATAGTGGAAGCCTGTGACAGTGAGGAAAAAATTAGAACCATTAAAGCCATTGTTTTGTGTGACATTTTTATATCAAGCCATCAGTTTTGATTATGTAACAAAATATATTTATAAAATTAACCAATCAAACGAATAATCATTACAAATCATTATTCGTTCAGGTTTCAACATTAAGAGTTAATATCAAATAAGGGGTGTTATTTATTTTATTGTCAGTTATTTAGTAGGGTTGGGCGCATTAATAGCTGATAGTTTTAATATTTAATATCATCGTTAGGTAAATGGTTATTCTGCTTCAGAACGCTTTATACAAGGTGTGGAGTTAAAATTAATCAAACAAATGTTTTATTATCTATGTTTAAAAAAATGCATGTAATAATTGAGTTATTAGTAAATACTCATGCTGAAATTATTTTCACTCGAAATATCAACAATTAGGGTGCTGAGAATGATTTTCAGTGTTTCAAGGGCGTGAAATTTAACAATAGCGGAGGTGATAGGAGCACCAAGTCGTAAAAAAGAGCCCGTATTTGAGCTCTTTTCCTTTTATTCTCGTTGGCGATTTACTTATAACTGAGAGACATCACGATAAAAATAACGTTCACAAGTACGTGGATTCATGCGCTTAATGACGTTTGATATTAAGGCGATAACCAGCACTGAGAATACTAACCTTCCCCAAAATATGGTGTAAAAGTCAGCCCCAATTAACATGATCAAAAGTGTATCTTCAATCAAACTGTGGAGTAGATTGAGCAGCATGATTGCGGTGAAAACATCCCTCGCCGAGATATGTCCCTTTTT
Organism: Vibrio sp. G-C-1; assembly: GCF_021728015.1. Classification (NCBI taxonomy): domain Bacteria; kingdom Pseudomonadati; phylum Pseudomonadota; class Gammaproteobacteria; order Vibrionales; family Vibrionaceae; genus Vibrio; species Vibrio sp. G-C-1. Next base: position 327,212 of record NZ_JAKKCR010000004.1, on the reverse strand, counting down.
AGCTTCATTGATCAATAAGCCGCCGCCAAACGAAAGACCAAGCGTGATTCCGATTATCGTTAAGTTGGTTGCGTCCTTGCTAATTCCTAGCAGTCTCAAGAAGGGTCTTAACAATATTGCCATGAGCTTTTCAACGCCTAGAATCTTTAAAATCTTGAGTAGCAGTAATAGTGCTGAAATCACGATGAAGATAACGGCAAAGCTTTTTAGCTGCTCAATAGCCCATCCAAGATAGCTCGAGTCTCCAGATACTTCAGGCTGCCAAAGCACGGTTGCTGGGTAGTTGAGCAAATCCCCGTATTGATAACTGAGATTGAGTAACCATGCCAGCACCAAGCTACCACCGACTCTCACTGATAGGGTAGCCAGCCAACTCACGCCTGCCTTTTTAGCTATTGCACCCTCAATCGGTAATGAATGCGCTAGTAGCATCATGCTGCCTAAAACCGAGGCTTGAGCAACTGTTAAGGGAGCATCTGAATTAATAAGAATAATCAGTCCCGCATAGATGTTAGTAAGTATCGTTGTTGCCCATACCAAGCCCATTTCTTTCGGTAATCCGACGCTTTCCATTATTGGGCTTAGCCATTCGCTCAGAATCACGACGCCGCCAAGTTCTTCAACGACCTTTATCACGATGATGATTGGAATCATGATTCGGAAAAGAGTCGAGGTGACATCGAAAATCTCTCTGAGGAGTTCTTTAAAAAATTGATAGATTGATTTCATAGTTACGACCATGGTTCGATTGTTTGGAATGAGAAGATCTTACCTTGATTATTGTGATGGTTATTTCAAAATCCACACCAATATTCGACTCAAATTTTTTATTTGTCGTAATATTTGAAATTATCAGTCACAAAAATAGAGTTTTGAGAAATTATGGAAATTGATCGTATAGATAGAAATATTCTCGTTGAACTGCAGAAGAACAACCGAATCCCAAACCTAACATTGGCTGAGATGGTTGGGTTATCGCCTCCGGCTTGCCTAAAGCGAGTGAAACGGCTGAGAGAAGAGGGTGTGATTGTCGGTGATGTTTCTATCATCAACCCAGAACTGACCGGCAGTAAGATGACTTTGATTGTATCCGTGGAAATGGAGCGTGATCGAGGGGATATTTACCAAATCTTTCGCCATTCTATTTCAAAGGCAGAAGAGGTCACGCAGTGCTATCAGATATCGGGCAGTTTTGACTTCATGTTGATTGTGACGGTCAAAGACATTCAAGTCTACGAAGATTTTGTTGAACGAGTACTGCGCAAAGATTTAAACATTCGCAAGTTCCATACCTCTGTTTCAATGAGAACCGTGAAATTTACCACTGCAGTGAACTTAGATGAGTCATGACCGTGAATTTGAGAAGAGAAAAGAAAAGGCGTGAAGCTTTGAGCTTTGTGAGGTGTCAGGCGTATTTTTGTATAAATAGCAGGCATTTACATAAAATGTGACGTTCACATTTTGTCATAACTTTAATAATTGTATATATTCCTCGCCTAAAACAATAATTAACAAAAGTTAATATAAATGACTGTCAGTTCATCTTCTCAATCTCGTGAAACGCTTCTAAGCGAAAACGAACAACTTGTCTCGACTACCGACCTTAAAGGTGTGATTACTTACAGTAATGATGCTTTTTGTCGCATCGCAGAATACAGCCAACAAGAATTGCTAGGGCAACACCACAATATCGTGAGGCATAATGATATGCCGAAAGCGGCTTTTTCCGATATGTGGGTTAACCTAAGGCAGGGTAAAGCGTGGCGCGGTATCGTAAAAAATAAAACCCAATCTGGTGGTTACTACTGGGTTGATGCTTACGTTACCCCTATTTATGATGGCGGGAAAGTGAGTGGCTACCAATCGGTTCGTGTTAAGCCTAAAAACGAATGGGTACAAGTCGCGGATAAGGCTTACCAAAGCTTATTGAAGGCTGAGAAGTCGGGTCGTCAATGGTCGTTGCAGATCAGTGACAGTGTTCGTTACGCAGTGTTACTCGGTTCTTTAGCAGCCCCTTTGATTTCAAACCTAATCGAAGTAGGGCAAGTATCGCAGTGGTTGTTGAGCTTACTTCCTGTTTCCGCATTAGCATTGCTTTTCCGACAAGAGCTGATTGATACTCCATTGCAGTTAAAAAAGCTGCAATCTAAATTCGATAGTGTCAGTCGCCTTGTCTATTCAGGTAATAGTCAGTTCTCTGTTGCCGATTTTCACTTAAAACTATTGTCTGCACGAATCCGCACGGTACTAGGTCGCATGACAGACTCAGCCAAGCCACTACAGGATTTGGCGGACAACCTGAATGCCACGTCATTTGAAGTATCTGAAGCTTTAGATCAACAAACAAAAGACATTCTTCAAGTGCGAGAGGCGACTGAAGAGGTTGAAGTCACCGCGAATGAGGTCTCTTCTCGTACAGAAGAAGCGCACCAGATTGTTGATGTAACTTTGCAAACCTGTGCTGGTGCTAAAGAGAGCATTAATCAAACCCATCGAAATTTAGAAAGCTTAGCTTCTCAGGCCGAAAAGGCGACTCAAACGACTTACCAACTGAGCGATCAAGCGCAGAGCGTAAGCAAGATAATGGAAGAGATTGGTGGAATCGCCGAACAAACCAACTTGTTGGCACTAAACGCAGCAATTGAAGCGGCTAGAGCGGGCGAGCAAGGACGAGGCTTTGCTGTCGTTGCAGACGAAGTCCGTGCGTTGTCGGGTCGAACCTCAAAGGCGACGGTTCAGATCAAAGATAGCATCGATACCATGCTAACGACGATTGAAGGGTGGCAAAAAGATATTCTGGCGAACCGAGAGCAAACGGACGCGTGTGGTGATGTTGCGAAGGTGAGTGCTGAGCGCTTGTCTGAAGTCGAAACATTAATGCAATCGATGAACGATTTGATGCAGTCGGTTGAAAGCTCCGCGCATAAACAGCGTCAGCTATCGAGTGATGTAAACCTGCATATGCAGTCTATCGCGTCTACTGCAGAGCAAAATTTAGTGGCAACGCATTCCGTGAAAGACCACTCCACTGAGCTAAAAGAGCAAGTGAATGAGTTCTATCACTTGGCGAAGCGCTTCGAAGAGAAGTAGCTGCCAAATTCAAACCCGAATGAGAAATTAAGAAACAAGAAAGAGCCTTGCGAAGCTAGCAGGGCTTTTTTGTGAGCCAAAAGAACAGATTAACAGGCAACAGATACAAAAAAGCCCTACTCAAAAGAGTAGGGCTTTCTATTATGTGCTTAGAAATCAGCTAACGGATTAGCAGACTAAGCAAGAATCTCTTTCGCTGTGTTTACTACGTTTTCAGTAGTGAAACCAAACATCTTGAATAGCTCGCCTGCTGGTGCAGACTCGCCGAACGTTGTCATACCGATGATCTTGCCACCGAAGCCAACGTACTTGTACCAGAAGTCAGCGATACCAGCTTCTACTGCGATACGTGCTGTAACGTCTGACGGAAGTACAGACTCACGGTATTCAGCGTCTTGCTTGTCGAATGCATCAGTTGCAGGCATAGATACTACGCGTACCGCTTTACCTTCAGCTGTTAGTTCAGCAGCAGCGCTAACCGCTAGCTCAACTTCAGAACCCGTTGCAATGATGATTAGCTCTGGCTTGCCTGCACAATCTTTCAGGATGTAACCACCCTTAGCGATGTTTGCTACTTGCTCAGCGTCACGATCTTGTTGTGCAAGGTTTTGACGAGAGAAGATAAGTGCAGAAGGACCATCTTTACGCTCGATTGCCAGTTTCCAAGCAACAGCAGACTCAACTTGGTCACATGGACGCCATGTGCTCATGTTTGGAGTCAGACGTAGAGAAGCGATCTGCTCAACTGGTTGGTGAGTAGGACCATCTTCGCCGAGGCCGATAGAATCGTGCGTGTAAACTTGGATGTTCTGAGTTTTCATCAGAGCAGCCATACGCATAGCGTTACGAGCGTATTCCATGAACATTAGGAACGTTGCGCCGTATGGTACGAAACCACCGTGCAGAGCGATACCGTTCATGATAGCCGTCATACCGAATTCACGTACACCGTAGTGGATGTAGTTACCAGAGAAGTCATTTGCTTCAAGAGACTTAGAACCAGACCACATAGTCAGGTTAGAAGGCGCAAGGTCAGCAGAACCGCCCATGAATTCAGGTAGCATAGCACCGAACGCTTCTAGTGCATTTTGAGATGCTTTACGTGATGCGATGTTTGCTGGGTTAGCTTGAAGATCAGCGATGATTGCCGATGCTTTCTCTTCCCATTCAGCAGGAAGATCACCGTTTACGCGGCGTTTGAATTCAGCTGCCAGCTCAGGGTATGCTGCTTCATAAGCTGCAAGTTTCTCGTTCCACGCTGCTTCCTTAGCTGCGCCTGCTTCTTTCGCATCCCACTCTGAGTAAACTTCCGACGGAATTTCAAAAGGACCGTGCTCCCAACCTAGTTGCTTACGAGTTGCTGCGATTTCATCAGCGCCTAATGGTGCACCGTGACAGTCGTGCGTACCTGCTTTGTTTGGAGAACCAAAGCCGATTACAGTTTTAGTACAGATTAGAGTCGGACGAGGATCCGCTTTAGCTGCTTCGATAGCCGCGTTGATAGCGTCAGCATCGTGACCATCAACTGCTGGGATTACGTGCCAGCCGTAAGCTTCAAAACGCTTAGGAGTATCGTCAGAGAACCAACCTTCCACTTCGCCATCGATAGAGATGCCGTTGTCATCCCAGAAAGCAACCAGCTTACCAAGACCTAGCGTACCTGCTAGAGAACATGCTTCGTGAGAGATACCTTCCATCAGACAGCCATCACCCATGAATGCATAAGTGTAGTGGTCTACGATGTCGTGGCCTTCTTTGTTGAACTGTGCCGCAAGAGCTTTTTCAGCCATCGCCATACCAACAGCGTTGGTGATGCCTTGACCTAGAGGACCCGTCGTTGTTTCGATACCTGGTGCGTAGCCGTACTCTGGGTGACCTGGAGTCTTAGAGTGCAGTTGACGGAAGTTCTTAAGGTCTTCAATTGAAAGCTCGTAACCTGCTAGATGAAGCAGAGAGTAAATCAGCATAGAGCCGTGGCCGTTAGACAGGATAAAACGGTCGCGGTCAGCCCACTCTGGGTTTGACGGGTTGTGGTTTAGGTGAGAGCGCCAAAGTACTTCAGCGATGTCAGCCATGCCCATAGGTGCGCCAGGGTGACCAGAGTTTGCTTGTTGTACGCCGTCCATGCTTAGAGCACGGATCGCGTTAGCTAGATGTTTGCGGTTCATAATTGCTTCCAAAATTGATTCGAAATTAAAAATTCGTGGATAGATGTAAAAGAGGAACGAAATTCGTTCCTCTTATTTATTCGGTAGTGATTACAGCTTAGCTGCGATCATGTCTTCTAGTTTGCCTTGGTCTACGGCGAAGTTGCGGATGCCTTCAGCTAGCTTCTCTACAGCCATTGGGTCTTGGTTGTGATCCCATAGGAACTCAGCGTGAGTCATTGCAGCAGGACGCTCTTTAGTACCGTTAGAGTCGATTAGCTTCTCTACTACTTCGCCTTCAGCTGCTTCTAGGTCAGCTAGAAGTTGAGGAGCGATAGTTAGACGGTCACAGCCAGCAAGTTCAAGGATCTCGCCGATATTACGGAAGCTTGCACCCATCACAACAGTCTTGTAGCCGTGCTCTTTGTAGTAGTTGTAGATCTCTGAAACAGAGATTACGCCTGGATCTTCTGAAGCTTCGAAATCGCGACCTTCTTTCGCTTTGTACCAGTCCATGATGCGACCAACGAAAGGAGAGATTAGGAATACACCCGCTTCAGCACAAGCACGAGCTTGAGCGAAAGAGAATAGAAGCGTTAGGTTACAGTTGATGCCTTCTTTCTCTAGGATTTCAGCAGCACGGATGCCTTCCCAAGTAGAAGCCAACTTGATAAGGATGCGGTCGTTAGTGATGCCAGCATCGTTGTACATTTTGATAAGTTGACGAGCTTTAGCAACGCTGCCTTCCATGTCGTAAGAAAGACGAGCATCTACTTCAGTAGAGATACGGCCAGGTACAACGTTAAGGATTTCTTTACCGATGTTCACGTTAAGCATGTCACAAGTGTCTTGAACTTGTTGTGCTTTATCAGCGCTTTGCGCTTTAGCGTATTCGATAGAAGCATCGATTAGAGGTGCGTACTCAGAAATTTGAGCGGCTTTAAGAATTAGAGAAGGGTTAGTTGTTGCATCTTCCGGAGTGTACTTGCTGATAGCTTCGATATCGCCAGTGTCAGCTACAACAGTTGTTAGTTTACGAAGTTGCTCTAATTTATTGCTCATTTTGATCATCCTATGTATCGCAGAACACCCCTTTAATGGGAGAGGTGTGGGCATTTGCAAGCGAACTAATGAAGTTCCTCATGGTTGTACCAGTGAGCCTAACTTACATTAATTTAAATTTTTCTCCGAACGAACATTTGCACAGAACATTTGTTCGCTCGATGAGTAAATGATGTAGCCATATTTATCCGATCTAGCCCCAAAGTCAACGGTAAATAGTGCCGTATGGTGACTTCAGTCAAATATATTTCGCTCTAGTAATCATGGGGTATGCAAGCAAACGTTTAACAGACAAAGTGAGGTGAATTAATCAACAATGAAACTATGGTTATGATGCTGAGCAAATGTTCCTTGTTGTTACATATGTTCAGGGTGTAAGCTTGTGCATCACTTACTGAGCTCTCCTATATTAGGAAGTACAGCAGGTAAAATAATTGTTAAATATTGGTTGAGTGGTATATGAGTAAGAATATCCAAGATGTTTCCGAAGAAAACACTGATCTCCTCACTGAAGTCGCCGTTGCTTACTATCAAGATGGCGCTACACAAGAAGAGATCTCTAAAAAGTTCTCTATCTCTCGTGCAAAGGTTGGTCGAATGCTCAAACAAGCCCGAGACGAAGGGATTGTAGAGATTACCGTGAAATATCACCCTGTCTTCAGTGCCAAAATTGAACAACGTCTCATCGAAAGGTTTGGTGTTAAGCGTGCGCTGGTAGCATTAGACCAACCGAATGAAGAGAAGCAGCGGTTACAGGTAGCTGGTTTGGTGTCTAACTATCTTACCAGTACACTGAAAAACGGCATGGTGGTGACAGTAGGACAAGGTCGAAACGTATCGTCTGTTGCTCACCATACTGGCGTAATTACCCCACGTGATTGTAAATTCGTATGTGGTATCGGCGGCATTCACCCAAGAGGCGGTATGTTTAACGCCGACCATATATGCAGACAACTAGCGAAAAAGTACGGCGGATCTTCTGAAACCTTGTACGCGCCTGCTTATGCTGAAAACAAAGCACAAAAATCCGCGTTCATGGAAAACAGTACTGTTAAGCAAACACTCGATCTAGCTCGTAAAGCGGATGTCGCATTAGTGGGTATCGGTGATATGAGTGAAAACAGCTATATGGTCGACCTAGGCTGGTTTACCGCGGGTGAGGTAGTACAGTCTCGTTTACTACAAGGTGTCGTCGGTGACTTTGCTGGCTATGACTTTTTCGACGTTCACGGTAAAGCTGCAAATACAGTAATGAGTGACCGTGTGATTGGTCTGGCCTTGGAAGAGTTCCGTCCTATCGCTGATGTAATCGCCATCGCTGCCGAGAACAGTAAGCCATTAGCTTTATTAGGTGCGTTAAGAACTGGCGTAGTTGATGTGATTGCGACTAGTGTAAGCAATGCTTTGACAGTACTTAACTTAGATGAACAACTTAGCGTGAATAAACCAAACGGCAGTAAATAGTAAGATACTCATGCTTCGTTGAATTCACTATTTGATCAATGATGGTCATTCCCCCTAATGAAACCAGTGCAATAAAGGGGATAACTATTAGATATGACTCGAATAGTGAATTTGTTCAGCGGTTGAAAGAATTATCACTCTTTAATGTTAAGCCACACTAAAGGAGATAATTATGAAACTGTCATTTATCACACAAGCCATTTCTAGTAACAGTGACCAATCAAGTTCTATCTTTAAATTTAATTCTATCAGTGCGCTTAGCTTAATAGCCGCTGCTTGTATACTCACGCCTACTGCACATGCTGATGATAAAGTCGTCGCTGGGTATTTTGCAGATTGGCAATATCTGAATAAAGACAACCCTTATACCGTTGACGACATACCGGCAGACAAGCTCTCACATATTATTTACGCCTTCTTAAGCATGTGTGGTCCTCATAGCGGTGCTGGTGAGCCTGTCCAAAAACAAATTAAGCAGCAATGTACGGACAAAGAACCATATACCGCGATCATTGTGGATAAAGAAGCTGCGTTAGAAGTCGATTTCGGAGATGTGAATGTTGATGTCGCCTATAAAGGTCACTTTGCCCAGTTAGCTCAACTGAAGGCCGACAATAAAAATATCAAAATCTTGCCCTCATTTGGAGGGTGGACAATGTCTGAACCTTTCCATGCGATGGCGAAAGACCCTAAAGCCATTGCGCACTTTTCAAAAACGGCTGTTGAGTTGATCCAAAAATATGACTTCTTTGATGGTATTGATCTTGATTGGGAATACCCAGGAGGCGGCGGCTTAACCACTTCGCCTTGGAACCCAGAGACTAAACTAACGGATGAGCAAAAAGCGCTAGAGCGTGAAGCTTTTACACTTTTAGTAAAAACAATTAGAAGTGACTTGGACGCTCTATCAAAGACGACTCAAAGAGATTACGAGCTTTCAACGGCTGTTGGTGTGGGTGCTAAGGCAGCCCAAATTGATTGGAACGCAGCTAGCCCATATTTGACGAACATGTTTGCGATGACGTATGACTTCCTCGGAGGTTGGGGAACTCAGACTGGTCACACAACCAACTTACATGCCACAGAGCGCAGTTGGTGGGGAATGGGAGCTGATGTCTTCATTAATCAAATGATTGAGCAAGGTATTCCTAGTGAGAAGCTCGTGATCGGAGCAGCATTCTATGGCCGAGGCTGGCAAGGGACAAAAGACTTTGCTGGAGAGCTGCCTAAAGGTGATCTAGTTTCTGAACAAGGAGCGCAGTTTGGTACTGGTGAAAATGGTTACTTCATGTTCTGGGATCTTATGAATAACTACAGCAGCAAACAAGGTTATGAGTACAAGTACGATGAACAAGCTCAAGCACCTTATTTGTGGAACCCAGATAAAAAAGTATTCATATCTTTTGAAGATCAGCGTTCCATTAAAGCAAAAGCAGAATGGGCGAAGAAGTCTGACCTAGGTGGTATTTTCACTTGGGAATTATCAGGAGACCCTTCCGGGCAGTTGATCGATGTTATGCATAATGAAATGAATAAAGAGTGAAATGAATAAATAACCCATCAAAAGACACCCCAAATATAAGGTAGGTATTTATCCACCTACCTTATCTTGCTCGTCTATTTACTCACGTTTTTAAATAGAACATTCCGCGTACTCGGTCACCTGTTGGTTTAGGTGAGTAGCCAGCTCATCATAAGGAATAGGGCGAGAGAAGTAGTAGCCTTGCATTAAGTCACATCCACATGCCTTTAGAATTGCGAAGTGCTCATTCGATTCTACGCCTTCTGCCAATACCACCATGCCGAAGTTCTTACCGATTGCGATGATGTTTTGCACCATGGTGAGTGACTGCTGATCGACAGCAATGTTCTCAATAAAGCTCTTATCGATTTTTAGTTCATCGATAGGGAGTGCTTTCAACATGCTTAGTGATGAATAGCCCGTACCGAAGTCATCTAAAGATATTTTAATATTCTTTTCGTGTAAGGCTTCGAAAATAGGCTTCACTATGTCTACGTCTTCAATAAACAAGCTTTCGGTAATCTCTAATGTTAGACAACTTGCAGAGAGCTGATACTTCTCCAGAGTTGTAAATAAATGCTCAGAGAAAGATCGGTGAGAAAACTGTCGAACAGATATGTTGATCGAAAGCCCGATCTTTTGTTCCGTTGTTCGGTGCAAATGGGCAATCTGCATAATGCTGGACTCAATAATAAAAGTGCCGATCTTTTGCATTAAGCCAGTGTTTTCAGCCACAGGTATAAAGACATCTGGTGGAACGAAACCCAGCTCGTCGTCAATCCAGCGAACGAGTGCTTCTACACCGTGAATACTTTCATTAGCACGGACCAGTGGTTGGAAGACCATGAACAGAGTTTGTTTCTCGATTGCGATACGTAGCCTTTGTTCTACTTTCATTTTGTAGAGGTGGGCGTCTTGCATCTCCGTTGTAAAAATACTGTACGAGTTTTGCTGCTGCTTCGCTTTGTACATCGAAATGTCGGCAGAGCGTAACAGGCTATCTAAATCTTTTCCGTGTTCAGGAAAACGCGCTACGCCGATGCTACAACCTAACAAGAACTGCGCGCTTTCGACTTCATAAGGTTGAGACAGCACTTCAATAATTCGCTTGGCGAGTCGCTTAATTTCAACTTCATTCGATAAAGGCGTTAAGAATAAAAACTCATCACTGGATTCGCGCACCAATAGGCTGACTCGAGAGCGGAATCTCATCAAACGTAAAGCGATTTGCTTGAGCACCTTGTCACCGAAGTCGTGTCCGTGGGTATCGTTGACGCACTTGAAGTTATCGATATCGATAAACAATAGTGAGAACGGCTCTGACTCATCTTCAATCCATTTACTAATGTTTCTACGCATGTATAAACGGTTAGGTAGAGAGGTTAACGGGTCATGATTCGCTTGGTAGATGAGTTGGCTTCGGGTACGTTGTTCGTTTTTGGCAATCGATTTTACTAAAAAGTAGAAACCAAATTGAAGAAAAATAAAGGCAACAAAAAGAATGCCAAACTCTTTTACGAATATGCCATCGACGTGCGATAGATCCGTACGGCCGACCACCCAAAGCTTGTAGTCTGGAATGTATTTAGCGCTAACGAGCGAGTGGTATGTGTCGTCACTGATACTGAAAGAGTACGTGTCTTTACCGGTTTTTGCTTCTTTGACGCTGACATTCACTTGTTCTAAAAAGTTTTTGGTAATGCGCTTCATCAGGTCGTTAGCAACAGGTTCCAAATAGGCGTCAAGAGATTCGATGTCGCTAGAAAAGAACTGACGATAGTTGTCTGTTCTAAGCAAAGTTAACGTGTTGTAGCTACCTGTGTGTGCGTTGCTTTCAAATACGATCGTACTGTCCAAACGCAAACCCGCAGTCATGACCGCATCGACATGCTTGCCATCGATTGAAATCGACTTTCTTAGAGGAATTACTAGGCTGTTAAGTGAGTCTTGGAAATAGGTACGTCCCAACACCATTTTTTCGCTAGACATGGCCTCGAGAAATGAATCTCTGGTGTATGAGTCGTTAAGCAAATTATGCTGATCGGACAGCTGTAGGTTTGAGCTAATTGAAAGGTAATCACCTTCAGGATTAAGTAACCCAAATGCGGCTATCGCGGGGTGAGTATCAAGTAGCTTATCTAATATTGGTCGAATCTGGATAGAAGCCGTGCGAGTAAAATCAGATTGTTGGGCTAACTGGTGCCCTACAACTTCAAGTAGTGCTTCTTGGCTGGTCATCAGCGAGCTAACAGAGCTAGAAAAAAGTTCTACCTGAATGTGCTGTTGCTCCGTGAAGTCATCTCTGTTTGCTTGCCACTTGCTTACGCCCAACACAGCGAAAAGTATCAGGGTAAGCAGTACGATCAGAACATACAGCGACCAGATATTTTTCTTAAATAGAGCCATGAGATGCCTTTTGTTAATTACTACTTAAACAGAGAGCAAGTGACAAACTAGTGGATTGTCAGCGTGATTCATGCAACGAAGGATACAAATATCAATAATGAAAGTATTAATGATTAAATAGTGTAACGACTACGAGCAGAGATTCTTGAGCGAAATATTAGTATTCAGAATTTTGATAACGAATAACCCATGGTCAATCACAGTTTATAGTTAGCAAACGGTCGTCGTTTATAGCAGTAACGCTAATCGAGCTCTGGCTTCAAGCGGAGGTAGCCGTTAGCTACAGAGTAAAAAGCTTACTCCATGAGGTTTTATTCTCACTGTGAATAAGCTTGTTATGCGCACGTCGTATGTTCTAGCAGTATGGTTAACAGTAGCACTAAGTGAAGTTGAATTACTTTTCAGTTACGGCGATAGGTAGCTTCTCGTTAGCGCCCCACTCAGTCCATGAGCCATCGTAAACGCCCATTTCACCTGTATAGCCAGCGAGTTTAGCGGCCAATAATATGATGCAGGCTGTTACTCCAGAGCCACAGCTAAAGAACATAGGTTGAGAAGGGGCGATCTCTATGGTGGAAAATATCTCAATTAACTCTTGTTGAGTTCTTAATTTGCCATCATTTAATACTTGAGCGAAAGGTAAGCAAACTGAGTTTGGGATGTGGCCACTACGTAAGCCTTCACGTGGTTCAGGAACTTCTGAATCGAAGCGAGCTTGAGAACGCGCGTCTACAATGTTTGCGCTCTTATCAGTTGAGTAACTTTCAATCTGCTGAGCACTGACAAAATAGTTGTCTTGAATATGGCCTTCAAAGTTGCCCGTTTTCACTTCGGTTCGATAGTCAGTCTCTGTCGCGTAACCAGCTTCGATCCACGCAGGTAAACCACCATCTAAGATGTATACGTTGTTGTGTCCCATTGCCATAAACATCCACCACGCACGGGGCGAAGCGAAGGTTCCGGCGTTATCGTAAACCACAATCGTGCTGTCTTGATTGATGCCAATTTCTTGTGCACGTGTGTTGAAGTGTTTTTCGGTCGGGAACATGTGAGGAAGCAGAGTGTGCTTGTTACAAAAATCTTTGTCGTAGTCAAAACGAATAGCCCCAGGAATCATTTGTCCTTTGATCTTCTCTGACTCGCTTGGAATTTGAAACTCGATACTGGCGTCGAGGAGGATGATATTGTCTTCTGCTAGCAAACGTTGTTGAAGTTGTTGTGGTGAGATGAGTGGCTGATTCATTATTGTTATATCCATTCTTGTTGTTTTAGCGATTATTGTTGTTATGCATTACTACTGTTTTAGCGAATACAGTGTTAGAGCGATTCTTGTTGTTAGAGAGATTACTGTTGCTTTTACGAATACCGTTGTTGTATCGATAGCTACTGTGCGGCTCGACAGTGGATGAACTGATAACTGCTTTGTCCGGTTATTTGATTGTTTAATGTATCAAGCGCGACCACAGAATCAATAGGGCAGTCTGTGGTTGGAGTAATAGAGACGCGAAATACGTCATTATCTTTTGTCTGAACCGTAAGATAACGCCTGTGCCCATCTAAGGACTGAGTGAGCGTGTTCGAAATTACTTTGGCTTGAATGCGTTGTCCCGTCTCAGATGTTAGCGGGAAATAGGAGAGGGCCAATAGCACCCCCACACCGCACATCAATATAAATAGACCTATTTTTAACTGTTTCATGAGAGTAAGTCTTTGAAGGTTATATTGAAAATATAAGTGAGATTGGCGGTAAAGTGAATGTTACTGGCTAAGAAATCTGAATTAACCGCACTTCGGCGAAAACAAAAAAGTGAGCATTTCTGCTCACTTTCTACCTACAAGAATCAATTTTGAATCTGTTTCGTCATAGACCTCGCTGACGACAAGTTAGCTGCTGTTAAACGACTTACCTGTTGTTAACGACTTACTGCCAGACAATCTGAGAATCGCCGCTGGAAACCACTTGTTGTAATGGAGGTTGACCATCGTAGAACCAAATCTCTATCAAGAGTGCTTCATGGTTTACCGGTGCTGCAAAGTTGGAGGCGAACACACCATTATCTAATGGACCTGCAATGACTTTACTGGAGTAATCCGGCTTCAAGGTTGAGTCATCTCTTGTACTAAATCGGCTATAAACGGTCACAAAAGAACGGTCTGTCGAAATGCTGCTGATGTCGATGTCGAGATCAAACTGGTCAACAGAGCTGTAGTCAAAGCCGTCAGGTACCACTAAATCACTCATCGTATAGCTTTGCGCTGCTACCGCACCTGTCACGGGAGACGGCGATGGTGTTGCTGTTACCGGAGTCGACGGGGTTGCAGGTGTCGAGGGTGTCGATGGCGATGGAGTAGATGCACTTCCGCCGCCACCACCACCGCCCCCACAACCGGCTAATACCAATGGAGCTGTAGCTAAAATAACGGCTAGTGACTTCTTCATGTTCCAAGTGCTTTGTACAGACATACGTTCTTCCTCAGAGAGATTGCGGCTTGAATCAACGCAATGATTGTCTCGATATTGTTTAGTGTGAATAGTCATAACGTCTCTCCTTATGGTTCGTAACGTTGGTTGTCTGCAGGTGATTGGTACCATGTTTGGTTCGTTTCACCGCCGGATTCTGCGAATTCTTTAAACTCTGGGTAAGCGGTAACAATATCGACGTACTCTAGAGGCCACTCCCATTCGTCATCCGAAGTTACTATGAGAGCCCAAGGGTGGTTTTCTGCTGTTTTAAAGTATTTACCTGTTGATGGATTACTGTCATCGACGCCTAATCCAGCTTCAAAGAGGTTCGTGGTATCAAATGCTTCTGTTGGAGCTTGGTCCGGCAAATGAACCTCCCAGCTGCGTCCTGGATGTAGAGGTAGGTTTTCACCGTGATAATAACCAGGCGTTGCGAAGATGAACGGGTCGTAAGGCATATCGGTCCAGCTGCCAGTACTTACACCGTCACCGGCTAAAGTAATACCAATTTGGAATGAGAACTGCTCATCCTCTTTACATCCATTACTGGTGCGGTAGAAGGTACAGCCAGTGCTGATTTTTTCTGTCAGGTCATTGGCGATAACAAAGATTGCTTCGCTACGTCCATCTTCTAGGTCAAGGTCAGTGAATACACCGTTGTGTTTCATGTAAGAGCTACCACTACTCACCAAGCTCGGGTCTAGGTTAGGAAGTCGAACAGCAAAACCATTTCTGTACGATGCCCCGACAGCAGCTAAGCGTCCGTCGATGGTGGATTTAACGACCTTTCCATCTTTAAGGATCTCGGTAATGCGATACATAAGAACAGCATCGTTCATGTCGTAATCTGCTTTATATGGCCAGTTATCTTCGTACGCGAGCGTTGCGTAGCCAGAAGCACTTGGGAAGTAACGAGCGGTGGCACCATCGTTAAGGACATCGACTTGAATATCGACCACCTCACCAGAGGTTGAACCGCCAAAGTAGCTCAGGTTGGTTTGTTGGCTGAATCTAAATCTAGCCCATGTAGTACCGGTCAATGCGTTGATATCAACATTAAGGAACAGATCGTTTTCACCCGCATCCAGTTGGTAGTCGGTAAATACTTGTTCGTTAGCACCATCGAAGCTGCCATCTTGGTTCCAGTCTATCCAAGCTGAAAGGTAACCAGTTGTTGAAGCTTCAATTACTACTTTTGAATCAAACCCGGCTTCAAGTGCGGTTACAAAACCGATACCACCGTTGGCCCATTCATCGTCCACTCCAACGGTTTCGTCTGATTGTGGTGTGACATAACCATCCAAATCCGCATCTGGAGGTGTTGTACCTAACCATGTGATGCCATCAAGTTCATGTCGAGGGCCATTACTTGCGAGAAGAGTCAGGTAGCTATCTGGCGCGTCACCGAAGTCGATGTTTGAATCTTCATCTACAACAGGCGCGTTCGCACAACGAGCGCCATCATTTTGACCAGAAGCTGGACCATTCGATACAAATTCAACCGCCGGAACAATCCCAGCAGCGATATTGGTCGCGTTGTCTGGAGACAGATTGATACGGTAAATTTTACCGTCTTGGTTTCGAGATACGTAGTAGTAGCCGTTGACATCAAAATAGCCAGCACCGAACGTACCTAACTCGCCGGTGTCTCCGATGTAGGTTTCGGCACCAGTTGTAGGGTTGAAGCTGTATAAGCCACCAGAGTTATTATCGATACCATATAAAGAGCCATCACTTGGATGAAAGGCGAAATCAGTCAATTTTACAGTTGCCGGGCTGCCTACAATTTTGTTAACCGTAACAGTCGCGTTTGGGTCGGTATCTAAAGGCGATAGGTCAACGGTGAATAGCCCTTTTCCTGTACGGTATAAGTAGTAAACGTGATCATATACGTCACCTACATAGAAGGTGTGATCGGTGGGCAATCCACTGGTATTGATGACCTCCGCTTGGAAGTCTTGGCCTAAGCGCACCAAGCGTTTGTTGGTGGTGTCATAGCCATAAATATATCTGTCTTGAAAGTCGAAACCAACACCATTGATATTGGCATTCATACCCGTATCGTCTTCTAACAGAGTGGTTGAACCTGTTACTAGGTTTACACCCCAAACCTCAACGGGTTTCGACTGAAAGAGGTATGCCTGACTAGGGCAGGTATCGAATGGCGCTGCGTTGGCGACTAGAGGCGCACTTATTAGCAAACTTAACGTTGTAATTCTCATATCTACATCCTTGTGATGGAAGGTCTAGATACTTTTACAAGTTACGTGCCAATTTTAAGTTGTTGATTTTTATTGTTTATATTTTTGGGTGCTGGGGTTTTTATTATATTCTCAAAATGAGAACTCAAATGAAATTAATCTCTCATAGAGTCTTTCAAATTGATAAAGCGATTTGAGAAGCTGATGTTGAGCTCTAAAAAAGCCCTGACTTTTAGTCAAGGCTTAGGTTTTCGATAAGAGGGGATAGGACTTAGCTTATCCACACACCGAACAATTAGGCATCTTCATTAAATTCATTTCACGCCAGCTATGCGACATGGCATCGAGAATTAAAAGCTTGCCTTGCTTTGGTTGTCCAAACTTAGCAATAACCTTGATAGCTTCCAAAGCTTGAGCTGCGCCCACCATGCCAACAACAGGCGCCATCACACCAGCTTCCACACAGCTTAGAGCAGCGTTGCCGAATAGAGCGCTTAAACACTGGTAGCACGGTGCATCTGCGTCTTGATAAGTGAACACACTAATCTGACCTTCCATGCGAATCGCTGCACCTGATACGAGTGGCGTTTTAGAGGCGTAACACAAGCGGTTGAGTTGATTGCGCGTTTCAACGTTGTCACTGGCATCAAGAACAAGTGAATGTGCTCCAATCAACTTGCCAAGTGCTTGGTCATCAAGCCTGTGGTCAACAGTTTCAATCGTCAGGTGAGGGTTCAGTATCTGTAACGATTCAGCGGCAGAATCGACCTTCTTCTTACCAATATCAGCATCGGTGTGAAGTACTTGTCGCTGTAAATTTGAAAGCTCGACAATATCATCGTCGATCAGTGTCAGCTTACCAATACCCGCCGTCGCAAGGTATTGCGCAGAGGCACAACCCAAGCCGCCGGCACCCAGTACCAAGATTGAGCTCTGTTTCAGAGCCTCTTGGCCTTCAAAGTCAAACTGTTTAAGAATGATTTGACGGTTGTAGCGAAGCATTTCAGCATCAGACAGTATTTCCATCATCAAGCCTCGTTAGTAAAGCGTCGAGTTAAACAGTTGAATCTGAACCGTTTCACCGACTTCAACACGGCCACGTTCACGCTCTAGTACCACAAAACAGTTTGCTAAGCTCATTGAGCGGAAAGCGCCTGAACTTTGGTTACCTGTTGTTTCTACTACAAACTGACCGTTTTCAATCGAGTAGATACCACGTTGGTAATCAGTACGGCCTGGGCCTTTTTTGAATGCAGATTTGGTAATAGCAGGGATCGACTCTGGTGCTGTCCATGCGGTGTGGCCAGCCAGTTTAGCCAGCATAGGCTGAACCAAAACATACATGGTCATCATTGCCGACACTGGGTTACCCGGTAAGCCACAGAACCATGCGTTATCTAATTCACCGAATGCGAACGGTTTGCCCGGTTTGATTGCCAGTTTCCAGAATCCGATTTGGCCGATCTCTTCCAAAATATCTTTGGTGTAATCCGCCTCACCAACACTCACGCCACCAGAAGTCACAACCACGTCTGCTATTTGCTGTGCTTTCTCGAACGTTTCTTTAAGCGTTGCAGGGCAATCTGGGATGATACCCAAGTCGATAGCTTCACAACCAAATGCTTCGATTAATGGTTTAATACCGTAACGGTTACTGTCGTAGATCTGACCGTCTTCAAGCGGTTGACCTAATGGCTTTAGCTCATCGCCAGTAGAGAAGAAAGCGACTTTAGGTTTATGTAACACTGTCACGTGGCTCACACCTAACGAAGCAATCATTGGGATGTCACGAGGTGTTAAACGCTCACCACGGCTAAGTACGATATCGCCTTGCTTGATATCATCACCAGTAGGGCGAATGTTATTGTTCGGCTTGATGTCGTCTTGTTGAATCTCAATACCAGCCTCAGTTACGGCCGTATTTTCTTGCATGATTACGGCGTCACAACCTTCCGGGATCTTGGCGCCTGTCATAATGCGAATACAGGTGTTTGCTGGCCATTCACCTTCGAACGGTTGGCCTGCAAAAGACTTGCCTGCTAATGGAAGAACTTTATCGTTCTCTAAGTCTGCTAAGCGCAATGCATAGCCGTCCATTGCTGAGTTATCAAAAGGAGGGACGAAAATAGGGGATAGAATATCTTCAGCAAGTACGTAACCCAATGCTTCTGCTAATGGCAATGATAAGGTCGTTTGAATAGGTTTAATTGGCGATAGCAGCTTATCTAGTGCTTCTTCAATTGGCATCAAGCCCGGAGCGTCGCAACAGCCCATAATTGAAATCCTTTGGTCGTTATTATTTTGATTTAGTGGTTGGCAATGGTGGCTCAATAATTATCAAATCACGGTTGTTTGCCAACGAAATTGCAGCCACTTTAGCATAGTTTAAGCCCCGTAAATAATGACCTCCCTTAAAATATGGGTGTATTTATTCAAAATTCCGAGTATCCTTGTTTGCCATCCAGAAGGGGTATTAAAAGAGGAAGTTCAATGTCAGGTCTTAGCGAATCAGCGAAGTTGGTTAAAGATGCGCTAGCAAGCCGCGGATTAGAGACACCAATGCGTCCTAATCAGGTTAGCCGAGAAGAGAAAAAGGAACGAATCGAACACCATATGCGTGAGATTCTCACTCTCCTTGAACTTGATCTTGCAGATGACAGTCTGGAAGAAACACCGCAACGTATTGCAAAAATGTATGTGGATGAGATTTTCTCTGGTTTGGATTACGCCAATTTCCCTAAAATCACCGTGATCGAAAACAAGATGGGTGTTCGTGAAATGGTTCGTGTAAAAGACATTACCGTAACCAGTACATGCGAGCACCACTTAGTCACCATTGATGGTAAAACTGCAGTGGCTTACATTCCGCAAGGTAAGATCATTGGTCTTTCGAAGATCAACCGAATCGTTCGTTTCTTTGCTCAGCGTCCTCAAGTTCAAGAGCGCATGACGCAGCAAATTCTTGTTGCATTACAAACGCTACTAGAAACGGATGATGTTGCTGTCACCATGGATGCTGTTCACTACTGCGTGAAATCGCGTGGTGTGATGGACGCAACCAGTGAAACGACAACAACAGCTCTGGGGGGGATTTTTAGATCAAACCCAGCAACGCGCCATGAGTTCTTACACGGCCTGCGTTAGAACTAAACCTATTCAGATAAAAAAACGGAGCATTATGCTCCGTTTTTATTGGTTGCTTCATAAGCCTACAGATTTACTATTTTCTTAAACTCTTCCTCTGAGTATTTCTTCTCTGTGCTTTTAGTCAAATCTGTAATCATTTTGTATCTAAGCTCAGTTGCCATATCTAAGGTACGCTTAAGCTGTCCGTATGAGTAGTCTGCAGCCATGTTCAGAGCCGCTTGTTTATCTACTTTATACATGTCTGTTAACGTTTTATCTAAGTGTGCGACCTGCTTGTATAGTTGAGTTTCTTCTTTGTCCCAAGTTGCTTTTAGTACTGGTAAATACTTATCTGGGTTTGTAGAAGCGAGGGCGGTTAAACTACGGAACTGCCAATAAGCAGAGTCATCACTGTAGTTATCATCGCCTACTTGGTACGCTTTTGGGTAATCTTGTAGGGTTGAGTATAACGGTACTAAAACAGATTCTGGTAACACGCCGAAGCTTTGCCAAATAATACCTTGAAGCTCTTCTGGCATCTCAGGGCGAAGCTGAATAATATGCGACTCTAGTTGACGCTCAACTCTAATTGGTCGTTTCGATTTTCCTTCCAAAACCGTGTCTTTATAAGTCGCGCTAAGTACCTCTGCCACATTTTCAACTGAGATTTTTGTATCAGGTTTCATAAATAAAGGGTATTGCGTCATGCGACTTTGTTGAGGCAGCGAAGGTGTCAGTATTTTTTGGCCTAACCATTCACGATCGATATTATACTCATCACCAATAACTCCGAATGCTTTTGCAAAATTGAAAGATTTTTCATCTGCGTTATCAAGCAGTTTGTGTTGTTCTACAAACTCGAATATGTCTTTTGAATGCAGTACCTCTTTGTTTGCCAAGTTCACACCATGTACACGCAAGCCATTTGCAATCATGGCGTAACTGTCATCAGGCACTTTTACAGCAATCCAATGGTGACCTGAACCAATTTCAAATAACCACGCCTCATTGGTGTCTGCAATATAGAGACTGTTTCCTTCACCAGCACCATAGGTTTCGATGTAATGACCGAGTAACTCTACGGCTTGTTTTGCGTTTTCTGCTTGAGGAAGGATTAACGTAGGTATAATGGCTTCAATTACGCCATTGTCGATTAAAGGATCTACCTTTGCGACTTTGTCGTTTATTTCTGCGCTGGTTGTTGCTGAAATGGCAACGTTGTGTTCATTAATCCCACGTTCTTCATAGAATTTTCCGTCGCGATTAACGGTATCCGCATCCCAGTCTGGTATCGCAGAGTAAGCAAAGAAGTGCTTTGGCATCGGAACAATTAACCCGTTACCTAACTGCCAGTCACCTTCTTGGTTATCTTGCGCAGGTCGATACTTTAGGTATTTGTTCCAGTTGTTAATGCTAAAATCTTCATTACGAGCAATCATAATGCTACCGTCGTTCGAGGCTCCTTTACCAACAATAAGCCCAGTACAAGCTATCGCATTACTGCTTAGAGCGACAGCTACTGCAGTTGCAAGAAAGGATACAGACCATATTTTCATTTTAATTCTCCGCTTATAAAACAAGATAATTTAAAGTTAACGTTAGTTGTATTTGCAGGTTTTTTATTATCATTTTATAAAAATCAGTGTACTTATCATCATAAGAGAAAATGCTTCTGCTCGTCACATAACTGATATTTCCATTTGAGAATAATTATCTGAAAAATATGCACTTTTTGAATAAATTGATAAGTTATAATTGTAAAGTAACCTTGCCATATACGTAGCTTTAATTCGTCGTGTTATGAGTAGTATCATTATCACAACAAGACTTTGTTCGTTTCTAACGTATGGTTTTTGGATTGCAATCGGATAAACAACAATGCTGAAGCGCGGTATCTTGTGGGGGCTTTTTTGTGCCTGCAATGAAGTAAACTGTAATGACTGCGAATGTCGTCATTCTCTAAAGCGAGGAACGAGTGTAATAGGGAATCTGTTTGTCTGTGTAGTTTCTGACTTGGTATGAGATCCTCAACTCAGTCGTTCCTCCTTCTCGAGGATGACGGCGAGTGAGTAAAATACGAGGGTGGGGGTTCAGAGTGTATTCTACGCCAGCCTATTAGAAGCAAACACTGATGATCTTGCAGAATGAGTGACTTAGTTACTTTCGTCATTCCCTAAAGTGAGGAACGAGCGTAATAGGGAATCTGCATTTTCGATGTGGGTTGGTTGGACCGGAAATTAGATGCGCTCTACAGAATCTATAAAGCGCAAATTTGGGTACAGCAGCTGGTGGAATGCTTAAGTAAGATTAAACAAACGTTTAAAGTAATGAACAAAACCGGACGGCTTATTCTCAGCTTGATAGAGGTTCAAACCATCATAAAAACTTGCCATGAACTCTACGCGAATCTCATCATCGGTGTTTCTTGATACGCGAGATAGCAACGAAGCGGCTACTGCTGCGTGATCATTAGCAAGGCTGTAATCCATTCCTAGTCGTCCCTGAACGAACAACCACAAATGAGTGATTAACTGTAACTGCTGAGCGTTAGAGTTTTGAAACTTGTCGCTGTGCTCAGTGCCCACTGTAGTATCGAATACATTTTGCATTGCCTCATTCGCTTCTTTATTGCTTTCAAAGCGATAGCTTGCATCGATATGTACCTTGGTTAACAGGCCGAGCAACGTCTGACGTGCAGAGTTGTCCGGCTTGTTCTCGCAAGCGTGTCTAAACAGAGCATGGTTTTCATCAATAAATGACTTTAACTCTTTTTCATAGCCAGTCGTCAGCGCTTTGACTGAATCGAGACCTGCGAGCTGCAAACACGCTTCGAGCTTAGTTTGGCGCTGAGGTTCAGTCTGAGTTTGGATCTCAGTCATTACTCTGTAGCTCTTCCCACGTTACTTCTGCAGATTGCGTGTCGCTGTTTACGAACGCAGAGTTACCCGACAGCATTACTGAAAGGTCCATAGTACGTTGTGTCATCGCTGCTAGCTGCTCAATACCATCGTTGTCTAGACGAACGATCTGAGCTTTCAGGTAACCAAATTTACCTTTGTTCTGCTCCCACCAAACGTTCGACTTAGTGTTGAAGCTGAACACGCTCACAGACTTAGATAAGCGAGTCGCCTTCTTAACGCGTTCTGGATCGGGTTCACCAACATCAATCCACTCTAAGATTTGGTCATCTAACGACTTCTGCCATAAATCGGGTTCTTCAATGCTAGACAACCCTTTAGTGAACTCAAGTTCAGGAGATGCATTGATACAGAAAGCAATGATACGAGCCATCATGCGTTGTTCTGTTTCAGAAGGGTGTTGAGCAACCGTTAGATTAAAAGAGTCGTAATAGTCGCGATTCATATCGGTTAAAGAAATACGAAACTTATAGATTGTTGGTTTGAGAGCCATTGATAGGGTGTCTTAGATAGAAATAGTGGGGGGATGTTACCTTAAATCTCTGAATAGCGGGTAAAAAAATAGCCAGCAGAGGCTGGCTATTTTTAGAAAGATGTTTACCACTCTGTTCGCTTCTGTTTCTTTACGAATCGAAACAGTGCTCAGTGTGACTTTAGCGGCATTTATTCTGGCTGTGATTGCAGTGAGCTTAATTCTCAAATATTGCTTAGAGAGCTAAAATATTGAAAATTAAACGCAGCGTCTAACACATGTCTAATATTCAAAGGCTTAGCATCATATCCACCACCGTAATGGCGTGTTATAGTTCTTAGCGGTTTGCAGTTTATCGCAGGTAGTCATATACAATACCGACCTT
The DNA here is from genome assembly GCF_021728015.1 of Vibrio sp. G-C-1. Lineage (NCBI taxonomy): Bacteria > Pseudomonadati > Pseudomonadota > Gammaproteobacteria > Vibrionales > Vibrionaceae > Vibrio > Vibrio sp. G-C-1. The sequence continues at coordinate 303,955 of NZ_JAKKCR010000004.1, read as the reverse complement.
AAACTGCGGCTATAGTTTGTTATGCGATGACTTCGTTACTAGGGTAATACGCTTTAATGTGCTCTTTAGTCTCTTTATGGAGACTGGGTTGTGAGTTTGTGGAGAGAGGCTATTGCAAAGTCCATTTTCTGTTGGAATGATAAAACCATGAGAAACAATTGGTTAAGTAAATCTCATCACATCACCGATGGCAATGTCACAGAGATTTCGAATGTTAAGTCTGTGAAAGCCACTTCTCAAATAGGCGATATGTGCGCTGTACCTGTGTACAACGTTTATGCGTCTTGTGGGTTTGGTGCTCAAAACGATACCGAATACCAACTTAGAACCGAATTCCTGCCTTGCTTATGGTTAAGACGTTTCGGCCTGACAGAAGAAGATGCTCGTATCATCATTTGCCACGGTGACTCAATGGAAGATACTTTGAGTGACGGCGATGAAGTATTAGTCGATACGCGAGAACTCGATCACCCAGTAAAGCATGGTGTCTATGTTGTTCGCATTGGTAAGCATGTTTACATAAAGCGCCTGAAGTACGACATCATGGCCGAGGGCTATAACGTCATCTCAGACAACAAAGAAGAATATGATTCGTTTATCGTGAATGAGGAGAAACTCGACGAGTTCGCGGTAATCGGGAAAGTTATTACCACCGTCATGAAGGCGGTGATTTAGAAAAACGAAGGCGACCTCAGGGTCGCCTTTTTTGTATGTCTTATTGATACTCTTAATTTTAATGTGGTTATAACTAAGGTGGTTCAGGAGAATGGTCTTGGCTAATAGAAAAGAGAAGCAACTTAAGTTGCTCGAAAAACTTCGTCAGTTAGGCGCTAGTGGAAAAGAATTTACTACCGGAGATGTAGCGAGCGGTAGTGAGTACCAAGCGGGAACTATTAACAAGTATTTCAATGAAAAGTTGAAAGGGCGTTGTTTAACACAAGTTACCCGTTCACTTTGGAAATGTGATGGGTTGAATAAGCTTTCCAATGACGAATTTCTGAACCTTTTATCTCAAAGCGTCAATGCAAAAATTAAATCTCCAGACGAAGTGCTATTCGGCCAGTTGATGAAACGAAGCCATGAAGCATTTACTTTGGCCTTAGAAATGTATAACCGACCAACACTTGGTAATCGAGTTGAAGCTTTCACGATCATGATGGTCAATGCATGGGAACTTATGTTGAAAGCGGAGTTAGTTAAAGTTGATGGAACGTCTAGCATTTTTGAAGATGGGAATTTTAGTATTCCTGTCAGAAAAGCTTTGAGTCGCTGCGTGTTATCAAATAGTGACCTCATAAAGAACTTAGAGGTAATGATTGATTTACGAGACCAGGCTATCCATTTATTAATCCCAGAGCTTCAGCCTAAATTATCTCTCTTGTTTCAAGCAACGGTGTTGAACTATCAAAAACGTTATAAAGATATTATGGGCAATAGCCCCCTTGAAGGGCAGAGTGTTGGTTTACTTAGCCTTATCGTCGATGGTAGCGAACCGGAAGTCGCGGTGATTAAAGAGCACTACGGCGAGTTAACAGCAAATCAAGTTAAAGAATTTCTCGGTAAGTTTACTGAGCTAACAAATGAGCACAACTCCGATGTATTTGCGATTTCAGTGGACTATAAGTTGGCTTTGACAAAGAAACAGTCTGACGCAGATTTATCTTTATCAAATGGCCCTGGCGGGAAAGACACAATTATTGTCCATCAAACAAAAGATGCAGCAATGACGCATCCTTTCCATCTTGAATCTGCAAGAGGTGAAATCAATTCTAGGCAGGCAAAATATAATATCACGCGTTGGTCATTTTTAGCTGTTATCACAAAGCATAAAATTCAATCGGGTAGTTATGGGGACTTTCATTATCAATTGGATAATCGTCATAGATACTCGCATACTTTTATTAATTGGTTCTTAAAAAACCTTGAACAAGATGGTTGGCTAGAGTCAGCAAGCGATAGTTATAAGAAAAACCGCAGTAAGAAGTCGAAAAGTAGAGCATAGAATGATTAAATCAATCGAAGAATATAAAGCAGATATCTCAGACGTAATTGACCGAATTAATTTCAAATCTGAAAATAATGAAAACTTTGAATTTCAATCAGGTTCTGGTGATTGGGATTTATCTAATGTTAAAAAATTTAACTTCTTAGTTGGAGCTAATAACTCAGGTAAAAGCCGTGCATTACGATACATATTATCACATGATGTTTTAAGTTGGGATATAGACACTGAACTTTTACCAGTAAGAACGGTAGTAGACAATCTAGATGACGCTGCTGTTCGTGATATGAGATTGCAATATTCTAATAATTCTATTGAGTTGAAGGAGAGTATTGCCAGAGTTAAGGCGGCCTGTCCTTCTGTAGGGATCGCTAAAGTAGCGAGAGCAATTGAAGCACAGCTTAATCTAAATCATATGATTCAAGGTGATAGTGTCACGGCTGACAGTATATATAAACATATTGTGATCGATAAACTGTCGAAACCAGAACTTAGCTTTATTACTAATGAATTTAAAATTAATTTTGCAGACTCTGTTTACATTCCTACGTTGAGAACCCTTCGTCATATTTCTGATGATGACCTTTATCATAAGAGAACCGTAGCCGACTACTTTAAAAACGGTGGTATAAAGCAAGAAGATATATTCACTGGTCATGATATAGCCAAAGACTTAAAGCGGCGTTTATTGGGTACGCATAAGCAACGTGAGAAGGTAAGGCATTTTGAGGGGTTTTTAAGTGAAAAATTTTTTTATGGCGCTGATATTTCTTTAACTCCAAGAATTGACGATAACGTAGTTTGGTTTAAAGAGGGAGTTAAGGACGAGTATCCTATTTATGACCTTGGTGATGGCATCCAAGCGATCATAATTCTTACATATAAAGTATTCATGGCAGAGCAGCCAACGGTTTTTTTCATAGAAGAGCCTGAAAAGTATTTGCATGCAGGCATGCAACGGACCTTGATTGAAGCATTGGCTGACTTGCCACATCACATGTTTTTTATGACTACTCATTCCAACCACTTTTTGGATCTGGCTTTAGAGCGGAACGATGTAGCTACCCATCAAGTGTCTCAGCATGAAGGGAAAACCCTGACTCGAAGTTCAGCTGAACTAACAGATTTGCTTGATGAGTTAGGTGTGCGAGCTTCATCTGTTTTACTTGCCAACTGCTCTATTTGGATTGAAGGTGTGACTGACAAGCTCTATCTTCGCGCTTATATGAACAAGTTTCTTAAAGAGTTAGAAGATAAAGGAAATAATTCTGAGAGGGTTGCACGCTTAAAGAGCTATCATGAAAATCTACATTTTGTATTTGTCGAATACCAAGGTTCTAATATTACGCATTGGGCTTTTAATCATGATGAATCTGGCGATGAAACAACAAGTGCTTACTTATTAAATAACAAAATTTTCTTGTTAGCCGATGGAGATATTGACTGGAAAGGTGACCGAACAGAGAATTTGACAGACCATTTGGGAGAGCAGTTCTATCAATTAGAGTTGAAAGAAATTGAAAACTATATCCCTTTAGAAGTGATAAAGAAAACTGCAGAGCTGCGGTTAAATGTGATGAACCAAAAAAAAGGGTGCTCTCTTAACTTTGATTCATTCACTCAAAGAAGCTACGCAAAGAAAAAAGTTGGTATTGGTCGTTATTTGGAGCAATGTGTCGAGAAGCCAGAAGGGCTTGAAAAAAGTTTTTTTGAAGAGGTAAGGAAAAGCAACACGGGCACAATTCGTGACAAAGTTACTTTCTGTAAAGAAGCTGTGCGTTATATGAATGGCCACCCTGAAGAATGGATGTTAACGGATGACCTTACCGAGCTGTGTGACAAACTTTGGTGTCACGTAGAAAGTAGTAATTAGTTAGATGAAAAAGGAGCCGTTTGGCTCCTATTTTTTTAATAGATACTCAGCTAGTTTTTTCTTCCATTTTAATGATTTAGACTTATCTTTAATCACCCTTTTACCAGAGTATGAGTTGCTTTTAAGCTCTTTTTCAGCTTCTTCTGCTTTCCTAGCTGTTTCAAAACTATAAGGGTGGGCGTAAAGGATTTCTCGTATCGGTAAGTAAATCATATATGTCTCATGATCACTGGTTAGCTTCTTTTCAAAGTTCCGAGCACCATTCCCATCTTTCTTTACAAACTCTTCGATTACATCTTTATACGGAGTTACTAGTTTGAGCTTTCTTTTTTTAGGAGTTCTATACCCACTATATATCGGTAATACTTTGATATCGTTAAAAGACTCAGCATGGATCTCTGTTGGAAATCCAATGTAAATTTTGTGGTCACTCATAGTAAAAAGGATGGGTTCTCCTTTTTGATAAGAATGGAAGAACAGCTTTGTAAACTCAGTACTCTCGCTATCCTCAGAAAAAGCTTTTAAGAAATATTGTTTTCTTTTTTCTGAGTTACCTGTAGCTATTCTGATTATGATGAAGGTTAACGGACCACAAATGGCTACGACATCAAAAAGGACGATAGATGTCAAAGACGGATTACTTTGAAAAACACTATTAAGGACAATATCTCCTAGGGAGAAGTAGTGTCCTAATGCGGTCAGGACACAGTCTGAAACAATATAGACAAATGTCGCTAGGACAAATAACAGTAACCCCATTCCTCCAGAAGCAAAAAATGTATGGTAACCGGCTCCTCTACGAAGTGGGTATCTTTGTTTTGGATGGTTGCTTAAAAGCCAGTAACCCAATAGGCAAACAGCTAGAATTAGTAGTAAAGATGTAGGACGAGGCATAAAAAATACTTAAACAAAAAAAGAGATGCATATAGCACCTCTTTTCTTTGAGATTATGTGAGTTAAGAACGATATAGCTGTTGAGCGGCTTTTAGCTCTGCTTGTACTGCTTCGCTGTTACGAAAAGATGTAATGTTCATCTTCACTGTATCAGGATTAGCCATATCTGGCGTGATTTCATATTGAGCGGTATCTGAAGCTAGCTCTTCAATACCTAGTAACTTACGAATGAATTTACCCATTAGATTGCTTCCAAACCATTTCATATAACCCCCTTATGAAGGTGATGTATGACTAGTCTTTAGAGTTCTTAATATGAACAAAGTATATGATAAGTCGGACATCATAGCAATCTAAAGCAGATTAACTAACTTCTTCTGGAATCATCTTAGTTGAGACTAAAGAATTCTATCATGTAATTTATGTGGGAACAGCTGGGTATAAACCTGCCACAATGTGTTTAGGTTTCTATGACCAGTTACTTGAGCCACTTCCTCAATCGTAAAGCCCTTTTCAAACAAGCGGCTTGCACCTTCACGGCGTAGGTCATGGTAGCGTAGGTTATCGATCCCAACCTTTTGACACACTTCAACGAAGCCTCGGCCAACTGAGCGTGGGTTATATGGAAATATTAACTCACCATTACGCTCTTGCTTCATCACAATATCAAACGCTTCACCAAGTAGAGGAACGACCATGTGGTTACCTTCTTTCTTACGTGGGTCTTTTCGGTCACGTACGATCACTGTTCTAAGTTCTTCGTTTAAGTCTTCCCAACGAATACCACAGACTTCGCTGACTCTCATATAGCTCAGGATGCTGAAATCTAGAAGCATGGAGTAGGGGATTTTATTTTCTCTGCGCTGCTCGCGCTCTTCTAGTGCTTCTTTTAACAGGTCTATTTCATCGGTGGTAGGGCGCCTTGTTACCTTAAATCTCTGAATAGCGGGTAAAAAAATAGCCAGCAGAGGCTGGCTATTTTTAGAAAGCTTTAAAATACTAAATTAAAGTACTTTGATGCTGTCAGCTTGAGGGCCTTTTTGACCTTGAGATACAGTGAACTCAACTTGTTGGCCTTCAGCAAGAGTTTTGAAACCGTCGCCTGTGATTGCAGAGAAATGTGCGAATACGTCTGGGCCGTTTTCTTGCTCGATGAAGCCGAAGCCTTTAGTTTCGTTGAACCATTTTACTTTACCAGTAACTGTGTTAGACATGATGATATCCTAAAATTAAATTTTTATTATGAGCCAATTGTGGCACTGATAGCGCGGAAAAGTTTATTGCTATTGCGTACAACACAACGGGGTTACTAGTAATCCAACGAAATGTTTATATACAAAGAACTTTCTTTCTAGCCGAGATGAAGTCTAAATCAAATCAGGGGATAGTCAATCGAATCCATAGTGAAAGGTTGCAGAAACTTGGGGGTAGTCAAACTTTGCATTCCTTAAATATCATGGAGTTACAGTTGTATGGTGATTTGTTGTAGTTTTTGTGAAAAAGGTGGTCGAAATTGATGACGAATTTGGAGTAATTGCACGGTTTTAGCGCATTTATTTTTGCAAATTAGAAGCCGCTAACTGGGTGCTGAGCCCAATTTTAACGGCTTATATTTATAAATCTCACGGTAAGCATCATGTGTCTATTGGAGCGAGCTTTTGACTACTTTTTCAAGCGGTACAGGTTGCCATTATCGGTACTGAAAAAGATGTCGCCGCTTGGTGAAGTTTCGATGTCTCTTATCCTTTCGCCTAAGTCTTCTAAAATACGCTCTTCCTTGATTGCCTCACCTTGTTCATTGACTGTCACAATATTGATGTGAGTAAGTTTTAGTGCGCCAGCCAGCAGCTTTCCTTTTAACTCTGGGTATTTATCGCCTTGGTAAACAATCAAGCTCCCCGGAGCGATTGAAGGAACGTAGACTTTTTTAGGCGCTTCAATACCATCTTTGGTTTTAGACTCGCCAACGCTGATAGGGCCCCAATACTCTTTTCCGTGTGAGGTGACTGGCCACCCATAGTTAGCACCTGCTTTTATTAGGTTAATTTCATCACCACCGCGCGGGCCGTGTTCAATCGACCAAAGTTTTTGAGTCGGAGCATCATAGAACAGCCCTTGTGGATTACGATGGCCATAACTCCAAATCTCATTGAGTACTTTGTTGTTGTCAGTGAATGGGTTATCGCTTGGCGTGCTTCCATCGGCATTTAATCGCAATATTGAGCCAGCATGAGTCATGGTGTCTTGGCCGTTGTCCCTGTCACCACGATCGCCGATTGAAAAATACAGGTGGTTCTCATCAAAGGTGATACGGCTACCAAAGTGACGCCCTGCGTCCGTTCTGGATTTTGACACAAACACGTCTGTCCAATTGGTAACTTCATTATTGCTGTAATTAGCAGAAGCCAGTGTCGTTACACCTTCACCATCGACGTCTTTACTATAAGTGACGTAGAACCTTCCGTTTTCAAAAGGGGAGAGTGCGATATCCAATAATCCACCTTGGCCTTTCGCCCAAACATTTGGCAGCCTGAACAATGTGTTTTGATCACCGGTCTTTAAATCAATGTGTTTAATGACGCCTGATTTTTCTGTTACTAGCATGGAGTTGTCGTTGATATAAGCCAACCCCCAAGGGATCACGAGTCCGTCGGTGATCTTCTCTGCCTGCCACGCAAAGGCTGACGTTATAGGAGCAAGGGCAAGCAGCGCCAAAGCACATGAAAAAATACGGTGATGAGTGTTCATTGAAGTCCCTTGATTATGAGCGTCTAGTGTTAGTCTAGCGCTTGTCGTGGGCAGGCGGAAAGCTGAGGTTGCCGAAAAGTGACTATTCACATATTTAGTTGAACACCTATTGTATGATTATACAAGCTCACGTATGTTTACTGTGCCTTTCTCTATTTGATCCAGTCGGAGCATTATGAACAACTCGCCAGCAGCGTTTCCGCTATTTTCTCTGTTTTTATGTTGCGGCTTAGATACGCACGTTTTTTCTTCGAACGGACGTATTAAACGATGAGTCGTCGGTTTGATTTTAAATCGATCTTACTTGCGTGCTTGGTCATCAGTATCGGTCAGCTCAGTATGGGACTGGTGTTTCCATCACTACCTTGGATCGCCAAAGACTTCGATGTGTCACTAGAGCAAGCCCAGCTTTTGGTAAGCGTGTACCTATTAGGTTTTGGGCCTTCCCAGTTTATTTATGGCCCTATTTCCGATGCTCTCGGGCGCAAGAAAGTACTGCTGAGCGGATTATTAATCGCCATGCTGGGACTATTGATGATCATTTTCTTCAGCCACTCGTTTACCAATATGGTGATGGGGCGATTTCTGCAAGGCCTAGGAACTGGCTGTTGCGCTGTACTTGCTCGTGCCTCGACGCGCGATAGATTCAACGGCGCAGACTTACCTTTGGCGATGTCTTATATTGCGATGGTTGCCTCTATAACACCTTTGATCGCGCCTGTTATCGGTGGGTTTATTAACTTCCACTTTGGCTGGAGTATGGTGTTTATCTCGCTACTTGGCTATGTCTCATTGGCTTGGGTGGTGTTGGCGTTCAAGTTTAAGGAAACCGTCACTCAGGTTTCGGCTATCCCTTCACCGAAGAAAATGGTTTCTCAATATAAAGAGTTACTCACTTCTCGTTATTTTATGAGCTTTGCGAGTATTGGCTGGCTTAACTTTAGCTTGATGATCACCACCGTATCAGTGATGCCATTTATCATGCAAAATCAGATTGGTATGACGTCAGATGAATACGCGATGTGGGCGGTGATTCCTGCATTAGGCATGCTGGGCGGAACAAGCTTATGTAACCGTATTCGCCCTATGTTGGGTAACAAGAAAACTCTGTTATGCACACCTGTATTACATGTTGCTGCGGCGTTGTGGCTTTTCTTTTGCCCACTTGAGCCACTGTATTTAATGCTTGGCCAGTTCTTGATGATCCTTGGCAATGGTATTGCGTTACCTTGTGCTCAGGCCTTGGTGATGTTGCCTTATAAGAAGAACGCTGGCGCGGCTGCTGCGATGTCTGGCGGCGGGCAGATGGTGGTGTCTTCAATGGTGAGTATGGGGCTAGTTCAATTAGGGCTAGGAGAAGCGTGGCATCTATCGCTTGTCATCATGTTGTTCACACTGATTACCCTGTTTAATATTTTACGTGGTTTCAGTAGCCAAGAAGCGAGAGAGTCCCAGCTTAGCTAGTTATCTGGTTAGCTAGTTATCTGGTTATCTGGTTATCTGGTTATTTAGTTATTTAGTTATTTAATTATTTAATTATTTAGCTAGCTAGCTAGCTAGCGAAAAACGAAAAGGCCATTGAAGTTTATGATTTCAATGGCCTTTATTATGCTTAGAGCTTAGAGCTTAGAGCTTAGAGCTTAGAGCTTAGAGCTTAGAGCTTAGAGCTTAGAGCTTAACGCTTAGATTTAAACTGAAATGCCCGAACTATTCACAGACGACTGCAACCTTCTCACTTGCTGCAGTATTGGCTGGAACTGGATGATCGATCAATCGGATAGGGGACTCATACAGTGCTGACAAAGCCTCTTCATCGAGTAACTTATCCGCGCTGCCTTCGAACGCAATCTGACCTTTTTTCAGGGCGACAATATGCGTCGCGTAACGAAGCGCTAGGTTCAAATCGTGCAAAATAACGATCACCCCAACATCTTCTTTTTTGTTGAGTTCAGACAGTAAGCCCATGAGCTGAAACTGATGATGAACATCCAATGCAGAAGTCGGTTCATCAAGGATCAATACCGGTGACTGCTGAGCCAGTAACATAGAGACCCATGCTCGTTGACGTTCTCCTCCAGATAGATCATCCGCCAAAGCTTGTGAGAATTCAGTGACACCGGTTCTTTCCATCGCTTGTCGGATAATCGATTTGTCTTCTGAATTCCAACGACCTAGTGCGCCTCGCCATGGGAAGCGTCCTAAACGAACCAGCTCTTCGACTGTTAAGCCAGCAGAAGCGGGAAGCTTTTGCGGTAAATACGCAATCTGCTTGGCTAAGTCTTTGCTTTTGAATAAAGAGAGGGAAGTGCCGTCTAGTTCCACGCTGCCATGATCCGGTGACATCTGCCCAGAGAGCAAATTAACGAGTGTAGATTTACCCGAACCATTATGGCCAAGAACGACGGTCAGTTCGTTGGTCGGAATCGTGAGGTCTTCGATTGAGAGAATCGTTCGTTCATCACGAACAATTTTGATGTTTGAAAGCAGAAACATGTCAGTCCTGTGCCTAGACCAATAAAGCGCTTCAGTGAAATTAAACGAGCTTTATTGGCTTTTAAAAATAGAGGGTGTTATTGAGCTGTTTTTTTGTTGTCGGGGTGTCTTGGGCAATCGTCGCAATACTTTCTAGAGTCGCACTTATAAACTAAGCAGCAGCTGATTCTGATCAGTTTTAGCATCCCCGAATCAGCGTCTATTTTAAGGCTGTCTAAATGATTTTCAGGTAGCTGGCATGCTTCTAACCAAAGCTTAGCTTGTTCAGTGATATAATCGTTGGTTAGGCTCGGCTCGTGCTGCTGTAGTTTTATCAAGCTGCCTAGTAACAGATCAGCAAGTAGATGATTGGTAAACCCCGGACGAATACGTGTCCACTCACTAATCTGGTTACGATAAAACTCTGTGAGTGCAAGAATAGCTTCGCCTGCTTGTGGAATCAGTTCTTCTGGTGAACCGTGTTGATGATCACCATTAAAGAAACGGTAGCCCGTGACAAATTCTTTGTACCTAAACTGGCCGATATTCTTAATATCAGGCAGTGAGTGAAGGCCGTAGATAGATATAAAGGTCACGTAGATTGGTTGCCAGCAAACCAGATCCCACGTTCGGGTTAACCAATAGGCTTTGCCTGCTTCAGGGTGGCTTTGTGCAAGGCCATCGTAAACTCGTTTGATTTCTTTATGGCTATCATCATTCGTTATTGCAATGCTCTTGCTATGCAGAGCACCAAAGCTTCCACTTAAATAAGGTGTCACTTGTTTTGAGTGAGCGAAGATTTTCTGATGTAGAGACGGGGCTCTCCGACGAGTGATAATATTGTGCAGCTGGGAAAGCATCATAAACCATTAAATGAGAATCAGTAGCGTTATCATAACGGACATAATCGAGGATAACCATACAAAATGGAGCATCTACTCGGTGTCTCTGTCTTTTGGCTATTTTATAGAACACATATGAGTACTTCTTTTTTGAGTGATAAAAGCCGCTTTAAATGATAAAAGTATTGGTGAATCGAATATATCGCTGCCAACTATAGAGAATATGAAAGCTTAAATATGAACACACCTGCATTTGGTCGTATCAGTCGCGTTTTAACCTATATCCATTCGAACCTTAGCTCCTCGCTATCGTTAGAAGATATTGCGACACAAAGCTGTTGGTCTCGTTGGCAGCTTCAAAGAGTGTTTCAAGCAGAGACTGGGCTTACTGTGGCTAACTATGTGAGAGAGCTAAAGCTGAGTCAGGCTGCAGAAGAGCTACTTGATGGAAAAGAGCGTGTGATTGATGTTGCACTCGGGCTTGGATTCAACTCAGAAATTAGTTTTAGTCGTTCCTTTAAGCAGATGTTTGGGTCTAGCCCAAGTCAGTATAGAAAAGCAGGAAAAAGAGTCGGGCTAAGAAAGCCGATACAAGTATCTGAAACAGCGAGTACTTCTGAAAAAGGGGCGTTAAGCTTTGTGGAAGTGCGCATTGATGAAAGAGAGTCTTTCCTAGTGAAAGGTATGACATCAGAAATCAGTGGTTTGTTTTCACTCACGCAAGACTTCGCTCAGAAAGTCCCTCAGCTATGGTCACGTTTAGAAGGTGAAGTTGAGATCCCTGACGACAACGTGCTCCAGTTCATTGGCGTGGTTGACCTGACTCAGTCTTGCTTTGACGGGACTAATATTCACTATTGGGCAGGGGTAGAACTTCAGGAAGGAATTTCAATCCCGCAACTACCGAGTTTAATTTCTGAAAAGTTAGAAGTGCTGACCATCCCCAAGCAAACCTATGCGGTGGTGAAGCACTGCGGGCCTATCGAGAACCTGCGACATACCTTGAGTTGGTTTGTGCTGAATTGGATGCCAAGTTCCGGCTATCGTGGTCTTGATGGTTATGAGCTTGAAGTGTACCCATTTGGCTATCAAGCTCATGCCGCTAATGCAGAAATGGAGTACTGGATCCCTATTATTAAATCGTAGTCATATCCTCGTCATTCCCTTCTAGCAAAGCCTTCCTATCAATAGGGTCAATTGTCTTTTTAATCACCAATTGACCGTTTTCTACTAAAAATAGGTCAAGTTCTTTTTGAATTTGCACCAAATTGTTAATTATCCCACCTCTAGATACATACAATGCAAATGAGATTTATTATTATTTATATTAAGCATTGGTACCGAGGGAATTATGACCACTCACACTCGTTTTAAGTATTCATCATTGGCAGTAGCGTTGCTGACTGCGTTCTCAGCGCAAGCGTTGGCGGAAGAAACCGTTACTGCGCCAGATTCGAATATAGAAACTGTCACTATTATGGGTAAAGCCTATCGTAATACAGCAACGAAAACCGTTTTAGATCCAGAAGAAACGCCGCAGACTCTCAACGTTATCGAAAGTGAACAGATGGAACAACGTGGTGTTAAGTCTGTTATGCAAGCTCTTCGTTATGCTCCAGGTGTTTCAACTGAGAACAAAGGTGGTGCAGTGGTTCTTAGTGATTGGGTTAAAATTCGTGGCTTTGAGTCTTCAAATAACTATTACGACGGAATGATGTTGCCAATTCTTCCTGGCTGGAATGTAAAACCTCAAATTGATCCAATTGCGATGGAGCGTTTAGAAATCTTTAAAGGTCCAACGTCTGTTCTTTATGGAAGTATGCCACCAGGAGGCATGGTAAATATCATTGCGAAAGCTCCTAAGTTCGAAGAATCTACGAAAATTGGTTTAGCAACGGGTTTAGATAACCTAGTTGAAGCATCAATTGATACCACGGGCGCTTTGAGTGACAACGTTGCTTATCGTTTGGTCGCTCTTGGTCGTAAAAAAGATACGCAAGTTGACGGTGTAGAGGAAGAGCGCTATGTAATTGCGCCTTCAATTGATTGGTATGTGTCTGATAAAACCTTTATTAACTTCAATCTCTATTATCAGAATGATCCCGCACTAGGTCAAAACGTGACACTCCCATTAGCCGCGATTGAATCAGGTAAAATCTCACCGTCGACATTTGCTGGTGATGTTAATTACAACACTATCGAAAGAGATTTCTTGATTACTGGTTACAAATTCAATCATGACTTCAACTCTAACTGGGCTTTCTTACAAAACTTCCGCTATATGCAGGCTGATTTCTATCAAGAAAGTACGAGCAGTGGCAATTTTGATGCATCAACTGGAGAGTTGGAACGCTCGGCATATAGTACTGATGAAAGCTCTAAGGGCATCAGTGTTGATAACCAACTATCGGGTTTAGTGTCCACTGGCTCATTGGATCATTATCTACTCTTTGGTTTAGATTATCGAAACATTGAAGGTGATGTAGCTTACGACGCTTTTGCAGGTGTTGATGGAATTAACCTTTATAACCCAAATAACGATAAGCTGAATCCGGACGATTTCACAAAAGTGTATTATCAAAATGACGACATTGAAATGAGTCAACTTGGTCTTTACTTCCAAGATCAGATGTTGATTGATAATTGGGTGTTCATTGCTGGTGGTCGTTTTGACAAAGTCGAAACAACGACAAAAGTATCAGTATTTGGTGGCACTCCAAGTAAAACTAAAACCGATGATACTAACTTTTCGTACCGCTTAGGTGCTCTATACAAATTTGATAATGGTTTATCCCCATTCGCAAATTTTGCGACTAGTTTCGAACCTAGTGCAAAGCTGGATGCTAGCGGCAATAACTTGGATCCAGAGACAGGAGAGCAAGTAGAGTTTGGTCTTAAATATGACTCATACGAAAACATGTTGTCAGGTTCCATGGCTCTGTTTCAAGTTAAGAAAAAGAATGTGGGCGTTCGTCCTGACGGAGCTTCGCCATGGACAGCTGTTGGTGAGATTCGCTCACAAGGTATTGAGCTAGAGGGACGTGCACAAGTAACTGATAACTTAGACTTGTTGGCCAACTATACGTATACCGACATGGAAATAACTGAAGATAAAGATGCTTCAAACATTGGACAAACACCTGTTTTCGTACCAGATCATACGGCAAATGTTTGGGCTAACTACTTTGTACGTGACGGTGTCATGAATGGCCTTAGAGTTGGTGGCGGCGTACGTTATGTGGGTGAAACAGTACTAAACGACACGTCAGATAAAAACAAAGGCAAAGTTCCATCATATACGTTAGTTGACTTGTCACTTGGTTACGACTTAGGTGAGATGAACAGTTCTTTAAAGAATGCAACAGCTAACATTGTTGCCAACAATATCTTCAATGAAGAATATTACACTTGCTGGAATGAAAGCTACTGTTGGTACGGACAAGAGCAAACCGTTGAATTCAATGTCAACTATGAATTCTAATTAGGTTAGGGTTATTAATTTTAAAGCAGCCTTCACTGGGCTGCTTTTGTCGTTTGAAGAAATATAGAATTTAGATTAAGTAGGCAACAGTATGAATTTACAACGAATAGCTTCCCATTTTTCTAAAGCAAAGAGCTTGAATGCAAAGCTGGTGGTAACCGTATTGGCGAGCGCTTTATCGTTTAATGCGATGGCCAACTTTCAAGTTGAAGACAGTGAGGGTGTTAAAACCCTTGAAGCTCAGCCTGTTAGAGTGGCTGCGCTGAACTGGGACATAGCCGAACAAGTGATTGAACTCGGTATAACACCAGTGGCAGTGCCTGATATCGCTGGCTATACAGATTGGGTTGTTCAACCTGCGATTCCAGAAGGCGTGGCAGATATTGGCACTCGAACTGAGCCTAATTTTTCTGCTTTGAAGAAGCTAAACCCTGATGTGATTCTTATCGCTTCTCCTCAGAAAGATCTTCAGGAACGACTTTCTGAAATTGCGCCCGTGCTTTACTACCAAACGTACAGTGACCTGCACAGCAATGCAGCGGCTGCTATCGAGAACTTCAAGAAGATCGGACAGTTGCTTGGTAAAGAAGAACAAGCGAACCAAAAGCTGGCCGCAATGGATGAGCGTATCGCTGTCCTTAAGGCTGAACTGGATAAAGCGTATCCGGGCGACAAACCGAAAGTGACCTCTTTCCGTTTTGCGAGCACTACATCGGTGTTCATTTACGGCGATAACTCTATTCCACAGTACGCACTTGAACAGCTAGGCTTTGAGAATGCTATGGATCTTCCTGCAAGTCAGTGGGGCATCAGTCAAAAACGCATGACCGAGCTTAAGAACGTGAAGAAGGGGATTGCGCTTTATTTTGAACCTTTCCCATATCAAGACAAGCTAGACCGTTCTCCGGTTTGGAAGAGCATGCCTTTCGTTCGCAATGGTCAATTTAGCCCAGTCGCGGCAAGTTGGAGTTACGGCGGTGCCATGTCGATTTTGTATAACGCAGAAGCCATGGCGCAATCGTTGTTGACGCTAGCGGAGCAGTAATGAAATCCAGTGGTTTTATGATGGGGGCTGCGCTGCTTTGTGCTGTCCTTGTTCATTTATGGTTAGGGCAGTCGGAATTTGGCCCTATTAGTGAGTTGTTCCAGCAAGTCTCCCAGATTGGTGATATCGCGACATTCAACTCAATGGTCGATGAATCATTCGAGCTGATGGCGTTAATTTATGTCAACTTACCTCGTTTGGTCATGGCGATTTTGGTTGGCGGAACACTTGGTACCATCGGCAGCTTGTTTCAACAATTGACACAAAATCGCATGATGTCCCCGCTAACCTTAGGTACATCGTCAGGTGCATGGCTTGGTCTGGTTATTCTGAATGTGGTTGCGCCGATGTTGGTCGCTCAGTATTCAGTTTGGTTTGCTCTAATTGGTGCGCTGCTTGCGATGGGGCTTATCGTTTCCATTGTTGGCATCAAAAACATGAGCGGCTTGCCAATTGTATTGGCGGGTATGGCGGTCAACTTGTTGCTAGGGGCATTTGCGACGGCGATTATTCTGCTCAACGATCAGTACGCACAAAATCTGTTTGTGTGGGGAGCGGGCGACCTAGGACAGAATGGTTGGGAACAAGTGCTTTGGTTGATGCCGAAGTTACTGCCGATTTTTGCCATATTCTTCTTAGCTCCGCGAGTTCTGACTTTGCTTTCGATTGGTACTGAAGGGGCAGCAGCGCGCGGGCTTAATATTGGCACCACATTCTTTGTATTGATGGTGGTTGGCGTTTGGTTGGTTTCAGTATCGATTACCTCAGTTGGCGTGATCAGCTTTATCGGCTTGATTGCCCCGAACATCGCTAGGCATCTCGGTTTTCTAAAGGCCAAACCTGAACTCATCGCAAGCTGCGTATTAGGTGCGCTATTACTTTGTGTCACCGACAGCTTGGCGATCTTCTTGGCGCAATGGTCTTTGGACATGATTCCAACAGGGACGGCAACCGCAGTGATTGGTGCTCCTGCGTTGATCATTATTGCGAGAAAGCAAATGTCTGCTCAAGATCAGTTGTTTTTCTCAATGCCTAAAGGTCCGAAGTTTATTTCACCTGTGGCTTACTTCTTGTTGGGCACAATGATTTTCGGGTTGCTGGCGTTGAGTTCATTGTCTCAGCCTTCTTCTGATATGGGCTACTTTGTTATTCCAGACGCATTTGAATGGTCTATTCGTTGGCCTAGAATGTTAACCGCGATATTCGCTGGTGGCGGCTTAGCGGTGGCGGGTGTGATTTTACAAAGATTGGTCTACAACCCGCTCGCAAGCCCAGATATTCTTGGTGTGTCGGCGGGTGCGGTTCTGGCGTTGATTTTCAGTAGCTTATTCATGGGCTATTCGATTCACTCGCTAAGCCCGTGGGTTGCGTTTCTGGGCAGTGCGATTGCACTCTGTTTGTTATTGTTCCTTGGCAAGAAGCATCAGTTCGCGCCATCGATTTTGATCCTCACTGGTATTTCGCTGACCGCGGTATTGGAAGCTTTGGTGCAATTCTCTCTAACGCGAGTGGGTGAAGGGAAATACACATTATTGGCTTGGTTAGCAGGGTCTACCTACCGTGTGGAGCCTGAGTCTGCCACTATAATGGCTGTCGTGATTACGGCTTGTATTGGTGTTGCTCTGTTACTGAGCCGTTGGGTGACCTTAATTGCGACTGGACGACAGTTCGCGAGTGCCAGAGGGTTGAATATCAATATCGCATACGTGGCACTGTTGTGTATTGTTGCGATCTTATGCTCGGTCGTGACAACCACCATGGGGCCTGTCGCTTTTGTTGGCTTGTTAGCTCCGCATATCGCTGCAATGGTGGGGGCTCGTTTGGTTCGAGAGCAGATCATCTTGTCGTTTTTAATTGGTGCTGCACTCATGCTATTTGCAGACTGGTTAGGGCAAGTGGTGGTGTTTCCGGCGCAGCTTGCGGCAGGGACGTTAGTTTCCATTATTGGTGGTAGCTACTTCATCTTCTTGTTATTAAAATCTCGAAGAACATAGGTTCTCCCAAAACTGAGAGTCCTTGACTATCAAAGCTATTGGTATTCAAAACTACTGGTAATCAAAGCTATTGGCGAAAAAGCTACGAATGAAAAGCAGTGAATGGAGCGATCCATCACTGCTTTTTTATTGATGTCGTTTGTGTAAGGGAGCGGTGTTAAGCAACACAGGTCTCGCTTCTTAATGTGCAAGTTTGGCATATGTTAATAAAATGTATAATCTAAAGGTCTGACCACTTATAAGGTAGCCACCATGCCAAACCTCGATCGTATTACTTGTTCTATCGATGAAAACCAAATTGCGACGGTTGTGTTGAATCGACCCGATAAGCTCAATGCTATTGATATGGCAATGTTTGAAGCCGTTAATGACATGATAAGTGAGCTCAAGAAGAACAGAGATATTCGAGCTGTTATTGTTAAAGGCAGTGGTTCAGATTTTTGTTCTGGTTTAGATGTTAAATCGTTATTGAACAGTAAAGTAGGGGCGATGAAGCTCTTGTTCAAATGGTTACCGACATTACCCAATGCTGCGCAGCGCTTTTCGCTTGGTTGGCGAGAGATCCCATGTCCTGTCATTTTTGCGATTCATGGTCGTTGTTGGGGAGGCGGCCTTCAATTAGCCAGTGGTGGTGATTTTAGGATGGCCAGTCCAGACGCGACTTTCTCGATATTGGAAGCCAAATGGGGTTTGATTCCTGACATGGGAGGCGCCATCGCATTTCGAGAGTTAATGCGTAAAGATCACACCTTAGAAATGGCGATGACCGCTAAAGAGATCGACTGTGAAACAGCGAAAGACTATGGGCTGGTAACCAAGATTGCCGAAGATCCTTACGCTGAAGCTTATGCGTTGGCACTTGAGTGTGCGAATCGGTCACCAGATGTTGTCGCTGCTAATAAGAAACTCTACAACAAGACTTGGTGGTCAAGCCCTGGCATGGCCGTATTTTACGAGACCTGGTATCAGATAAAGGTAGGGTTAGGCAAGAATAGAGCAATCGCTGCTCAACGTGAAATTCATCGAGACAAGCCACGTTCATACGTCGCGAGAAAGTTCAAATAGCGTTTGTACAGGAATAACGGATATTCCATTTGTTTATGGGGCTTTGCGGTAACCTTAGAGCAATTTAATGTCTAAGGCTAAATGAGCAATCTGATGAACAAAACTTTTACTTACTCGCTAGCTGCCACCGCAATTTTTACAAGTTTAAATGCTTTCGCAAGTGGTTTGTTTTTACAAGAAGCTGTCGTCGCCAATGCTGGTACTACCGGCGCCGGTGATGGTGTTTACACTCGCTCTGCTGCTGCGATGTGGACGAACCCTGCCACCATGTCACATATGGGCGAAAGCAAAACGACTATCAATACCATGGCGTTTGATCTTGAGATGCAATATCAAGACAACGGCGACAAGCAAGATGGTAAAGCTCATTCAGTCATGCCTTCATTTGGTGCTTTCCACGCGCATCAAGTCACAGACAAATTACACCTTGGTATTGCGCTTGGCGCTGTGGGTGGCTCAAGCCTAGATTATGGCAGTGAATGGGCTGGTCGCTTGTTGCTGGAAGATATCACTCTTACTGCCATGCAAGTGAATCCATCACTGAGTTATAAACTGAATGACCAGTGGTCAGTGGGCGCGGGTGTTCAATTCAGTTGGGCTGCGTTTCAACAAACAACGTCAATGCTTACTGCTAAGCAAGATACTGACTGGGCATACGGTTATAACTTTGGCGTAATGTACACACCGACAGATAAACTCAAATTAGGTGCGAGCTACCGTTCTAAACTCGAGCATGAATTCAACAATGATGTAAACGGTAAGTTAGGTGCTGACGCTTTGAATTCGTTATCGACAGATATTGCTTTACCTGAAATTATCGATGTCAGTGCGAGTTATGCATTGAACTCTCAGTTAGATTTATTGGCAAGTGTTCAGCTCCACCGTTGGAGCGCGTGGGACGAGACAGTACTAGACTTTGGTGCATCAGTTGGTGGTGACCCTGTAGGCGGAATTCCAATCAAGCGTGACTGGGATGATGTTTGGAAATTTGCGGTTGGTGCTGATTATCAATTGAATTCAGACTGGCGTCTAAAAGCCGGCTTCTCTTACGAGACCTCGCCACAAGATGATCCATCAATGCAATGGGTTGACCTCCCTGTTGGCGAACAGTATCGCTATTCGGTAGGTGCTTCAACGTATTGGGATGATATCTTGATCGACGTGTTCTACGAATATGCTGATTTAGGATCGGTTGAGATGGATCGTTATGGTCGATTCGGAAAAGTTAATTTGTTAGATGGCTCTTTCGACGGCCGTATCCACTTTGTTGGGGTTAGTGCGACCTTCTGATGACATTACGTAATCTATTACTTGTTGCTACGGCAACGCTCGGTTCGATGAGTGCTTTGGCTGAAGAGAAGCACCCTGATGATCCGACTAAAATCGTGACCAAAGCTGGCGTTGCTTATAACGAAGATTTGCAGTTCTCAGGCTCTATTGGTTTAGATGAAGCGCGAATGATCAATGCTCGTGTCAATGCAGACGGTGAAGAGTGGCGATTAGGCGGTTCATGGCTGTTGCCGATGGGTATCGTGAATTTCAACTTTAGCCGTTCTGAGTATGACAACGATGCTTATAAGAACAACTACAGTATTGGCACATTTATACCACTGAGCTATTTCGATATTGAGCCGTTCGGTTGGCAAATCTTCCCTATGGCTGGTTACAGCTATAATGACGGCGAAGTAGCTGTTTTCGATGACGATAATGTTGGTTCTGACTATGTATTGATGCCGAGCTCAACACACGGTGGCTACATTGGTGCGTTTGGTTTAAAAACGATTACGGATGAATGGTCTATCATGGGCTTCGGTGGTGGTTCAATGGGCTCTGATGATTATTCAGGGTATTGGGCAGGCGTCGGTGCTAGCTACAAGTTGAGTGACGCTCAATCATTCAACTTCTTCACTATTTTTGCTGAGGACGATTTCGGTGAAAATAACAGTGTTGGTGCGTCTTACACCTATGAGTTCAAATAGTTATTCTCATATATCGTCTTAGATAAAAAGAACTGAGTGTAGACCCACTGATTTAGTGAATCTACACTCAGAACTTATGCTTTTCTAGGATCTTTTTAGCGTTGAAGCCGTGCTAGCAAGCCGCTTCGTAACGTTCAACATAGCTTTGCATTACCGCGTTCATCGCTTTCGTGATATTTGCGTATTGTGCTTCTTCTAGGTTCGCTAGAGACACACGCAGAGACCACGTTGGCGCATCAAAACCCGCCCCCGGCATCACAATCACACCATGTTCTTCTGCAAGGCGTACCAAGAAATCAAGCGGCTCATACGTTTCTTCTAACCATGTGAAGAAATCGTTGCTGTGAATCGTTTGAGCAATCTCTTTGAGATCAATCTCCACGTAATAGAACGCACCGGTTTGATCGCCTTCAGAAACGATTGGCGCGGCTAAGTTCTTCTGCATTAGAGTGTGGTAGCGACGACGCACAATTTGTTTCGCGAGTCGCTTGTACTCTTCGCCACTCTTCATCAAAGACAACAGCGAGAACATTGTCATTTGAATCTGCTGAGGTGTTGAAAGACCGGCGGTATGGTTCAGTGCCACTGCACGGCTGTCTGCCACCAAACGGTCAATGAACTTAATCTTACTTGGTTCAAGTGCAATGCCTTGGTATCGCTGAGATAACGTGCTTCGAGTGTCTTCTGGAAGATCTCGAATCATGCGGTCGAAATTATTGTCTTCGTGTACGCCAATCACGCCTAAACGCCAGCCTGTTGCACCAAAGTACTTAGAGTACGAATACACTAGAATCGTGTTCTTCGGAGCCAGCATCGCTAGTGATGTGAAGTTATCAGCGAAAGTGCCATAAACATCATCTGTAAGAAGGATGAGGTCAGGGCGGCGGTTAGCAACCTCTGCAATCTTATAGAGTGTCTCATCGCTTAATCGAACCGAAGCAGGGTTGCTTGGGTTAACGAGGAAGAAAGCTTTAACACTTGGATCGTTCAGTTTTTCTAATTCAGAGTCTGGAATTTGCCACGCAGACGCTTCATCCGCCATGATTTCTACTTTGTTGAGCGCGTAATCTTCTAGCTCTGGCATTTCGATATACGGAGTGAAAATCGGCGCACCAATCGCGATGGTGTCACCAGGGTTCAATAGTCGGTTGCTCTTTAGCGTGTTAAAGATGTAAACCATGGCCGCTGTGCCACCCTCAACGGCGAACAAGTCAAACTTTCCTGCAGGTAATGGCTGCGAGCCCGCCATTTCTTGCTCAATGTATTTGCGAGCAATAAGTTCTGAATATTTGAGCATGCGATCAGGCACTGGGTAGTTGTTACCTAGAATCCCCTCAACCCATTCATAAATAAGCGCATCACCGTCTACCTGATATTGATCCGTAATAAACTGGAAGGCTTCAATGAGGAATTGCACACCTTCTTGGTCTTCGTATTTTTCACAAAACTGAAGAAAGCGTAGGCTAATATCCTGTTGAACTCCCATTCCACCAAAGCCTTCATACCCTGAGAAATTCGATTTTGATTCTTCTAGTGCAAACATACCTAATTGGAAAAAGGCTTCACGTGGCGCTGTCGCGACCCAGTTTGGGTTACCACGACCAGCGTTGATCATGGTTTTTTCATGTGAATGCTGAGCAAGGTCGATCAGTGTGTTTTTTACTTCGAATGGGCTTAGTGTTTCTAGGCGTTTTTCATCTGTGCGTTTCATAGTCGTTTCTCTTTAAATTTGTTTAAGATCCAAGTTTGTTGGATATATCAATGAGTTAATTTCTTTGAGCAGCTAGCCTGCTTGGCTAGCTACTGTGTTAAGTAGTTAATGAATAAGTCGAATCATCAATTGGCTGATTCGATGTTGATTACGAGATTTTGGTAATTAGGTTGATGATGATCGGACCCCATAAGGTGAGGAAGATATTGGCAACCGCATAAGTCATCGTGAAACTCGGTACTGGTGTGCTGTTCTGTGTTTTTTCTAGTAGCGATGCGAATGCAGGGTTTGCACTGCGGCTACCCGCGATAACCGCTAGCGCTTCTACTGGGTTTTTGATTTTGAGCACGTAGTAGTTGAATAGGAACGTCAGTACTTGAGGAATTAGAGTGACCAACACACCCAGCAGTAAAAGCGTTACGCCATTCTCTTTGATTGCCGTCAGCGCTGGAGCGCCTGCATTAATACCAACAACCGCAACAAATACTGCAAGGCCGAATGTCTGCATAAAGTTGGCTGCGCCGTGGTTAACACTGCCTAAACGAGGTGTACGCATTCTTAGGTAGCCCACAAGTAGGCCGGAAACCAGACAACCTAAACCTGAACCTAGAGCGATATGAGAACCACCGATAGTGAAACCAATCTCGCCAATCAGATAGCCAAGCACCATGCCGAAAGACATTGTTACGAAGTCAGTAACACTAGGCAGTGGGCTGTTGTAGCCAATTTTTTTGATGACTTTAGCTATGTCTTCTTTTTGTCCAACTAAGGTGATTTCGTCACCAATGTGCAGTTCAGTTTCTGGCAATGTCGAAATATCATGGCCCATGCGTGATAGCTGAGTGATATAAACACCACGACGAATACGTGCGTTCGTTTCATCGTGAAGCTTACGTAGCGTAATACCCGCTAGTTTCTTATTCGTGAGTACGACCTTCTGTTGTGTTTGGACAACATTGCTTTCTTCACTAAATTCACCGAGTTCGATACCCAACGAGGTCACTTTAGGAAATGCCTGAGTCAGACCAGTAAGGTAAACTTTGTCACCCGTCGCTAAAATAGGGTTCTTCGCCAAATCTAACGTTGATTCTGTGTCTTGGTGTGAGCGGTAGATAGCTTCAATTGTGAGGTCGGCATCGAATGCTTCTTCTAACTCGACAACACTTTTACCAACAAACATAGAGTTCGCGGTCACTTGATAAGCACGAGAAGATACGCGGTTCAATGCAGAGAATTCACCCTCGTTTAGTTGCTTGCTGCCAGCGCCCATTTTTTCCGCAAGCTTCTTCGCTTCTTTGGTTATGTTCCAACCCATTACCATTGGAATGAGTGACATCATTAGAATCGGACCAAGAGAGCCGAAGATGTAGGTGATCGAGTAACCCACAGCCACATTTGTTTTAAGTGTTGAGGTGACATCTGGCGCTAGGTTCAGCTGATCGATAGCATTACCTGCAGTACCTATGATTGCCGATTGTGTTAAGCCACCAGCCGCAAGGCCCGCCGCTAAACCTTTATCTAGTCCTGCCCATTTAGAGAGCAACACAACCGTGATTAATCCTACAAACGTCATCACAAACGAAGCGAATAAGCGTGTTAGCGATGAAAGGCGGAATGACGAGAAAAACTGCGGACCGCCGTTGTAACCCACCATAAAAATAAATAAAGCAAAGAAGATGCTTTTTACTTCGTTAGAGATCGTGATACCGCCGATCTGACCAAGTGCTACAGCAACAAGCAGTGAACCTGCGATTCCACCTAATTCAAACTTACCGATTTTAATTTTACCGATTAAGTAACCGAGACCGAGTGATAAAAAGAGCGCTATAAACGGATAGTCTCTAAGTTGTTCAATAATAAATGACATAGTAATCCTTGAATGAAATAGCATCATCATTGACTCGCTATTTCATTTTTTAATTTGGTTTAACGTTTGATTAAGCATTAATCAACATTTGGTTGATGAACTGATCTAATGCTTTATTTTTAATAATCTGGGCTTCATCCAGTCTTCTACTTTTTATGATGCAGTCGCGATGATTTTTTATGGTCATGAATTTTATCTTTGTGATGTTTATCATGATGACCATCAGAATGGTGATTGACTAAATGCTTATGACCTTCTGGGTCGCCACCATGTTGACCAGAATGAGAGGGTTGATGTTCTCTATATTCTAAATGGTCTTTATTATGTTTATGGGTAACATCTTCTCCATATATACGTTTCATCTTTTCTTTAATAGCGACTTTAGTGTGATTAATTTGATTCGACATAGTTAACTCGTTTATTTGTTTAAGGAACGATGAGAATTATATCGATCGAGAAAATAGATAAATCATGTTCAAATAAAATAGCAATAAAACAAAAATTGAGTGTCGATTGATATTTTCATGGTAAGTATTTGATTTTTAAGATTTGATTTTTATTTTATATAAGATTTGGTGGATGTTATATGAGTTTGATTTATTGGCAGTGTCGATAGATAGAATGACCAGACTTAAAAAACAAGGTGAACACATGAGCAAGTATAAAGGCGTTATTGTCGGGTCAGCTCTTTTTATATTACTGTCTTTTGTATTTGGCTTTCATTATGTAAAAGGTGAAATGATCAAAGAGAAGGTCGCTAATTTTAAATTGCCAGCTATATCTGTAACAACGGAAAAAGTAAATCAAGATACTTGGGATAAAAGTTTAAAAGTCATTGGTAACATTCATTCTAATCAATCTATTGATGTGACGAGCCAAATGTCTGGCCAAGTAAAAGAGATTCTCTTTACTTCAGGTCAGCAAGTAAATAAGGGTGATGTTCTTGTTAAATTGGATGATGCGTTATTGAAGTCCAACTATAAGAGCCAGCTATCCAAAGTTGAATTGGTAAGAGTCGAATTGATGAGAAATAAATTGCTCCTTAGAAATAACAGTGTTTCAAAAAACTCGGTTGATAAGCTACAAGCTCAATTTAATGCTGAAGGTGCAAAGCTTGAATATATTGCTACGCAAATTGACTACATGAAAGTGAAAGCGCCATTTTCTGGCAGCGTTGGGATTCGTAATATCGATGTAGGTGACTTTATTAATTCAAGCACAGCGATTGTCGAGCTAGAAGACAAATCAAAGCAATATGTCGATTTCTCTATTCCAGAGCTTTATTTACACGATGTGAAGGTAGGGCAAGATTTACAGTTTTATTCAGAAGCAACGAACGACGAAGTCTTTCACGGCACTATTTCTGCCATTGAACCAAGCTCAGACAGCAACACGCACAATATCGAATTGAGAGCCATGGCTAACCAAGCTGTGCCGTTAGAGGCGGGTATGTATGTCGACGCTACGTTAATCACATCAGAATCGGACACTATCGTGGCAGTACCTTCTGTTGCGATCAGTTACACCTTATACGGAAACACCGTGTTTGTGTTGGATACGTCGACTAAAAAGGCCAGAGAACATTCGAGCAACGATGCATCACCATTTTACGAGTACAAGGTTGTGCAGCGCACTGTTGAAGTCGGCCCCAAACAAGGCGGTTATGTTGGTGTGGTTTCGGGCTTGAAAGAGGGGGATGTTGTTGTGACTTCAAACCAACACCAACTCAAGAATAGTGGATGGGTTCTGGTTAATAACCAACATCCGTTGATTACTGACAAAAGTACTAAGCAAAGTAACTAGGAAACTCCCATGACATTTACTGATGTATTTATCAAACGTCCAGTTTTGGCTACGGTATTAAGCCTTGTACTGTTGGTGTTAGGTCTTAAAGCTTTTACCTCACTGCAAGTGCGCCAATATCCAGAAATTGAAACGGGCGTTATTACCATTACAACGAGTTATCCAGGTGCCAGTGCATCCAGCGTTCAAGGGTATGTGACGCAGCCACTGCAGGCAGAAATTGCTCAAACAGCGGGCATTGATTACATGACATCGGATAGTGCTCTGGGTAAGTCGGTTATCACGGTTTATTTGAAGCTAGGGTATCCGTCGGATAGTGCTTTGACCGAAATTTTGTCTCTCGTGCAGCAAGTGAAATATAAGCTGCCGTCGGGTGTATTGGACCCGAGTATTCTTAAATCGACGTCTCAATCTCCGATCTTATATGTTTCATTTTCGAGTGACACATTGAAGACGGAGCAAGTCTCGGACTATGTGAGCCGTGTGGTTAAGCCGACTTTCTCTACTGTTGAAGGGGTGTCAAAGGTCGACATATTGGGGCAAGAAGATTTTGCAATGCGAATCTGGCTGAACCCTCAACGACTGGCTTCATATGGTCTGACGGCTGAAGATGTTCAAAACGCGCTTCGTGCAAATAACATTGTGAGTGCGGCGGGCAAGTTGCAAAACCCTTATATCGAAGTTGATATTAACGCTCATACCGATTCAAGTTCGGTAGACGATTTCAAGAACATGGCTTTGAAAGCGCTCGACGGGCAACTGGTGCACTTAAAAGATGTGGCGACGGTTGAACTAGGCGCAGCAAACTATGACTCAGACGTTGAATTCAATGGTGTGACTACCGTATCAACGGCGATCAGTAATACGGCAACATCTAACCCATTGACCGTTGTTGAAGGCATTTACGAATTGCTTCCACAGATCCAAGCAGGCTTACCTGAAGGTATTAAAGCGGATGTAATCTATGACTCGACTAAGTTTATCGAAACCTCAATTGATGAAGTAGCAAAAACCTTAATCGAAGCCGCACTGATCGTTGTCATCGTTATCTTCGCCTTTTTGGGCTCAATGCGAGCGATGTTGATACCACTTGTAACGATTCCTTTGTCATTGATTGGCTCTATGTTCTTCATGTTGAGCATGGGCTTCAGTATTAACCTGTTGACGCTGCTTGCCATGGTATTAGCAATATCACTGGTGGTTGATGATGCCATCGTTGTTGTAGAAAACACCTTTCGCCACTTAGAAGATGGCACTAGCCCAATTAAGGCTGCAATAGACAGTGCTCGTGAAATTGCAGGCTCGGTTATTGCGATGACCATTACATTGGCCGCAGTGTATGCGCCGATTGGTTTCATGGGGGGACTCACCGGTAAGCTGTTTACTGAGTTCGCATTCACTTTGGCAGGTTCAGTACTCATTTCGGGTTTCATCGCCTTAACGCTAACGCCGATGATGTGTTCAAAACTGCTTAATAAATCGGTTCTCGACGGAAAACTGGTTAAGAAAATCGATGCGGTGATTGAAGGCGTAACAGAGCGCTACCGAAAAGTGCTCGAACATGTGTTGAACAACCGTGTTTATATTTGGCCTGTGGTAGGAACGTTGCTGATCAGTCTGGTGTTCATGTTTATGAATACTTCATCTGAACTGGCACCTGAAGAAGATCAAGGCGTGATGATTATGATGGGACAAGGTCCTGCACAAGCGAATACCGATTACATTCGCCACTTTACTCCGGCTCTGATTGACTCTATCAGCAAGAACGATGAAGTCGAAATGACCATGCTAGACAACGGTTACATGAACAACAATGCGTTCTTTGGTTTGGGTGTTTTGAAAGATTGGGATTCGCGCGAAGCAACGGCAAAAGAGGTAATGCAACGTTTCGAAAAAGAGAGTTCTGTATTACCGGGTTTGCAGGTGTACACCTTCTCTCCACCAGATTTACCAGGTACGCCGCAAGGTTTACCATTCCAGATGGTTCTGAAAACGCCAACGGGTTCTTATCAGGATCTCTATCAGTACGCTGAAAAACTGAAAGAGTACGCGCAGAAGAGTGGCAAATTCATCTATGTACAAAACGACCTGAATTTTAATAAACCACAGGTAGAGATTCGCATCGACCGCGATAAAGCGGCTCAGATGAACGTGAACGCACAAGACATCGGTACCGTGTTGTCTCGCTTTATCAGTGAAGGCTTCGTGAATTACTTCTCGATGGATCAGCGCAGCTACCAAGTTATCACTCAGGTACCTAACGAGAACCGTAACTCTTGGGATGACTTAAAGAACTACCACGTACGCTCTAACACCAATGAGATGGTGCCATTGGCGTCATTGATTGAAATTAGCCAATCAGTACAGCCATCGAAAGTGGATCAGTTTCAACAGCTTAACAGCGCCATGATTGAAGCGAAAATGATGCCGGGAATCAGTATCGGGGAAGCCTATAAAGTGATGGAAGAAGGAGCAGCGAAGATATTGCCTAAGTCTTATACGACGGATACTTCGGGTCAATTGAGACAGTTCCTACAAGAAGGCTCTTCACTGGTTACGACGTTCTTCCTTGCTCTTGTGATTATTTACTTGGTTCTGGCAGCTCAATTTGAAAGTTTGCGAGACCCACTAGTGGTATTAACCAGTGTGCCATTGTCTATCTTTGGCGCTCTGATGCCACTGTACTTGGGCATTGATACGCTCAACATATACACCGAAGTGGGGCTGGTGACCTTGATAGGTTTAATCAGTAAGCACGGTATTTTGATTGTGGAGTTTGCAAACCAAATGCAACAGGAATTGAAATGTAGCCGACGCGAGGCCGCTATTCGTTCAGCGACTGTTCGAATGAGACCAGTATTGATGACCACAGCTGCGATGGTTGTCGGTGTCGTACCGCTGCTCATTGCAAGCGGGGCCGGTGCTCAAAGCCGTTTCTCGATTGGTTTGGTCATCACGGTTGGTATGTCGGTGGGCACATTATTCACCCTGTTCGTTGTGCCAACGATATACACCTACTTGGCTGCGGATCACCGCGGGCAAGAGCAAGAAGTTTAGTCCGTTATCTGGCTGCTAACGTTACGCGGCCAATAAACATAAAAGTTTAATCAACACGAGTCCCATTTTATGAGCCTTATCGCTCAGGGATTCGTGCACTCAAAATTTAGAAAACTAGAGGTTCACATGAAACTACATTACCTATTCCCATTGTTCGTTTTATTCACTGCTGGCTGTTCAAGCAACATGCCAGATAAACAAGAAATCAAGAGCGTCGACTCAAATCATTATTTTATTGATAGCCAGTTTGATGATGATAGGAAAGGCGTTTCTTGGATAGCGAAAGACAGCGCGTCACTTCACTTTAATCAATTTGAATTTACAACCGTTAGCATGAAAAGCTCGGGTGTTGATCAGCATGTATCAAAGGAGGTTCAGTCTCAATTTAAAGCACAGATCCATAAGAAAATGGATGAGAAGTTGGCTGAGAAATTACAGGGCTACAAGAACGTAGTTTTGGAGAACAAGGAGCTTGATATTAGCGTGAAGTTATATGATATCAATGACATTCCTGAAGACATGCGTGTGACTGAGTTTATCCCAGTAGGTTCGGTTATCGGCGCTGTAAAATACGCAGCAGGTACTCGTGATCGCTCTATTCGTATATTAGCGAGTGTGGATCTGAAAGATCATAATTCATCTCAGCTTATTGGTCGTCGTATTTTCGTCGTGAACGATAATGGCGTACTTGAGAACGACAAATCAGAAATCACCATTGAGATGCTTGATAAAAACGTTGAGCAAATTACTCAGCAAGCGGTCGACTTTGCGTTTGAAGTGACTTACCAAGATAAAGACCAAGGGTAGAGTCATGCGATCTCGTAAACAGAACAGCGCTAGTAAACGCCTTGGGGTTGGTGAAAGGCTAGCTGGACACAAAAACACGCTTGCTCTACTGGCTATTGGCCTCGTTGTGAATGCTTCAGCGTATGCCAATACTAGCGGTGTTGATGAACGAGCAAGCTATGAGCAATGTATTTTGTCTTCATTGGCCAAAGCAACCAATCAACAAAGTATTGAGTGGTTAAAGCAGCAATGCGCATCCCAAGAAGCCGTTACATCAAACAAAACACCCGAGAATAAGTTGTCGGGTGAAACCCGCGAAGACGGTTTAGACTCCATCAGCGAAAGTGCACTGGAGTCTAAAGTCACGCGATTGAAGATGGAGTACACAACTGAAGATAACCCGTTTGTTATAACGCCTTATCGTTTGAACTACATTTTGCCAGTGACTCACATGACCAACGTGAATACACAGCCCTATGGGGATGAGCGATTCGGAGGTAAAGCGGATGACCTCAGCGATGAAGAGATCAAACTGCAGTTAAGTTTAAAAATTCCAGTGGTTGATGATGGTGTTTTTAATCAAGCGGACAAAATCTATTTTGGTTTTACGCTCAAATCATTTTGGCAGGCGTACTCTTCTGATATCTCATCACCATTTAGAGAGACTAACTATCGCCCAGAGATCTTTTACGAAACGCCTTTGAACATCGAGTCAGCTGATGGTGTGTGGTTTTCGCGTTTGGGTTTAGAGCATGAATCTAACGGACGAACGGCAGAGCTGAGTCGTAGCTGGAACCGCGCTTATGTTGGGCTAGGGTATACCGAAGATGACTTTGCGGTTTATTTCCAGCCTTGGTACAGAATTCCTGAGTCGAGTAGTAGCGATGACAACCCTGATATTCAAGACTATCTCGGTCACTACGAATTGTCTGGCGCTTACAAGTGGGATGGTTTTGAGGTTTCAGCATTGGGTCGTTATAACTTTCAAACCGGGTATGGTGGAATACAGACATCACTCAGCTTTCCTCTGTATGGCCGGCTTCAAGGGTATGTCCAGTACTACAAAGGCTATGGAGAAAGCTTGATTGATTATGACTACAACAGTGAAAGGATTGGTGTCGGTATTCTGCTAACTAATGCCTTATAGCGGCTATCGCTTTTTTATCAACGATTGAGCGATTAACGATTACTGATTTTTGTGAGAACCCAAAAACACACCGCCTGAGTAAGCGGTGTGTTTTCTATATTAATAGCTAACGGCTAATAGCCAATAGTTAATAGTTAATAGTTAATAGTTAATAGTTAATAGTTAAGAGCTTAATCATTGGTTGATACCTAATTTGGATTCAATCTCGGTGATGTTACTTTTGAAAAACAGTGTTTGAGCGACTTTCAAAACCACAGGGTGGCCAGATTCTAATATCGCTTCATAGTAATACTCTTCCGCCATTGAAGGGTTGCCTTGAGATTCTTCAATTTTTGCCAAGATAATCATAGACATCACACTGTATTCATTCCTCGGAATCAAGCTCAGATAGTATTCGGCTTGGTCAGGGTTATCTTCAGTGAGGAAGTAGGCTGCTAACGCGTCATAGACTCGATAAGAGTTAGCATTGTTCTGAGCATTGAGTAACTGTTTTTTGAATTTCTTATTGAGTGCTTCAACCTGCTTATTCTTATTCTTCGATCTCATTATAAAAATGTCGGCAAGCTCATACATGTAACGGTTCGACATAACGAAGTGGTTGTCGGGTTCTAGCTCATTGGCTTGGGCGATCTTAGACAAGGTGTCGGTTCTGTCTAACGTCATGAAGGTGAGCCCGAGCGCTTCAAGGGTGAGCTTTAAGGCTTCTTCCTGTTTGGGTAACTCAGAGATTTGCTGCTTCAATATCGATTTTTGAATATCCAAATTAAATGAATCCAATAGATCATCGAGCATTGAACGCATGGTCGTGTGGAGTGAAGCCGGGTCAATCAGGTAATCTCGACCTAGGTGTCTGAAATTAGAAATTCGGTTGAAGTAGGTGATATCAAGGTATTCTCTGTCGCCATCAATTTCACTCTTGAAACTGATCACGTTGGCTGAATTCGGCACCAAGGTTTCATCGACTACGACACGGAAATCGCGATAGGTGGTCAAGTAGCTCATTAATTTATGGATGATCCCACGCTTAAAGGCATCCGTCTTCAAGTTGTCATCGATACTTACGTAAATGTATCTAGGTTCTAAAGATAAGTAGTGCACAGATTCGTGTGCTTTGTGGGCATCTAGGTTTTGACTGTCTGCTGTTTGATTAAGACGATTTTGTTCCGTTGATTGATTTGAGTCAGCGAGTGGTTGGTTTGATTCATTAGCAGCGGTATTTAAACTGCTCAAATCGAAGGCGTCCGATGTAGGGCTGGTCGGTTTTAACGTCCACCAAATAAGTCCAAGCGTAATAACTATAGCGCCCCCAAACATCACAGCACGAGACGTTCTTTTCTGAGGTTTATTTTCTGCGATAGGCGCTTGTTTGTCGTTAGCTGTTTTATTTACAGGTGACTGTTGAATGAACTGTGCTGTACTCGAATCGGTATGGCTTGGATCGACATAGCTCGAAGCGCTAGGTTGTGGATCGCTAGGTCGTGGATCGCTAGGTTTCGAAGCGCTAGGTTGCGGATCAATAGGCTGAATAGGCTCTTGTGAAGCAGGTTTTTCTGAGGTTGCATCGATTGAACTCTCTTCAGATTCTTCGAGTACGGTTTTGGCCTCTGAGCCTTGATCGCTTATTAGGTTCTCACCAGTAACCGATTCTGCTTTTGGTTCAACTTGTTGTTTTTTATCCTCATCCAAAACTGGCGATGTATCTGGTGCGTCTGATTGAGTTGTAGGAAAGGAACCAAAAGCATTAGGTGCATGATTCATGTCTGTAACTGACACGGTATTTGTGGTGACACTTGCAGGTACTAAGATGGTTTTGTGGACATCAACATCGAGTTTATAACCGCGTTTGGGCACGGTGATGATGTGTCCCATTGAATGTCGTTCAGCCGCTTTGAGTATTTTGCGCAGTTCAAAAATGGCTTGCGTGATCACCTGATCCGTCAAGATTGAGCCATTCCAGACTTCATTAATCAGCTCATCTCGTGAGAATACGATCTTAGGATTTTGGCAGAAAAAGTTGAGTAGCTTGGACAAGCGATTGTCGATGATCACGTCTTCATCATTCATGATGAGTTTGTCTTCATCAGGAATAAATAACCACACGTCGAAAGAGTATTGAATGCGTTCTTTTTTCATAACCACCGAGACTAAGTCATTGTATTAAAATTACTTTAGTAGACATGTTTGGGCAATTCAATTAACCAATGTCTAATTATGATAAGTGGTCGTGCTTTTGAGCGGATTAGTGAGAGCCCGCAAAAAAATAAAAATAATATTGAGACTTATTCTCATTTATTGATCTCGATAAAGGAACGGTTTAAATTGTCTGGTTAGTATCACTACAACATGAATATTATGAGGTTTTTTATGAGTACGGTCGTTGTATGGGGAGCAGGAAGTGGACTGGGTGCTGCAATTGTTGAGCATTTTCACAAACAAGATTATCAAGTGATAGCGATTGCGAGAAACCCAGAGAAGAACACGCGCTTGGCTGAACTTGGTATCACCACACTGCGTTGTGATGCTACCGATAAAGAACAGGTTGAATCTGTGGTCGCTCAGTTACCTAAATCGACACTGGTCGTTTCTAGTATGGGCAGCTTCAGAGCTGACATTCCCGTTGATTACATTGGACACCGACATCTGACTGATGCGCTTGAAGTCAATGGTATTGCTCGATTTGTGTTGGTAACGTCGTTAGGTTGTGGTGACTCTTGGCAGTATTTGTCGGAGCGATCTCGAAAAGGGTTTGGCGCAGCGGTTCGTGAAAAGTCGTTGGCCGAAGCTTGGCTAACCTCGAGTTCTCTGGATTACACCATCTTACGTCCGGGTGGCTTGTTAGACGGCGAGGAGACTGGCAACGGTGAGCTGTCCCAGCAGGTCGAAGTTCATGGTGTGATTTATAGACAAGAAGTGGCGCGCCTTATTGAAGCCTTGTTAACCAATGAAGCGAGCATTGGGCAGATCTATCAGTGTGTTGATCCTACGGTTCAATATGGATAACGCTGTTAAGTCTGATTTTTAGTAAAGCTATAAATCTATAAATCTATAAAGCTATAAAGCTATAAGCTTATAAATCTGTGGAGCCGTTTAGTGAAACTAAGTGGCTTCTGTTTACTTCCTTTGTTTCCTCTAATTTCTCTTTTCTCATCTTTTGCTGTCTCTTTCTGCCTTTTTCCATATGAGAGTGCCGCTCTCTTAATCTAGATTAAGTTTTCCCTGCCTTATTCTCTGTAGTATCCGCCTGAATCAGTGCCCATGCTTAATGGGTAACTCGCGTAATACGATTTTGAGAGGAAGACACTTGAGCACTTTGTTTACAGAAACCCACATTGGCAAGATGACACTAAAGAACCGCTTCATGAGAAGTGCAACGTGGGAAAATATGGCCACCGAAGATGGGCATATGACAGATAAACTGTACTCTATCTATGAAGAGTTGGCTCAAGGTGAAGTCGGCCTGATCGTAACGGGTTACGCGAACATCGTTGAAGAAGAAAAGCCAAATGCGGGCATGATGGGTATGTATAACGACTCATTCATTGAAGAGTATCAGAAGCTGACTCAACTGGTGCACGACAACGACTCTAAAATCGTGATGCAATTGGCTTATGGTGGCACGAAAACCACGCATGATCTTGGCGAACGAGTGATCTACGCACCAAGTGAGGTTCCAGAAAAAGGCACTCAAACACTAGGCAAAGCGATGAGCAAAGACGAGATCGACTACATTGTTGATGCGTTTGCTCAAGCGTCTTTGAGAGCACAAAAATCAGGCTTTGATGGCGTTGAAATTCATGCTGCTCACACTTACCTGATTAATCAGTTCTTAAGCCCTTACTACAACCAACGTGAAGATGAGTACGGCGGTAACTTAGAAAACCGCATGAGGTTTTTGTTAGAGATCTATACCGCGACACGTAAGCTAGTGGGTGATGATTTCCCTATCTTAGTTAAGCTCACGGCATCCGAGTTTTTTGAAGGTGGCGTCACCTTTGAGGAAACACGTATTGTCTGTAAAAAGCTTGAACAAGTGGGTGTGGATGGCATTGTCGTGTCAGGCAATATTCATGGCAAAGCAGACACTATGATTGGCGAGTCGCACGATGGTTTTACCATTCAAGCTGAAGGCTACTTCCATGAGTATGGTCACGCGATCAGCCAAGACGTTAACATCCCAGTGATCACGGTAGGTGGCCTAACGGATTTTGATGCTATCGAAGCGATTGCAAACAACACGGGCATTGAGTACTTCGCGCTTTCAAGACCGCTGCTTTCTGAACCCCATTTAGTTAAGCGTTGGAAGGAAGGGGATAGAAGCCCTGTTGAATGCGAACGATGCTCTAAATGTCGTACTAAGCGCGGTAATTTTTGCGTGGTGAATAAAGACAGAAAAGTACAGCTTGCTCGTATGTAGTCGCTGAACCCAGCTCCAAGCGTGAGCCGAAATTTATAGCCGAGTCTAAGTTTGAGCCTGTGTAATCGCGCAGGCTCTTGTTCATGCCGTATTCTACGAAACGATATTTGAAACCTTATTAATCACATCTTCCTGTCAAATTGGCGCGACTAAACAGTTACACTACGCCTGTAAATTATCCAACCAAGTTATCGATAAAAACTGAGCAAACTTTGAAACTACTTCCTCTTCTTAAGCAACCTCGAATCCACTGACGTCTCTTTAGTTTTAGCGACATTGCTATGATTTAAGCGTGATACTCACTATTCATCCCAGTGAACCCTGTGTTTATAGGGCGTTAGTTTGTGCACCTTGGATTTGCATCGTCGAACATTCTGATAGTTAACGAATAAAACTAAATAGATCATTCAGAGGTAAAAATGCAAAAGAAGCATTGGTCCAAATTCGAGTTGTTGCATGAAGTCGTAACCAACCCCAATATTCATGTAAAAGGTCAACACAGTTATTACAGCGATTGCTGGGATAACGGTTTTGAACAATCGGTAGTGCGTTATTTACACGGCGACGAAGTCAGCCGCCAGTGGGAGCCTCGATGGGAAATCGACGAACTCCATATCGGTGATTATGTCTGTATTGGCGCAGAGGTCGTGATTTTGATGGGTGGCAACCATACCCACAGAGTTGATTGGTTTTCGCTGTACCCATTTATGGATGTCATCGACGATGCCTACATTGGCAAAGGTGGCACTCACATTGAAGATGGGGTGTGGTTAGGCATGAGAGCGATGGTGATGCCCGGTGTGACGATTGGCGAAGGCGCTGTAGTTGCAGCGAATAGTGTGGTGACTAAAGACGTCGCTCCCTACAGTATTGTTGGTGGCTCCCCAGCTAAAGTCGTTAAACACCGCTTTGATGAGTCCGTTATTGACGAACTCATTTCATTCAAAATATACGAGTGGCCCTCAGATAAATTTGAAGCGCTGAAACCGCATTTATGTAACTCAGACTTTTCAAAGTTAAAGTAGGCGATAACGGATTACGACAATTGTTTGTAAGGAGCGCTTGTAACGAGCGTTTGTAAGGAGCGTTTTTAAGGTACGGGTATAGCCATAGATTTGTGTAGAAAGATCTGTGTCATATTTATATTGAAAAACACGTTAAATCAGTCCGTTACCTTGCAATACTCAACATGGTGTACCAATCTTATTTCATAAGCATGGATAAGGATTGTGTATGCCCGCAAGTTCAATGAAAAACAAAGGGGTGGTGGGGAAAGTCCTACTGCCTTCTTTACTCATAAATCTTCTCTCTCTCGCCGTTCCGTTAACGGTTTTACAAATTTACGATCGTATTTTACCTAACCAAAGTTACGG
This sequence comes from Vibrio sp. G-C-1, assembly GCF_021728015.1. Lineage (NCBI taxonomy): Bacteria > Pseudomonadati > Pseudomonadota > Gammaproteobacteria > Vibrionales > Vibrionaceae > Vibrio > Vibrio sp. G-C-1. Next base: position 267,402 of record NZ_JAKKCR010000004.1, on the reverse strand, counting down.
TACTGCCACTTTGTTGTTGGCGGGTGCAGCGTTGGCTGTTGCCATGGAAGCATTGATCCGGTTTGTGCGTACTTGGCTTTTGTCAGCCGCGGCCAGCAATACCGAGAAAGCGACCTATCAAACCTTGGTTGAAAGAGTAACAACGGCTTCATCAGGCCATCTCCGCCACATTGGTGTTGGCGGCGTGGAAGAGGGGCTTGGTTCTGTATCCAAAGTCAAAGATTGGTATTCCGGTGGTGTGATTGCAGGCTTTATTGATTTGCCTTTTGCCTTGATCTTCTTGGGCTTGGTGGCTTACATCGGCGGTGAGCTGGTGGCGATACCTTTGGCAGTTTGGCTGATTACTCTCGGAATTGTTTGGTTATCTTCTATTCGCGTTAAAAGCTTAAGTGAAGAAGCTTCCCAAGATGAGCAGGAGCGAAAAGCCTTCTTGATTCTACTTAGCCAAACCATTCAGGGAATCAAACGCCAGGCTGTTGAGTCTCGAATCTTCAATCAGTTTAAATCCCTCAATAACGTTCGCTCTCAGTCTAAAGCGAGAGAAGAAGAACAGAACGCCTTCGCCCAAGAATGTATTCAGCTTGCTGCATTAGCCACGTCAGTTTTACTCGTGATTACGGGGAGCTTATGGGTGTTGGATGGTCAGTTAACTACTGGTGGCTTGGCGGCATGTTCTATCTTATCGGGCAGAGCCGTCGCACCTTTAAGTGCTTTGGTGGGAGTTCGAATTAAGCTTAATTCAATACACAGTGCTAATCAGGCAATAGAAAAATTGAGTGACTTGTCACTATCTGATTTTTCAGGATCTGAGCAAGTTGAGAACCACTTATCTGACTTTGAGACGTTGGAAATCAAGCAAGCGACCGTTGAAAGATACGGTGAACTCTCTCATGCAGATGTCACACTGAATAAAGGTGAGTTGATATTGTTAGAGAGTGAGGATCGCCACACCAACAGTCATTTATTGTCGTCGATTGCAGGTATTGATGATCTAAAAGCGGGTGAGTGCTTCATTAACGGAGCTGCAGTTTCAATCGCATCCGTAACCAATATTGTGGCCTACTGTGGCGTTAAAGGGCAGTTGGTGTCGGGTACTATTCTCGACAACTTGTGTGGCTTTGACCCTGAGAAAACGCAAAGCGCCAGTGACTATGCAAAGCGTTTGGGTTTAACCAAAGAGATTACTCGATTACCCGATGGGCTCGAGACACAAATTGGCCATACGAGTGCTTCTTTGTTGAGTATGGGTAACGTGAAAATGCTCAATATAGCGGCTCAATTGGCAAGTGATAAACCCATAATCATGTTGGAAAGGCCGGATTCTTCACTTGATTTAGACGCCCTTGGGAATCTAGCTAAGGTGTTGGAGGAAGAAGTAACGGCAGGACGCACGATACTGATGGTGAGCTACCATTCGAAGCTTCGCGAATTGGCTAATCGAATCATTACAGTGGAAAGTCGAGCTATTACGGTCGACAGCGAGAGCAATCAGGAGGCCGTCGTATGAATCGTTTAGATATTGGTAACCCTTCAGGTACGAACAACCGTGCAGATACCAGCGGTCGACAAGAGGTGATGAATCATTTAGAAACCGAGAGCCTTTCCGTTCTTAAGCAGTTGGAAGTTAATGCTAATATCCAGTTGTTCGCACATCAATGGGTCGATGAAAATGGCATTGAATCAATCGACGATATGTTTGCCTTGTTCGACAGGCTTGCACTGCCTTATCGCTTGGTTGCCAACCTAGATGAAGTTGGTGAACATAAATTGGTCTTACTGGTACTTGGTGAACATGAGCTGGTCTCTGGTCATTTAGAATCCAAGCAATTTGTTGCCTTTAATGCCAATGACGACATTACCCAGATCCCACAGTTTTGCATCGTTATCGAAGGGCCACCATTAGAGAAGGCCTCTCCTGATTGGGTTGGCGAAAGGTTACATGCGTTTCGTCCCATCATTCCTAAATTGTTGTTGGTCAGCTTTATCACTAACTTATTTGCGCTTGCCGTTCCTTTCATCACGATGTCGATTTATGACCATGTGATTGGCGGTGATGCAGGGCATGAGTTGCAAGGTATCGCCATTGGCGCGGCGTTGTTGTTTGTGATGATGGGTTGGTTGAGAACATTACGTAGCCGAGTTTTTGCTTCAGTTTCCAACCGAGTAAGTCGTGAGATTTCTCAATCCCTCGTGCAGCGTCTGCTTCGTAATAGCTATGCTCAAAATCAGCAAACAGCTTCTTCTAGTCAGCAAAACCAAGTGATGCTGTCGGAGCGTATTTCAGGCGTGTTATCGGGGCCATTAGGAAATGCGTTATTTGACCTACCATTCATTCTTATTTTTGTACTTGCGATAGGTGTTTTAGGCGGATGGTTGGTACTGGTTCCAGTCGTCTCTTTAATCCTTTATTACTTGCTAGCAAAACGTTCGATACGCTCTAGCAGCAAGCGCTCGATGCAATCGACAGTGGCAGGTACGAATCGTCAAAACATGACTAATGAGCTGTCATCCAAGCTTGCCTTTATTCGCAGTGCTGGATTCTCAGAGCACTGGATTCAACGTTTCAAAAAAGCCAATCTTCTTGCTTCAACAGTGACCTTTAATCAATCGGTTCTCCAGAGTCGGTACACCTCGATTTACTATTTCATTGGTGTGGGTTCGACACTCGCCGTGATGGGGTTAGGTATAGGACTTATTTTTGAACAAGTGATGACCCCTGGTGGTTTGATTGCTTCAATGATGTTGATATCTAAGGTGACGGGTCCTGCTCAGGTGTTGGCAAACAGTGCGATGCGTTTTAATAGCTTTAATCAATCCAAGCTGCAAGTGAACCGCATTTTGTCTCAGCCGTCTGAGCGTGAATTCAGTTACCAGCATCACCCGTTACCTGTGGTAGCGCCTAACTTGAAATTAGACCAAGTGACGCTGCGCTATCCCAAACAGAGTCGCCCGGCCTTGAATGGTGTGAGTTTTGATATTGAAGCCGGTGAAATTGTCGCGATTACCGGCCCTTCTGGGAGCGGTAAATCAACATTAATTGAAGTGCTGTCTGGCTTGCAGCCTATCCAAAACGGCATGGTCGAGCTTGAAGGCGTTAACCTCGTTCAATACGACCCGCAGCTCTATCGCCACTGGTGTTTCATTCGAGCCGCATATCCTGATTTGCTTACGCTGAGTATTCGAGAGTGGCTAAACGACGGTCACAAAGTCGAAGATAAGAAAATGATCTCTGCAATTGAAATGGTGGGCGGAAAGCGTTGGTTCGAGACATTATCAGGTGGGCTCGATACTTCCATCAGCAGTATTCAGCCGGACAGCCTTTTTGACATGTTGTCTGGCAGCGTCGCGCAGATCCTCATTGACGCGAAAGCGCTGGTTTATGACTACCCAATGTTCTTAATGGATAACCCTGTGCCTGATGCTCACCCAAATGCTAAACGTATATTTGGTGAGTTTGTGCAGTCGAAAAAAGGAAAAGCAACGGTGATCTACACGTCCCACGATCCGGATTTAATCAAGCTTGCCGATAAAGTGGTGGTATTAAATGAAGGTGCAGTGGTTTATGCCGGTCCATTAGAGCCGGAGCAGTCTTCGAAGCAGGAACAGCCTTCAGAGCCTCAAGCTTCTCAAGAACCGCAGTTATCTGAGCAACCGTTATCTCAAGAGCTACAGCCGTCAACTCAAGAGGCGTCTGCTCAACAAAATGCAGCCCAACAATCAAAGTCTAAGCAAGGAGTCGCTAATGACTAAACAATCTATCGAGAAGGGCAAGCGCTACGGTGAACTTGTTGAATCACAAAATACGGCTCGTACATTGGCGCTGGCCACATGGTCGGTTGCCTTATGTGTTATTGCTTTTGCCACTTGGTCTGTAGTCACTCAAGTTGATGAAATCGCCAAAGCCAAAGGTGCTGTGATTCCAGAAGGCGAGAAGCAAGTATTACAAAGCGCGATTGGCGGGAAGTTAAAGCAAATTCTCGTTAAAGAAGGGCAGTTGGTTGAGAAAGGCCAGCCGCTTGTTGAGTTTGATGCCACTTTCCAGCGTACCGCCCTTGAAGAGCTAAAGTCCCAACAAGTGACGCTTCTAGCCAGTGTGGAGCGTATGAATGCGCTGCTTGAGCAACGTGAGCCTAATCTTGCTGAGTTTGAGGTCGATTACCCAGAGATCGTCAGCCAACAAAAAGCGCAGCTAAACGCGCAAAAAGCCCTCTACTTCCAAAAGCGTGTGGTGCTTGAGAAAGAGAGCGAGCAAATTGCAGAGCAGCTTCGTAGCGTAGAAAAGGCCTTGCCGAGTTATGAGAAAGAGTTAAATGCGACTAAGCAAGAGTTGAACATACTAGAAAAGGGTTATAAGTCGGGTAACATTTCACGCTTACGTGTGCTTGAAATGCGTCAAAAACTGGCCAGTATTGAGCAGAAAATTGAAGAAGCTCGTGGCAAGAAGTCGGTATTGATTAGACAAGCTGACAGTAATGACCAAAAAATTATACAACTTCTGGCGGAAGCGAAAGCTAAAGTGAGCGATGATCGTTCTAAAGCCGTATCTGACTTATCAGCATTGAATGCTAGAGTTCGTTCAAGCCAAGCTAAATTGACCAACACCATGTTGGTGTCACCGCTACAAGGCTTGGTGCAAAGCCTGCCAAGCACGCAAAACGGTGGTGTTATTCAGCCAGGTGGGACAGTGGTTGAAATTGTTCCTGTTGGTGGGAAAGCCGACTTTAAAGCGCGTTTGTCACCAAGAGATATTGGTTTTGTGAGTGTAGGGCAGCCGACTCGTATCAAGATTGATGCGTTTGATTACAGCCGCTTTGGGGCGCTAAAAGGGGCGGTTGAGAGTATTTCACCGACCACAAGTCAAAGTGAACGCGGTGAAATCTATTATGAAGTCGTCGTCTCGGTGGATGTTCCTTATTTCCGTGATAATCCGGAGAGCTTTTCTATCTTGCCAGGTATGACGGGCGAGGTAGATATTACAACAGGTGAGAAGTCCGTTTTCCAATACCTGTGGAAGCCAATTTACACGAACGTGAGCGTCGCATTTGGTGAAAGGTAGCTACGTTAACTAGTCGATGAGAGTATACGAATAACAACAGCAAATAATAAAAAGGGAGCACATCATGTGCTCCCTTTTTGATTGTCGTTTTTTCAAGTTTGTATGTTCTTTAGAGAGAAACAATCGGGAGCAATTAATGCTCCCGATTGTGCTTGCCTAGAGTTTAAGCGGTAAGTTACTAGCACTAAGCACTAAGCACTAAGCACTAGGCATTAGGCACCTTACACTTGAAGTTATGAGTTAGGATCTATGTCCGGTAACCCATCGATATCGTTGTGGTGGTGATCATCATCTTGGTTATGGTTAATGTTCGCGTCATGGTGTTCCAACGCGTCTGACATATCCAAGTGCGCTTGGTCATGCGTTGTTATATCTTGTTGGTCGACTTGTGCAAGTACGATATCCATATCCGCAGGTTGATCGTGAACCGTTGTCGATGTCGCATCGGGTTTTATGCCCAATGCATCCAGATAAGCTGCTGCACCATGGTGGCTGACATCGTGATGCTCAGAGTCGGTAGAACTGACTTGATGCTCATTTGGGTTATTGCTGTCATCAGCGATAGTAACAGATGCTTCAAACGTCAGAGGTGAGTCTGGTTCATCGTGTTGGACCGGCGGCGGTGGTGGAGGCGGTGGGTTTACATGGCTTTGAATATGCCCTTGTAAATCTTCAGTTGTTACCGCAGTGACGCCCGTTGCTGAGTTATGTGTTGTTACTTCTGTCTCGAAGTAATGATGTCCATTGCTCATTGGATGATCTGACACTACCACAAGGTGACCATTGGTTGGTACGGTGTAACTGCCGTCATGGTTAGCGTTTATGTTATGTCCATTGCTTTGAAGTGTGAGCCCTTGCTGCAAGTGGGTGAGTCGAATACTGGAAACTGACTCGTCACCTGAAGATAAGTGAGCTTGGATATTTACTGGTACTTCATAGTGGTCATGCGTGACGAGAGGAAAGTTTGCAGGTAAATGACCTTTCAGCACCGTACCGTCACCAAGAATGATATTTTCGATGCTTTCCAGTTCCATCTCTTCATGTCCATCACTGAGTTTCTCGCCATGGTCACGTAAGCGTGGAGCATTATTACGATTGTAAGCGCCTAAAATGAGGGTATCGCTACCATGCCCACCTTCTATTTCCTTATCAGTGAGTCTTCCGCCGATATAAAGAATATCATTACCACCTTCTAGCTCAGCTTCTTCGTTGAGTCGACCATTTACGATGATGATATCGCTATGACCGTGACCCTTTACTTCATGGTTGCCGCTCGACGTTGTTACGTGCTGGCCTAGGGAGCTGGCGTAGGTTTGAACCGTACTGGCGGTAATACCTGCAGTAATATGTTGTGCATGTCTCGTATCGACAGTGACACTGATTGTTGGTGGGGTATAAGGCACAGGATCGGTATGACCATTGATGGTCATCGTAATTTCTTGTGGTACTTTTTGGCCGTGCCCGTCATCAACAAGCAAAGTAAACTTGTCTTGCAGCGTGTCGTTATCGTTAAGGGCATTCACGGCTGGGTTGTTGTTATCTAGGTGATAAATCCAAGTGTCACTATGCGAATCAAACACAACATGACCATAAGCGGCGCTGTGAGCTGGATCTAGAGCTACGGTGGTGGTATCACCATCGACATCATTGATGATCAGTTGGCCCGCAGGGTTAAGGTTTGAATCTTCATCGACCGAGTGTTGGCCGACAACATGACTTGTTTGTGGCTTCTCTGAAACTGTCGGTAGGTCGTTGGTTCCGGTAATAGTGACCACGATGTCATGGTGCGTACCATCTGCAGATTGAACCGTAATGGTTTCAGTGTCTGTCTGACCTTCGCCAAGCTGTTGAACGATTGGGTGTTTGTTGTAAAGGTCGTAAGTCCAGTGACCATTACTATCAATGTGTGCATGCCCATAACCTTTACTTCCTACTATCCCAGCACCACCTTGAACGGCAATAAAGCCTGTAGTTCCATCTGGATCGCTAGATGTCAACGTACCTGACGCTTGAAGTGTCATGTCTTCTTGAGCTACCCCTGTGGAATCGCCTCCGAATGTTGCTGGGTCGGCGGCATTAGCAATGTTAATGAATATTGACCCTTCTTTTGAATCAGCTTGGCCATCGTTTGCGGTAAATTGCACCGCACCCAGCCCGCTGACACCAGAACTAAAATAGTTGTGAGTTGGGGTGAAGATGAGTGATGAAACGTCGGATGCGCTGACGTCATCACCAATATTCACAGTGACGCCATTCAGTGTTAACACGCCGTGGGCGACATTGGTAATCGTGAGATGGTTTAGCGCATCGCCATCAATATCAGAATATTTAAAGTCAGCAGTGGTGAACGCATGAGGTTTATCTTCTAAAGAACTAATAAAACTCGATCCAACGATAGGCGCATCATTGACGGCATTGACATCCACTATCATCGTTGCACTTGCTGAGTCTTGATGGCCATCATTTGCAGTAAATGTAAATTGCGCATAGTTGGCACCGTTTTCATTACTGATTGGCGTGAAGGTTAAATGGCCTGCATCTAAATCCGCTTTTGTGATTTGCTGGTTGGTGGTTACCGCTTTGCCGTTTAGGAGTAATAATCCATGACTCGGTATGCTGCTAATAGTCACGAACTGCAGGGCGTCGCCATCTTGATCACTGTAACCAAAGTCACTGGTAGCAACAGTTCTGGTGATGTCTTCATTTGTAGAAACGGTTTGCCCTGTGACTGTAGGTGTATGCTGTAGAGGTGGGGTGACTTCAATAGAGAGAGAGTTTTGAGAAGAGTCTCCTATTGAGTTACCCCCATCATCACCGACACGATAAACCATACTTGGCACTTTACCTGTAAAACCAGCTTCCGGGGTGAAGGTATAATGACCATTCGCTTCGATCGCGAGTGTACCGATACCGGCCATAGTATGTGGTTGCCCCGGCCTTACCGCGACATAACCTGATACGGGGTCATTTATTTGAATATCTTGCAACACCAGATGTGCGTTGGAATCTGCGTCTGTTGCTGCACCACTCAATCCTTGATCCGTCCCAGAGCCAGTAAGTAGATTCCCTTCGATTGGACCACTATGTTGAACACCTGAATCACTGAGGCTGTGGAGAACAGGATCATCGGTGGTCCCATTAATTGTGACGGTAATGGAATGCTTGGTACCGTCTTTTGATGTGACTTCAATGCTATCTGTGAGTGTTTGTCCATTATCTAAGTCTTGAATAGGCGTACTATTGTTGTCTGCTGTATATACCCAAATACCACGACTAGTGACCGTGAAATGGCCATAGGTTCCATCCTGTGATATTTGCGATTGCCCTTTGAGATCTAGTGTTGCTTCACCTTGTCCGTCAACATCAGAAATAACCAGGTGTCCATTACAAACAAGGGCATCTGGAATGGTTGCTGACCCCGTGGTATGCACGTTGTGGTGAATGTTTGTATCTTCTCTTATGCTGCCTGAATCACCAGTAAATGTTGCGACATCATTAACAGCAGCAAGAGACGTGTTTGCGCCTGTATGAGTCGTTCCACCATGAGCATCTGTCACGTCATAAGTGAAGTGCACTTGGCCGTTGTAGTCTTTGGTTGGAGTAAAGGTATAAGTACCATCTTTGTTATCGACAACAGAGCCGTGATCGACTAGCAGATTAGCAATGGAGAGCTTACCTGTGTCATTGGCATCAACGTCGACAGTATTAGTAAGCAAATCGGCCTTGGTAAAGGTAAGAGCTGTGTCTTCTCTACCAATGGAAAGTGTCACTTCTGAGCTGATGTAAGGTCTATCGTTATCGCCATGAATGGTAATAACGATGTCTTGAGCCGTACCATCTTTAGAATAAATGGTAATCGTATCTGTTAATTCTTGCCCATCGCCTAATTGATCGATCTTTGTGGCTACGTTTTGTTGGTTACTACCAACGGTAACCTTATAATGCCAATTACCATCGGCATTTAGTATTAATTGACCATAAGTGCCATGGTAGGAGTAGCCTACACCTTTTGTATCAAATTGTGCTTCGCCAGTGTCTGGGTCAATAATCTCTAACTTGCCATCAGTATATAAAGGGTCATTGGTTAATTTAGCCATCCCAGGCTGTGCGTAGTTTGGTGACCGATCATGATAGGTACCATGCCCTTCATCGACATCGCCAGTTGTCGTTCCAGTGATTACTGCTGTGTCACCTACCGCATCAATATGAAGAGTGTTAGTAGCCTCTTGTGAGTCATCATGCCCATCGTTAACAGTATATTTAAACTGAACATCGCCATTAAAATCTTGCGCAGGAACGAACTGAAGTTTACTGATGTCAGCTGTAGGGATGTGTTGCCCCGCTGTAACATCGTGTCCATCAAGCACAAATTTACCTTGTGTTGCTGGTGGTAGATCTGTGATTGCAACTGAATGTAGCGTATCGCCACTATCAACATCCGTAAATCCAAACTGACTCGCTTGCATTTGATAATGCGTGTCTTCAGTGCCGTTACTTAGCGCAACTTGGGTAACGGTTGGCGCATCATTGGTGCCTACAACGTCTATGTGCAACTCGTATGCCGTTCCATCATAACTATGAACACGGTAGATAACGGTTTCAGTTTGCCCTTGAGCAAGGTGTTGCAAATTGGCATTATTAACGCTGTACCCCCAATTGCCCATGCTATCAATACGTAACATGCCACCAAACGGATCGTGAACTGCTGATTCACCAAACTGGCTGTATTGGAATTTATTCTCCCCGCTATCTGGATCCACAACTTGTAGTCTTCCATTCGCGAGCTCAGTTGTAACCCCTGCATTGTGGCTGCTGTGTGAACCATCTTCAGTGACGTGGTCAGTTGTCACTTCTGAAATGATGGCGCCGTCTGGGGTAGCGGTGAGTGTGGTCGACGCCCCTGTATGAGTCGTTCCGCCATGCGCATCTGTCACATCATAGCTAAAATGAATCTGACCGTTATAGTCTTTGGTTGGGGTAAAAGTGTATGTTCCGTCTTGATTATCTAGAATAGAACCATGATCAGCGTGAAGATTCGCAACGGTGAGTTTGCCTAGGTCGTTGCTATCCACGTCTATAGTGTTTGCTAAGAGTTCGGTGGCCGTGATGGTTTGCGCGAGGTCTTCTTTACCGCTGTTGAGCTGCACTTCTGAAGAGCAGTATGGACGGTCGTTGTCGCCATGAATAGTGATAACAATATCATGAGTAGTACCGTCTTTACTTTGTATCGTTATCGTATCAGTGAGTGTCTCATTTGCACCAAGTTGATCAATCGTCGATCCTACCTTTGTTGTTAATCCACCATTTACATCAGCAGTGCCGGTCGCAACACCATAAAACCATTTACCATCTGTATTAAGAATCAAATGGCCATATTTTCCATGATAGGTATAACCAATACCTTTAGAATCAAAACTATTCTCGCCGGTATCTGGATCGATGATTGTTAGTTGCCCCTCAACATGAATCATACTATTAGTTAAATGCGCCATACCTGACTGGGCAAAGTCTGGCGACATATCAGGGTTTCTGTTTTCATAAACATCGCCAGTATCCACACCTGATATAACGGCTTTATCTCCCACCGCATCAATATGAAGTGTGTTGGTAGCCTCTTGTGAGTCATCATGCCCATCGTTAACAGTATATTTAAACTGAACATCGCCATTAAAATCTTGCGCAGGAATGAACTGAAGTTTACTGATGTCAGCTGTAGGGATGTGTTGCCCCGCTGTAACATCGTGTCCATCAAGCACAAACTTACCTTGTGTTGCTGATGGTAGATCTGTGATTGCTATGGAATGTAACGTATCGCCTGTGTCGATATCACTGAATCCAAACTGACTGACTTGCATTTGGTAATGTGTATCTTCAGTGCCATGTGCAAGTGTCGTCGCAGTTATGGTCGGTTGATCATTGGTGCCTGTCACCGTTATTGTTATATCGTGAGCAGTGTGGTCTGCAGAATAAACACGATATACAACTTTTTCTACTTCACCTTCAGCTAATGATTGCAAGCGACTATTGGCTACTTCATATCCCCAAGCGCCACTTGGTGTAATGCGTAAAAAACCACCAAAGGGATCGTTAATCGCCTGTTCTCCTAGTAACCGATTGACCTGAAAATAGTTTTGTCCTGCATCAGGATCAGTCACACTCAGCAAACCCGATGCAACGACAGGCTGTAATGAACTGTGACCCACATTATGATCTTCAATAATCGTTCCGGTATCACTACCGCTTATAACCGCTTTATCAGCAACTGCACTTAAACTGCTGGTAGCTCCAGTATGAGTGACACCGCCATGTGCATCTTTGACATCATAGGTGAAATGAACTTTACCGTTATAGTCTTTTTCTGGTGTGAAAGTGTATGTACCATTTTGGTTATCTAAAATCGAGCCGTGATCTGGATGAAGGTTTGCTACTGTAAGCAGTCCAGAGTCATTTTTATCGACATCTATTGAATTTTGTAACAGTTGTGCAGCTGTAATGGTTTGTCTCGTATCTTCAGTACCTGCGTTGAGTTGTACTTCTGAAGAGCAATAAGGCCTGTCGTTACTACCATTGATAGTGATGACTATATTATGTGGTGTTCCATCTTTTGTGTGAACGGTGATAGTGTCTGTGAGTGTTTCACCCTCACCTAATTTATCGATAGCGGAGCCTCTGGTCGTGGGCCTTCCACCAATCTGAGTGAGGCTTCCTGCATCGGCATAGTAATTCCAATCTCCATTTGGATTTAATATTAAGTCACCATATGTACCGTGATAATTATACCCCACATTATTATCAGCAAAGCCAGACTGACCAGAGTCAGGATCAACCACAGATAAATGTCCATTAGCGTTGAGTGTACTAACTCGAAGTGTCGCCATACCTGGTTGAGCATGATCTGGCGACATATTATCTCCAGCCGCTTTCTCAGTGACACTTGCAGTATCTACTCCACCGACCACAGCATTATCATTAGTGCCGTTCACCGTAATGGTGACTTGATGAGGTGTGCCATCGGCTGAATGAACGGTAATGGTATCAGTAGCGGTTGCGCCATTACCTAACGCTTGAACTGCTGGGTTAGTGTTATCTAAGTCGTACGTCCAAGCGCCATTATCTGTTAGATGTAATGTCCCTAAGGTGCCTTGGATATCAGCATTCGCAAAGTGTGCTTCACCAGTATCGATATCCGTAACGGTCAATATGCCTGAGGTTTGCAGTTGTGTTTCTTCTGTCACTGCGCCAGTAGAACTTCCACCAATTACAGCTGTATCATTAGTACCATTGATGGTTACCACGACATCATGCGTTGTACCGTCTTTCGAAGTCACTTTAATTGTGTCTGTTAACTGCTCACCTTCGCCTAAGGATTGAATCGCTGTTTGAGAATTATCGGCAGAGTAACTCCAGCTCCCATCTTGACTGATCTCCAATTTACCATAATGACCTTGTAGGGCCGTTTTGTTAAATCCATGGGATACAAAACTACCTTCACCTGTATCTATATCGACAATATCTAACTTACCTGTCGCAGTCAGTTCATTACTCTGAGGATTAGCGCTCACATCTTCTTTTAATGCCCCCGTATCGACACCACTAATGACCGGCGTATCATTCGTGCCCGTCACCGTAATCACTAAATCTTTAGTATCTGTTGCACCTGCAGAATCGGTCACGGTAACAGGGATAGTGAACGTGCTTATCTCACCTGCTTTAAGGTGTTGGAAGCTTGCATCTGTTGGGTCTAGGTTGTAGCTACCATCTGCATTGAGTGTAAATCCACCCTGTGTTGATGTGGTTGTGAAGGTTGCAGTATCACCCGCATCAATATCCGTTGAGGTGAGTTGACCTGTGACTACTGCACCATCTTCAGTGGCGTTCACTGGCACAATCGGATTAATAATAGGCGCATCGTTTGCCGGTGTTACATCAACATTGATAGTTTGACTGGTTGTCGTATGCCCATCAGTCACTGAAAGAACAACTGTAGCAGGACCATTGTAATTAGCATCAGGCGTAAACACGATTTCACCTTGCGCATTCAGCGAGGCACTACCGTGTGTCGCTGACACACTCGGGGTCAACGTATCCGTCGTATCAATATCCGTTGCATGGAAGGTAATGGTTTTACTGCCATCCTCGGTTACCGTTTGCGTCGCAACAGGGGTGATAACAGGTGCATCATTGGTACCATTGATGGTTACCAAAATAGTTTTCTGTGTGCCATCAACCGAGGTTATTGTTGTCGACTCTGTTAAAGTTTCACCAACACCTAAAGCCTGAACAGCCGCTTGTTTTGAATCTGCGGAAAATAGCCAAATGCCACTTGGTATAAGTGTAAATGAGCCGATCCCGTGGTCGCCAACAATGCCAGATTGCATCGGAAATGTAGCTTCATTCGTATCTACATCGGTAATGAATAGCTTGCCTTGTGTAAGCATGTAGTTTGGGTGAACATTCAACTGATTTGTTAAATCTTGATCTTCGGTAACTGCTCCCGTATTTGTACCAGTAATAATAGCCTTGTCATTAGTTCCATTAACGGCAATGGTCACTTGGTGAGTTGTACCATCTGCTGAAGTAACTGTAATGGTATCGGTTGTTGCAGCGCCTTTACCTAGGGCTTGCACCGTTGGGTTTGTGTTATCTAAATCGTAAGTCCACTGCCCAGCATCGGTTAAATGCAATGTCCCAAGCGAGCCTTTAATATCAGTATTTGAGAAGTGTGCTTCACCGGTATCGGTATCTATAATAGTCAGCGAGCCTGAGGTTTGTAACTGCGTTTCTTCGGTCACTGCGCCTGCAGAAGTCCCACCAATTACAGCCGTATCATTAGTCCCATTCACCGTAATGGTAATTTGATGCGGCGTACCATCTGCTGAGTTGACAGTAATAGTATCAGTCGCTGTCGCGCCTTTACCTAAGGCTTGAACTTGTGGATTCGTATTATCTAAATCGTAAGTCCAAGTGCCGTTATCAGTCAAATGTAAAGTGCCTAATGTGCCTGCAATATCAGTGTTGGAGAAGTGTGCTTCACCAGTATCTACGTCAGTGACAGTCAGTGTACCTGACGTCTGAAGTTGAGATTCTTCAGTCACTGCACCAGAGTTTGTCCCGCCAATGATGGCCTTGTCGTTAGTACCATTAACCGTAATAGTAATTTGATGTGGTGTGCCGTCAGCAGAATGAACAGTAATGGTATCGGTAGCGGTTGTTCCTTTACCTAGCGCTTGAACGGTTGGGTTGGTGTTATCTAAGTCGTAAGTCCATGTCCCTGAATTAGTGAGGTGTAAGGTGCCTAAAGTCCCAGCAATATCGGTATTGGAGAAGTGTGCTTGACCGGCATCAACATCAGTCACAGTCAGTAAGCCAGAGGTTTGAAGTTGAGATTCTTCGGTGACCGCGCCGGCACTTGTTCCGCTTATCACGGCTTTGTCATTAGTGCCGTTAATCGTCACTTTTATGGTCGACGGTGTGCCATCAACAGATGACACCGTGAAGGTTTCTTCGACCTTATCGCCAACGTTTAGTTGATTAAACGCGCTGTTGGCGGTGAAGGTCCATTGGCCATTAGCACCAATGGTGAGGTTGCCGTTGGTGCCAGTAATCGAATCCGGTGTGAATGCGTTATCTGGGTTATCGACGTCGATACTGGTTAGGGTGCCTGAAGTTGTTACCGCTTTGTCAGTCTCATCGATGGCAACGGTCGCACTGCTGACAGTAGCGGCGTCGTTAGTGCCGTTAATCGTGACTTTAATGGTCGAAGGTGTGCCATCAACGGAAGTGACAGTGAAGGTTTCTTCGACTTTATCGCCGACGTTCAATTGATTAAACGCAATGTTGGCGGTGAACACCCAATGTCCACTGGCATCAATAGTAAGGTCGCCATTGGTACCTGAAATCGAATCCGGCGTGAACGTATTGTCTGGATTATCAACATCGGTACTAGTCAATGTTCCTGATGTCGTTACCACTTTGTCTGTCTCATCGATAGCAACGGTCGCACTGCTGACAGTAGCGGCGTCATTAGTGCCGTTAATCGTGACTTTGATGGTCGAGGGTGTGCCATCAACAGACGACACCGTGAAGGTTTCTTCGACCTTATCGCCAACGTTTAGTTGATTAAACGCGCTGTTGGCGGTGAAGGTCCATTGGCCATTAGCACCAATGGTGAGGTTGCCGTTGGTGCCAGTAATCGAATCCGGTGTGAATGCGTTATCTGGGTTATCGACGTCGATACTGGTTAGGGTGCCTGAGGTTGTTACCGCTTTGTCAGTCTCATCGATGGCAACGGTCGCACTGCTGACAGTAGCGGCGTCGTTAGTGCCGTTAATCGTGACTTTAATGGACGAAGGTGTGCCATCAACGGAAGTGACAGTGAAGGTTTCTTCGACTTTATCGCCGACGTTCAATTGATTAAACGCACTGTTGGCGGTGAACACCCAATGTCCACTGGCATCAATAGTAAGGTCGCCATTGGTACCTGAAATCGAATCCGGCGTGAACGTATTGTCTGGATTATCAATATCGGTACTGGTGAGGGTGCCTGAGGTGGTTACCGCTTTGTCAGTTTCATCGATGGCAATGGTCGCGCTGCTGACAGTAGCAGCGTCATTAGTGCCATTGATCGTGACTTTAATGGTCGAAGGTGTGCCATCAACGGAAGTGACGGTAAAGGTTTCTTCGACTTTGTCGCCGACATTCAATTGGTTAAACGCACTGTTCGCAGTGAACGTCCAATGACCATTGGCATCAATAGTCAGGTCACCATTAGATCCAACAACGGAATCCGGCGTGAAGGTATTATCTGTATTATCCACGTCAGTACTGGTTAGCGTACCTAATGTCGTTACCGCTTTGTCGGTTTCATCGATGGCGACGGTCGCACTGCTGACAGTAGCGGCGTCGTTAGTGCCGTTAATCGTGACTTTAATGGTCGAAGGTGTGCCATCAACGGAAGTGACAGTGAAGGTTTCTTCTACTTTGTCGCCGACGTTTAACTGATTAAACGCGCTGTTGGCGGTGAACACCCAATGCCCATTAGCATCAATAGTTAGGTCGCCATTAGCTCCAACAATGGAGTCTGGCGTAAATGTGTTATCTGGATTATCAACATCGGTACTGGTTAACGTGCCTGAGGTGGTTACCGCTTTGTCAGTCTCATCCACACTGACTGTTGCGGTACTGACTGTCGCTACATCGTTAGTGCCATTAATCGTCACTTTGATGGTCGAGGATGTGCCATCAACAGACGAGACAGTAAAGGTTTCTTCGACTTTGTCGCCAACGTTTAGTTGATTAAACGCGCTGTTGGCAGTGAATACCCAGTGGCCTGTGGCATCAATGGTGAGGTCGCCATTGGTGCCTGCAATGGAATCCGGAGTAAACGTGTTGTCTGGGTTGTCCACATCGGTACTGGTGAGGGTTCCAGAAGTTGTTATAGCGCTGTCCGTTTCATCCACACTGACTGTTGCGGTACTGACTGTCGCTGCATCGTTAGTACCGTTAATCATCACTTTGATCGTTGACGTTGTGCCATCTACAGACGACACCGTGAAGGTTTCTTCGACTTTATCGCCAACGTTCAGTTGATTAAACGCACTGTTCGCGGTGAAGACCCAATGACCATTAGTATCAATAGTCAGGTCACCGTTGGTGCCTGAAATAGAATCCGGCGTGAACGCATTATCCGGATTATCGACATCGGTGCTGGTTAATGTTCCTGAAGTCGTGACTGCTTTATCAGTCTCATCCACACTGACTGTTTCGGTACTGACTGTCGCTGCATCGTTAGTGCCGTTAATCGTCACTTTTATGGTCGACGGCGTGCCATCAACCGACGATACCGTGAAGGTCTCTTCGACTTTATCGCCAACGTTCAATTGATTAAACGCGCTGTTAGCGGTGAACATCCAATGTCCACTGGCATCAATAGTCAGGTCACCGTTGGTGCCTGAAATAGAATCCGGTGTGAATGCATTATCTGGATTATCCACGTCAGTACTAGTCAACGTTCCTGATGTCGTTACCGCTTTGTCAGTTTCATCCACACTGACCGTTGCGGTACTGACCGTCGCTTTATCATTGGTGCCATTAATTGTCACTTTGATCGTTGACGCTGTGCCATCAATAGACGAGACAGTGAAGGTCTCTTCGATCTTGTCGCCGACATTCAATTGATTAAACGCGCTGTTAGCGGTGAATACCCAGTGACCATTGGCATCAATGTTGAGGTCGCCATTTGTGCCTGCAATGGAGTCTGGAGTGAACGCATTATCCGGATTATCGACATCGGTGCTGGTTAATGTTCCTGAAGTCGTTACTGCTTTGTCGGTTTCATCGATAGCAACGGTCGCACTGCTGACAGTAGCGGCATCGTTAGTGCCATTAATCGTGACCTTGATCGTCGAAGGGGTGCCATCGATGGACGACACCGTGAAGGTTTCTTCGACTTTATCGCCGACGTTTAGTTGGTTAAACGCGCTGTTGGCGGTGAACGCCCAATGACCATTAGCATCAATAGTCAGGTCACCATTGGTGCCAGTAATCGAATCCGGTGTAAACGCATTATCTTGATTATCCACGTCGGTACTGGTCAATGTTCCTGAAGTCGTTACTGCTTTGTCGGTTTCATCGATGGCAACGGTCGCGCTACTGACAGTAGCGGCGTCGTTAGTGCCGTTAATCGTCACTTTGACCGTTGACGTTGTGCCATCAATAGACGATACAGTGAAGGTCTCTTCGACTTTATCGCCGACATTCAATTGATTAAACGCACTGTTGGCGGTGAACACCCAATGCCCATTAGCATCAATAGTTAGGTCGCCATTAGCTCCAACAATGGAGTCTGGCGTAAATGTGTTATCAGGATTATCAACATCGGTACTGGTTAACGTGCCTGATGTCGTTACCGCTTTGTCAGTCTCATCCACACTGACTGTTGTGGTACTGACTGTCGCTGCATCGTTAGTGCCGTTAATCGTCACTTTGATGGTTGACGGTGTGCCATCAACCGACGATACCGTAAAGGTCTCTTCGATCTTGTCGCCGATATTTAACTGATTAAACGCGCTGTTGGCAGTGAAGACCCAATGACCATTAGCATCAATAGTCAGGTCACCGTTGGTACCAGTAATCGAATCCGGCGTGAACGCATTGTCTGGATTATCCACGTCGGTACAGGTTAGCGTGCCTGATGTGGTTATCGCTTTGTCGGTTTCATCGATGGCAACGGTCGCACTGCTGACAGTAGCGGCGTCGTTAGTGCCATTAATCGTGACCTTGATGGTCGCCGGTGTGCCATCAACAGAGGACACTGTGAAGGTTTCTTCTACTTTATCGCCAACATTTAGTTGATTAAACGCGCTGTTGGCGGTGAAGACCCAATGACCATTAGCATCAATAGTCAGGTCACCGTTGGTGCCTGCAATAGAATCCGGTGTGAATGCGTTATCTGGGTTATCGACGTCGATACTGGTTAGGGTGCCTGAGGTTGTTACCGCTTTGTCAGTCTCATCGATGGCAACGGTCGCACTGCTGACAGTAGCGGCGTCGTTAGTGCCGTTAATCGTGACTTTAATGGACGAAGGTGTGCCATCAACGGAAGTGACAGTGAAGGTTTCTTCGATCTTGTCGCCGACATTCAATTGATTAAACGCGCTGTTAGCTGTGAATACCCAATGACCATTGGCATCAATGGTGAGATCACCGTTGGTACCGGAAATGGAATCGGGTGTGAACGCATTGTCTGGGTTATCGACGTCGATACTGGTTAGGGTGCCTGAGGTGGTTACCGCTCTGTCGGTTTCATCGATGGCGACGGTCGCACTGCTGACAGTAGCGGCGTCGTTAGTGCCGTTAATCGCCACTTTGATGGTTGACGCTGTGCCATCAACCGACGATACCGTAAAGGTTTCTTCGACCTTATCGCCAACGTTTAGTTGATTAAACGCGCTGTTGGCAGTGAACAACCAGTGACCATTAACATCAATAGTCAGGTCACCGTTGGTGCCTGAAATAGAATCTGGCGTGAAGGTATTGTCTGGGTTATCAACATCGGTACTGGTTAGCGTGCCTGAAGTTGTTACCGCTTTGCCGGTTTCATCAATGGCGACGGTCGCACTGCTGACAGTAGCGGCGTCGTTAGTGCCGTTAATTGTGACTTTGATGGTGGACGGTGTGCCATCAATAGACGAGACAGTGAAAGTCTCTTCGACTTTATCGCCGACATTCAATTGGTTAAACGCGCTGTTGGCGGTGAATGTCCAATGCCCATTAGCATCAATAGTCAGGTCGCCGTTGGTGCCTGAAATAGAATCCGGCGTAAACGCATTATCTGGATTATCAACATCGGTGCTGGTTAGGGTTCCTGAGGTAGTTACCGCTTTGTCGGTTTCATCGATGGCAACGGTCGCACTGCTGACAGTAGCGGCATCGTTAGTGCCGTTAATCGTCACTTTGATGGTGGACGGTGTGCTATCAATAGACGAGACAGTGAAAGTCTCTTCGACTTTATCGCCGACGTTCAATTGATTAAACGCGCTGTTAGCGGTGAAGATCCAATGACCATTGGCATCAATAGTCAAGTCGCCATTTGTGCCTGCAATGGAATCTGGCGTAAACGTATTATCTGTATTATCCACGTCAGTACTGGTTAGCGTGCCTGATGTGGTTACCGCTTTATCAGTCTCATCCACACTGACTGTTGCGGTACTGACTGTCGCTGCATCGTTAGTGCCGTTAATCGTGACCTTGATCGTCGAAGGGGTGCCATCGATGGACGACACCGTGAAGGTCTCTTCGACCTTATCGCCGACATTCAATTGGTTAAACGCGCTGTTGGCGGTGAATGTCCAATGCCCATTAGCATCAATAGTCAGGTCACCGTTAGCTCCAGTAATCGAATCAGGTGTGAAAGTGTTATCTGGATTATCTACGTCGGTACTGATTAGTGTGCCTGAGGTGGTTACCGCTTTGTCAGTTTCATCGATAGCAACGGTTGCACTGCTGACAGTAGCGGCGTCGTTAGTGCCGTTAATCGTGACTTTAATGGTCGAAGGTGTGCCATCAACGGAAGTGACAGTGAAGGTTTCTTCTACTTTATCGCCGACGTTTAATTGATTAAATGCGCTGTTGGCGGTGAATGTCCAATGGCCATTGGCATCAATAGTCAGGTCGCCATTGGTGCCAGTAATCGAATCCGGTGTGAATGCGTTATCTGGATTATCGACGTCGATACTGGTTAGCGTGCCTGAGGTAGTTACCGCTTTATCGGTTTCATCGATGGCAACGGTCGCACTGCTGACAGTAGCTGCGTCATTAGTGCCATTAATCGTCACTTTGATGGTCGAGGGTGTGCCATCAACAGACGACACCGTGAAGGTTTCTTCGACCTTATCGCCAACGTTTAGTTGATTAAACGCACTGTTGGCGGTGAACACCCAATGTCCACTGGCATCAATAGTAAGGTCGCCATTGGTACCTGAAATCGAATCCGGCGTGAACGTATTGTCTGGATTATCAACATCGGTACTAGTCAATGTTCCTGATGTCGTTACCGCTTTATCAGTCTCATCCACACTGACTGTTGCGGTACTGACTGTCGCTGCATCGTTGGTGCCATTAATCGTCACTTTGATGGTCGAGGGTGTGCCATCAACCGACGATACCGTGAAGGTCTCTTCGACTTTATCGCCGACATTCAATTGATTAAACGCGCTGTTGGCGGTGAAGAACCAATGACCATTGGCATCAACAGTCAGGTCACCGTTGGTGCCAGTAATCGAATCCGGCGTGAACGCATTGTCTGGGTTATCGACGTCGGTACTGGTCAATGTTCCTGATGTCGTTAGCGCTTTGTCGGTTTCATCGATGGCAACGGTTGCACTGCTGACAGTAGCGGCGTCATTAGTGCCGTTAATCGTGACTTTAATGGTCGAAGGTGTGCCATCAACAGACGACACAGTAAAGGTCTCTTCGACTTTATCGCCAACGTTCAATTGATTAAACGCGCTGTTAGCGGTGAACATCCAATGTCCACTGGCATCGATAGTCAGGTCGCCATTGGTGCCTGCAATGGAATCTGGCGTGAAGGTATTATCTGTATTATCCACGTCAGTACTGGTTAACGTGCCTGATGTCGTTATTGCTTTGTCAGTCTCATCGATGGCAATGGTCGCACTGCTGACAGTAGCGGTGTCGTTAGTGCCGTTAATCGTCACTTTGATGGTTGACGGTGTGCCATCAACCGACGATACCGTAAAGGTCTCTTCGATCTTGTCGCCGACATTCAATTGATTAAACGCGCTGTTGGCAGTGAAGCTCCAGTGACCATTGGCATCAATAGTCAGGTTACCGTTGGTGCCTGAAATAGAATCCGGCTGGAAAGCATTGTCTGGGTTATCTACGTCAGTACTGGTTAACGTGCCTGAGGTAGTTACTGCTTTGTCGGTTTCATCCACACTTACAGTCGCGGTACTGACCGTCGCTTTATCATTGGTGCCATTAATTGTCACTTTGATCGTTGACGCAGTGCCATCAATAGACGATACAGTGAAGGTTTCTTCGACCTTATCGCCAACGTTTAGTTGATTAAACGCGCTGTTGGCAGTGAACAACCAGTGACCATTAACATCAATAGTCAGGTCACCGTTGGTGCCTGAAATAGAATCCGGCGTGAACGCATTATCTGGATTATCGACATCGGTGCTGGTTAATGTTCCTGAGGTAGTTACTGCTTTGTCGGTTTCATCCACACTTACAGTCGCGGTACTGACCGTCGCTTTATCATTGGTGCCATTAATTGTCACTTTGATCGTTGACGCAGTGCCATCAATAGACGATACAGTGAAGGTTTCTTCGACCTTATCGCCAACGTTTAGTTGATTAAACGCGCTGTTGGCAGTGAACAACCAGTGACCATTAACATCAATAGTCAGGTCACCGTTGGTGCCTGAAATAGAATCCGGCGTGAACGCATTATCTGGATTATCGACATCGGTGCTGGTTAATGTTCCTGAAGTCGTGACTGCTTTGTCGGTTTCATCGATAGCAACGGTCGCACTGCTGACAGTAGCTGCGTCATTAGTGCCGTTAATCGTGACTTTAATGGTCGAAGGTGTGCCATCAACAGACGACACAGTGAAAGTCTCTTCGACTTTATCGCCAACGTTCAATTGATTAAATGCGCTGTTAGCGGTGAACACCCAATGTCCATTAGCATCAATAGTCAGGTCACCGTTGGTGCCAGTAATCGAATCCGGTGTGAATGCATTATCTGGATTATCCACATCGGTACTGGTCAACGTGCCTGAGGTAGTTACCGCTTTGTCGGTTTCATCGATGGCGACGGTTGCGGTACTGACTGTCGCTGCATCGTTAGTGCCATTAATCGTGACTTTGATCGTTGACGCTGTGCCATCAATAGACGAGACAGTGAAGGTCTCTTCGACTTTATCGCCGACATTCAATTGATTAAACGCGCTGTTAGCGGTGAATACCCAATGACCATTGGCATCAATGGTGAGATCACCGTTGGTACCGGAAATGGAATCGGGTGTGAACGCATTGTCTGGGTTATCCACGTCGATACTGGTTAGGGTGCCTGAGGTGGTTACCGCTCTGTCGGTTTCATCGATGGCGACGGTCGCACTGCTGACAGTAGCGGCGTCGTTAGTGCCGTTAATCGCCACTTTGATGGTTGACGGTGTGCCATCAACAGATGAGACAGTGAAGGTCTCTTCGATTTTATCGCCGACGTTTAATTGATTAAACGCGCTGCTCGCGGTGAAGTTCCAATGACCATTGGTATCAATAGTCAGGTCGCCGTTAGCTCCAGTAATCGAGTCGGGTGTGAAGGTATTGTCTGGGTTATCCACGTCAGTACTGGTTAGCGTGCCTGATGTGGTTACCGCTTTGTCGGTCTCATCGATAGCAACGGTCGCACTGCTGACAGTAGCTGCGTCATTAGTGCCGTTAATCGTGACTTTAATGGTCGAAGGTGTGCCATCAACAGACGATACCGTAAAGGTTTCTTCTACTTTATCGCCAACATTTAGTTGATTAAACGCGCTGTTGGCGGTGAAGACCCAATGACCATTAGCATCAATAGTCAGGTCACCGTTGGTGCCTGAAATAGAATCCGGTGTGAATGCATTATCTGGATTATCCACGTCAGTACTTGTCAACGTTCCTGATGTCGTTACCGCTTTGTCAGTTTCATCCACACTGACCGTTGCGGTACTGACCGTCGCTTTATCATTGGTGCTATTAATTGTCACTTTGATCGTTGACGCTGTGCCATCAATAGACGAGACAGTGAAGGTCTCTTCGATCTTGTCACCGACATTCAATTGATTAAACGCGCTGTTCGCGGTGAACACCCAATGACCATTGGCATCAATAGTCAGGTCACCGTTGGTGCCTGAAATAGAATCCGGCGTAAACGCATTATCTGGATTATCCACGTCAGTACTGGTTAGCGTGCCTGATGTGGTTACCGCTTTATCAGTCTCATCCACACTGACTGTTGCGGTACTGACTGTCGCTGCATCGTTAGTGCCAGTAATCGTGACCTTGATCGTCGAAGGGGTGCCATCGATGGACGACACCGTGAAGGTCTCTTCGACCTTATCGCCGACGTTTAATTGGTTAAACGCGTTGTTGGCTGTAAAGGCCCAATGACCATTGGCATCAATAATAAGGTCGCCATTGGTGCCTGAAATAGAATCCGGCGTAAACGTGTTGTCTGGGTTGTCTACATCGGTACTGGTCAATGTTCCTGATGTCGTTACCGCTTTGTCAGTTTCATCGATAGCAACGGTCGCACTGCTGACAGTAGCTGCATCGTTGGTGCCATTAATCGTCACTTTGATGGTCGAGGGTGTGCCATCAACCGACGATACCGTGAAGGTCTCTTCGACTTTATCGCCGACATTCAATTGATTAAACGCGCTGTTGGCGGTGAAGACCCAATGACCATTAGCATCAATAGTCAGGTCACCGTTGGTACCTGAAATAGAATCCGGCGTAAACGCATTGTCTGGGTTGTCTACATCGGTACTGGTCAACGTTCCTGATGTCGTTACTGCTTTGTCAGTCTCAGCGGTGGCGACGGTCGCACTGCTGACAGTAGCTGTGTCGTTAGTACCGTTAATTGTCACTTTAATGGTCGAAGGTGTGCCATCAATAGACGATACAGTGAAGGTCTCTTCGATCTTGTCGCCGACATTCAATTGATTAAACGCGCTGTTAGCGGTGAATACCCAGTGACCATTGGCATCAATGGTGAGGTCGCCATTGGTGCCAGTAATCGAATCCGGTGTGAATGCGTTATCTGGGTTATCGACGTCGATACTGGTTAGGGTGCCTGAGGTTGTCACCGCTTTGTCAGTCTCATCGATGGCAACGGTCGCACTGCTGACAATAGCTTTGTCATTAGTGCCATTTACTGTGATAGTCACTTGATGCGGCGTGCCATCAGCAGAATGAACGGTGATGGTGTCGGTAGCGGTTGCTCCTTTGCCCAATGATTGAACGTTAGGATTTGTATTATCAAGATCGTACGTCCAAGAACCAGTATCAGTCAGATGAAGCGTACCAAACGAGCCTGCAATATCGGTACTTCCTGTGGATGAAGTAGCGAAGTGTGCCTCGCCAGTATCCACATCCGTTACCGCAAGTGTGCCCGAGGTCTGAAGTTGGGACTCTTCGGTTACCACGCCGGCACTGGTTCCGCTTATCACGGCTTTATCATTGCTGCCGTTAACGGTAATTGCAATTTGATGAGGAGTGCCGTCGGCGGAGTGGATGGTTATGATGTCTGTTGTCGCAGAGCCTTGACCAAGAGCCTGTACTTTTGGGTTTTTATTATCTAGGTCGTAGCTCCAATCGCCATTGTCTTTAAGGTGTAAAGTACCCAGTGTCCCCTTGAGGTCGGAATTAGAAAAATGCGCCTCTTTTGAGTCGATATCGGTGATGTTGAGTTGGCCCGAAACCGTTAGATCTTTATCTTCAGTAACTTGGCTTGAGCCATTACTTGTCCCGATAGCGAAAAACGAACTTGGTGAATTTGCTGTACTACTCGTGATTACTGCATGGTCGTTGGTGCCATTGATCGTAACCATAACTTGATGCGCTGTACCATCAGCTGAGTGAACAGTGACGATGTCTGTCGCAGTTGAACCTTGGCCAAGTTTTTGAACTACTGGGTTATTGTTGTCTAAACTGTATGTCCACGCACCGTCTTTGGTGATGCTTAGCGTACCGAAATTGCTAGTTACTTGTGATGCCTGAAAATGATCTTCTCCAAGATCTGAATCTGTTACCGAAAGCTGCCCTTGAACTTGTGTCGTTAAATCTTCAGTTAACGTGCCTGCATCCACACCTGTGATAACGGCGTTGTCGTCGTTCCCACCAATCGTCATATCGATCGTTTGCGGTGTGCCGTCTTTGGTGTGAATAGTGAAGCTTTCGTGCAATGAAGTGGCTGCGGTTAAAGCTTGAACATTAGAGAGCGAGTTATCAACTTGATACTGCCAATGTCCATCAGCATCGATAGTTAATGAACCATATTTACCTGAGATAACTTCCGGTGTAACCGAACTTTCATTTTGGTCAGGGTCTATGACATCGATTTTGCCGTTCGCATGTAACAAGCCTTGTGAATCAATATTGTGATCTTCTGTTACGACACCTGTTAAGTCTCCAGAAATACTTGGCGTGTCTTGCTTACCTGTTACTGGTATCTGGACAATGATGCTCGAGCCATTAGATAGATGTAACGCAAAATGGTCAGTACCTGGTTGGTGCTGATTTAACAGGATGTATTGAGGAGAATTTGGATTCAATATGAATGTGTATTGACCATTTGCATCAACATGAAGCTCTCCGTAGGTACCTTTTATGACTTCTGGCATGAAGGTGACGGGTAAAGCGGGTGTCGTCGGCGCATTTGAATGAGTCGGCTGACCGTTACTTCCTGAGGAGATAGTCGGCATCGATACCGAAGGAATGTAATGGACTTGCGGGTGAGAAAGCGTCGACAAATGATGAGAAGGAACCAAGTGAGAGCTCGAACCATGGGGGGCATGACTTGCATTTAAGGTGGAGTTTACGTCGCTGTCACTCGTCTGAGCTTCTTGGAGAGCAACCGCTGATGAGTCCGCCTTGCTATGGTCATCGGTGACATCTTTTTCGGTCACGTTATTTGCGGTTACTTGATCTGCAGCGTCGCTGGAATTGTCTATACTTTCTGCAGCAGCGTGTTTAGCCAATGATGGCAAAATCATCATGAGTGACTGAAAAAGTGGGATATTCACTTTTAGATGTGAATGCAGTCTGCGCTTCTTTTTTTGTGTTGGTTTCTTTTGTTCTAGCTCGTTACTTTTCTTATTTTTGATTTCTGTATTTTTCTTGTTTGCTTTGACGTTCTTTTTGTTAGCCATTTTTATCATCCGTGAATCGTGGTTGCACTATCTTAAGTAAAATACACAGATAGAGGTTTCGCTAGCTAATTGGATAATTTTTAAAGAAAAAACTGCAAAGTCGAAGAATTATCTCATTTTGATGAAAGAGAGGATGAATACTTTTTCAACGGTCAGGTAAATATCGGCACAATGGCATTGACCTTACCCTAAGGGGAACGTTTATAGTTGCGTTGTAAATTCAAAGGTAAGCTATGACAAACACATTCCGAAAAACTTGGATTATTGTTTTCAGCATCATTGCGATGTTGATGTCTAGCTATGCCTCAAGCTCCTCAGCCTTGATGACTGAAGTAATGATGATGGAAATGGGGTCGAGCAAGTCGGCTTGTTACCACAGCGATACTTCGGTTAATGATTCAATGGCAGGGTGTCATGTGATGAGTGAAGAAGTACACGCTGAAGACTCTAACATGAGTGCCCATGCTTTGATGGCTCAATTCGATATGTCTTCAATGAGCGAAGACGGCAGTCCGATGATGGGTAACCATTGTTCGAGTGCCGATTGCTGTGCCTCAATGTGTTCTGCAAGTCCCTATCCAATTCAGGCTGTTCAAGCCGTTGATCAACTTTCCTTTTCATTAGCTCGTTTTCAATCGGTCACGATTGGCCAGAAAGTCGCACGCGCTCAATCTTTGCTACGCCCACCTTCCGCATAAATCTATATCTAAAAATACAGCTCTATCAGTTAGATAAATCTGATAAGCCATTCTTTTTTATGCGCTAATTAGCGCTAGATATGGACATTCATTGTGAATATGAAACCAACAACCTCTGTGTTTGTCATGAACACGAGCTTAGTGGTTGCTGCTGCCTTGCCTATGGCCTTGTTTTCAAGTGCTACGCTCGCGGCTACCACGGCGTCAGCTTCAAATGCTCAACACATTTCAGCACATGACCAAGCAAGCTCGACGCAGCAACTCAATACACTGATTGAGATAGCGTTAAGCGAAGATGGAAATCGCAAACAGTACTTTGCTCAGTCTCAAGCGATGCGAGAAACGGGCATTGCCAGCGCGACCTTAATGGACCCGAAATTGAAAGTTGGATTTGGCGGTTTGCCTGTCGATAGCTTTCAATTCGACGAAGACCCGATGACTAATATATCGGTAGGGCTGATGCAGCAGTTTGAGCGTGGCGATACGCTTAACCTCCAACAGAAAAAGGCAGGCCAACAGGCAGATGCTTTAGCTTTGCAGGTGCAAGCAAGAGAATTGACGGTTGCGAATAGCATGACGCAGCTTTGGCTTGAGTTAGGTTATCAACAAAAAGCTGAGTCGGTGATTCTTCAAAATCGTCGCTTGTTGGTTGAGCTTGAAAACTATGTACAAACCAATTACTCGATTGGTAAAAGTGAAGCGCAAGATCTGCTTAATGCTCAGCTTCAAGTGAGCAAGCTTGATGAGAAACTTCAGGCAAACCAGCAAGTTCAGCGCCGCTTAATCTCTCAGCTTTCTGAATGGTTGGGTTCTGATTGGCTAGGCTCTCAGGTTCTTGATTCTCAGGGCACACTGAATGCAACTAACCAAATCGATTGGTCTTTTTTGGAAAGCAAATTAGCGACCAATATTGATTCAACCAAGCACTACCAGTTACTGACTGACCATCCTTTGGTTAAGATCTCCGATGTCAGTATTTCCTCGAATCAGACTCAGGTTGAGTTAGCCGAGCAAGCTTATACCCCGCAGTTTGGGGTGGAAGTGATGTATGCACACCGTCAAGCCAATAACATGGCAGGTGAACCTGCTTCTGATCTGGTGAGTGCCTATCTGACTGTCGACATCCCGCTGTTTACGGGGAATCGACAAGATAAGAACTTATCGGCTGCTCAGTATCAAGTTGGTGCGGCTAAATCTCAAAAAGACACCTTACTTTCCCAAATGAACGCGCAAGTGAATGCATTGCTGGTGGACAGATCAAATCTGATCCAGCGATTAGATCGCTATCAAACGTCCTTGCTTCCTCAAACCGCAGCACGAATCAGCGCGGTTGAGAGGGGCTATCAAAACAATACCGCTCAGTTTAACGATGTCATTTTAGCAACGACCGATGAGCTAGCGCTTAAGTTAGAGCAACAACGTTTGATCACCGATCTCAACATCGTTAACAGCAAACTAGCGGCGTTAGTCAGTGGCTTTGAATACCAAGTAAACCAACCACAACTCAATTCAAGCGCGACTAAACACACAGCCAATCAATAAGGGAATAGACAATGAGTTCAGTAAAAGTAGCGACTATCGCTTTATTGGTCGGTGGTGCATTGGGTTTTGGTGTGAATCACTTTGTCGTTGGGTCAGCACATAACATGTCAGCAATGGCAACGAGTACCGGCGCCGAAGTAAGTAAACAAACCAAGGATGAACCTCTGTATTGGGTGGCTCCGATGGATCCAAATTATCAGCGTGATAAGCCAGGTCAATCGCCAATGGGGATGGACCTTATCCCTGTGTATGCAGACGATGTGAACGGCGGAGCCAAAGATAAGCCCGGAACCGTGTTTATTGATTCGTCGGTAGAAAATAATCTGGGTGTCAAAACAGCGAAAGTTAAGTTCGAAGCGCTGTCTCCTCGGATTGAAACCGTGGGTTATGTGGCGTTCGATGAAAGTACATTGTGGCAAACCAACGTAAGAGCAGCTGGTTGGGTGGAAAAACTCTCCATCAACGCAGTGGGTGAGAAGGTAAACAAAGGTGATGTGCTTTTCACACTCTATTCTCCAGAGCTTGTTAAAGCACAAGAAGAGTTGATCAGTGCTTATAAAGCGGGTCGTAAAGGTTTGATCAAGGGCTCGACTGAACGCTTGATTACCTTGGGTGTTGATAAGACGCAAATCCGCGCTATTGCGCGACAAGGCAAAGCTTCGCAAACCATTGAAATTAAAGCGCCAGCCGATGGTGTCATTGCAAGTCTGAATATCCGAGAAGGTGGTTACCTTTCACCTGCACAAGCGGTGATCAGTGCTGGTCCATTAGGCGAAGTATGGGTTGATGCTGAGGTGTTTGAGCGCCAAGCGCACTGGATCTCATCAGGCAGCAATGCGGTGATGACGCTAGATGCCATTCCCGGCAAAGAGTGGTTAGGTAATGTCGATTACGTGTACCCAATCCTTGACCCAAAAACTCGAACTTTGCGCGTTCGTTTGAAGTTCTCCAATCCCCATGGCGAGCTTAAGCCAAATATGTTTGCCAATATTGCGCTGAAACCCATCAGTGATGAAGCCGTTCTTACTATCCCAAGATCTTCGGTGATTCACTCCGGTGGTATGACTCGAGTGGTGATGTCAGAAGGTTCTGGCAAGTATCGCTCTGCTCGTATTGAGGTTGGTCGTGAAGCTGGCGAAAAAATAGAGGTGCTTGAAGGGCTAGAGCAAGGCGAAAACATTGTCACTTCTGCTCACTTCATGTTGGATTCTGAATCGAGCCAATCTGCTGATCTGTCACGCATCAATGGTGTTGAGGAAGAAGCTGAAACCGTATGGGCGAACGGTGAAATTTCCGACGTTATGCAAGGCAGCCGTATGGTGACGATTAACCATCAGCCTGTTCCTGAATGGGATTGGCCGGGCATGGTGATGAATTTCACCTTTGCGGAAGGCTTGGACATGAGTGACGTGAAACGTGGTAAGGCGATTGATTTTGAGATGAGAAAGACAGAGTCAGGGCAGTACGAGGTTGTTGATTACAAGGTCAACAAACACAAGATCGCCGGCGAAGTTTGGGTAACGGGTGACATCACCATGTTGATGGCAGATTTTGGCATGATCACTGTAAAACATCAGCCAGTCCCTGAGTGGAATTGGAAAGCGGGTGAAATGAATTTCCAAGCCAGTGATGACCTTGATTTATCTGAGTTTGCCGAGGGTCAAACCATTCGGTTTCTAGTGGCGAAGCAAGGTTCTGATTACGTGCTCAAATCTCTCGAACCGACGAATAGCACGGGTGAGGGCGAACTATGATCAATGCAATCATTCGCTGGTCTATTAGCAACCGCTTCTTAGTGCTGGTTGCTACTGTAGCCATCGTATTTGGCGGCTTATACAGCGTTAAAAATACACCGGTCGATGCCATTCCTGATTTGTCAGATGTTCAGGTAATCATCAAAACCAGTTATCCGGGTCAAGCCCCACAGGTGGTCGAGGATCAGGTGACCTATCCATTGACCACCGCCATGTTAGCTGTACCGGGTACTGAAACAGTTCGTGGCTACTCGTTCTTTGGTGATTCCTATGTCTATATCATCTTCAATGACGATACCGATATGTACTGGGCGCGTTCACGAGTGTTGGAGTACTTAAGCCAAGTTGCACCTAACTTGCCATCGAGTGCCAAGCCAACACTAGGACCCGATGCAACCGGTGTGGGCTGGGTTTACAGCTACGTGTTGCAAGATAAAACAGGTCAGCACGACTTAGCGGAACTTCGTAGTTTGCAAGATTGGTTCTTGAAGTATGAATTGCAAACTGTAGAAGGCGTGTCTGAAGTGGCGACCGTTGGTGGCATGGTGAAGCAGTACCAAGTACAGATTGATCCTGCCAAGTTACGTGCTTACGACCTAACGCTTCAGCAAGTCAACAAGGCAATCCAAGATGGTAATCAAGAAACAGGAGCGTCTGTTGTTGAGATTGCGGAAGCCGAACATATGGTTCGTACCACCGGTTACCTGACAAGCATCGAAGATATTCAATCTCTGCCGCTAAAAGTGACCGACAAAGGTACTCCGCTGCTATTAGGTGACATTGCTGACATTAACCTTGGCCCACAAATGCGTCGTGGTATCTCGGAACTCAATGGTGAGGGTGAAGCGGTTGGCGGCGTTATTGTGATGCGCTTTGGTGAAAATGCCAGTGAAGTGATCGACTCGGTGAAATCCAAGCTCGCTGAACTGCAAGCTGGCTTACCTGATGGTGTCGAGATTGTCGCAACTTATGACCGTTCTACTTTGATTGATTCAGCCGTTGAAAACCTTTGGAAGAAGCTGGCTGAAGAGTTCATCGTGGTCGCCGTCGTGTGTGCGCTGTTCTTGTTCCATATCCGATCATCACTGGTTATCGCGCTAAGTCTGCCTGTCGGTATCTTAGGCGCATTCATCGTTATGCATTGGCAGGGTATTAACGCCAACATTATGTCTCTTGGCGGGATCGCGATTGCGATTGGCGCCATGGTGGATGGTGCCATAGTGATGATTGAGAACGTTCATAAACACATTGAACGGACTCCGCTCACTGACAAAAACCGTTGGCAAGTGATTGGTAAGGCAGCAGAAGAAGTTGGCGCGCCGCTGTTCTTCTCTCTGATTATCATTACCTTGAGTTTTGTGCCTGTGTTCGCGCTAGAAGGGCAAGAGGGCAAGATGTTCTCGCCACTTGCGTTTACCAAGACGTATGCAATGGCCGCTGCAGCCGGTTTGGCTATCACGCTTGTGCCTGTGCTAATGGGTTACTTCATTCGTGGCAACGTGCTACCTGAACACAAAAACCCAGTAAACCGCAGCCTAGTGGCGATGTACAAGCCGCTTCTAAATCTCAGCCTAAAATATCCAAAGGTGATGATTGTTATCGCACTTGGCTTAATGGCGTCTGCTTATTACCCAACCAGTAAGCTTGGTAGTGAATTCATCCCTCCTTTGGACGAAGGGGATTTGATGTACATGCCAACCACGTATCCGGGTATCTCAATAGGTAAGGCTCGTGAGTTGTTGCAACAAACCAACAAGCTCATCAAAACCATTCCAGAAGTCGAAACCACTTGGGGCAAAATTGGCCGAGCAGAGACAGCAACCGATCCTGCGCCACTGACTATGATTGAAACGGTTATTCAGCTTAAACCGCGAGAACAGTGGCGTGACGGTGTCACTACGGAGTCTCTGCGTAAAGAGTTTGATGATCTGATTCAATTCCCCGGTTTGACCAACGCTTGGGTCATGCCAATCAAAACGCGTATCGACATGTTGGCGACCGGTATTAAAACGCCAATTGGTATCAAAATCGCCGGCCCAGATCTGAGCGTGATTGAGGATATTGGCTCTCAACTTGAACCTATCTTGAATGGTGTCAATGGCACGGCCTCTGTCTACGCCGAGCGTGTTGCGGGTGGTCGTTATGTGACGATAGACATCAAACGTCGTTCTGCTGCGCGATATGGTTTGAGCATTAAAGAAGTGCAACAGGTTATTTCGACTGCGGTTGGTGGCATGAACGTGGGCGAAACCGTTGAGGGGCTAGAGCGTTACCCAATCAATGTCCGTTACCCACAAAGCTATCGTGATTCTGTCGTTAAGCTGCAGAACCTGCCGTTAGTGACACCAAATGGAGCGCGAATTGCTTTGTCTGATGTCGCGGATATTCGCTATGAAGATGGGCCACCAATGATTAAGACGGAGAACGCGCGTCCTAATGGCTGGGTGTTCGTTGACATCGAAGGTCGCGACCTTGGTTCTTATGTGGCAGAGGCGCAAAAAGTCGTTACCGATCAAATCGTCTTGCCTGCCGGATATTCACTGGCATGGTCTGGTCAATACGAATACATGGAGCGCGCCAAAGAACGTTTAAGTGTCGTTGTGCCAATTACCATCGCCATCATCATGTTATTGCTCTACCTCAGCTTCCGCCGTGTCGGTGAGGTGATGATGATTATGCTGACATTGCCACTCGCGATGGTTGGTGGCCTATGGCTGATGCATGTCCTCAATTACAACTTCTCGATTGCGGTGGGTGTGGGCTTTATCGCCCTTGCCGGGGTAGCTGTTGAGATAGGCGTCATTATGTTGGTCTACCTAAATCAAGCATGGCACTACAAAAAATTGGATGCGGAGCAGAACCAGCAAGCACTTCAGAGTGAAGACTTAACGGATGCGATTCGTGAGGGTGCAGGACTGCGTGTTCGCCCAGTGATGATGACAGTACTTACGGTGATCATTGGCCTCATTCCAATTATGTATGGCGAGGGAACGGGCTCTGAAGTGATGCAGCGAATTGCCGCGCCGATGATAGGCGGAATGGCGTCGGCACTGTTGCTTACCCTACTGGTTTTGCCTGCAATCTTTAAGCTCTGGAAACAGCGTGAGATTACGCATAGCCAAAACGAGACAAACAAATAACGTATTGATTATTAGCCCTTACTTACCAATACAGAGTGGGTAAGGGCGTACCACATGAACATGTGAAACTAACAAATAAATAACTGAATTAATCTAAGGAACGATCATGAAAAAGACACTTATTGCGATTGCACTGATGTTAACTACTGCAACGGCTTTTGCTGAAATGGACCATTCAGCTGTTGACCATTCAAGTAAAGATCATTCAGGCATGGAACACTCAATGATGAAAAGTGGAGAGATGGATCATTCAAAAATGGATCACAGCATGATGAAGGATGGAAAGATGGACCATTCGATGATGAATATGGAAGGCATGTCTGAAGTGGGTATGCCTGCGACAGGCGCAAAGCCGGATAAAGTGGTTCATGTTCTGTTAAGTGACGATATGAAAATCACATTTAAGAACAAGGTTGATATTGAGCCGAACGACGTGGTGCAGTTCGTTGTAATGAACACAGGCAAGATTGATCATGAATTCTCGATTGGTTCTGCTTCAGAGCAGTTAGAGCATCGTGAAATGATGAAAAACATGGGTAATCACGCTCATGACTCGGGCAGCACAGTTACAGTTAAGCCGGGCAAAGCGAAACAGATACTTTGGCATTTCCATGGTGATAATAACGTAGAGTTCGCGTGTAATATTCCTGGTCACGCGGAAGCGGGTATGGTGAAGTCGTTAACGCTTTAGGCATTATCTAATAGAGCTAGAAATAGCGGCTAGAAAAGTACTAAAAACAGAAAGCTAAAAGATAAGTCTTAGCTCATCACGCTAGTTGAGACTTATCTTTTTTGGCCACTACTGTAATAGGATCGATGTTTCTAGTAGGTGGTGAGCTTCGCCACTGAGGTGCGGTAGCTCGGACATGATCTTCTTAAGTTTGTCGTCGATCGATTCCACTTCATTCAAAGAACGAAACGCAAGCACGGCCTGTTCTGGTTCGCTGTTCACATAACCTTTCAATGTATCTAGCTGAATTTTGTTCGCATTTTCGACTTTTGACAGTGCGACATTAATTGCATCGATATTAATTGTTAACTCATTGCTTTTAAACATTTTTTATTATTTATGGGTTGTTGCTAATGCGCGCACATTAACACAACTGTTTTTTCGGATATTGACCAAGATTATTAAATTGGAACAATTTTGAAAATCATTAAAAGCTGAACTGCAATGTGTGATTTGGATAGGTGTCAGAAATACGAAGCGATTTAAGGAGTTAATAGCTTTGGTTGGTTACTTAGCGTTGATTCGTCAATCTAAGCTTAAACCAAATTAGTTTAATCAGTATAGATTTAATGACTATGGATTTATCGAACGGAGAAAGTTTTTGAATAGGGTATCGCTGGAAGAAAGCATGTCATGGAGCTTAAGGAGAAGTTGGAGCGTGCAGCGGGAATCGAACCCGCATCATCAGCTTGGAAGGCTGAGGTAATAGCCATTATACGATGCACGCACACTGTCTTAAGAGTAAGACTGAGGCATCAAGAAGACTGGAGCGTACAGCGGGAATCGAACCCGCATCATCAGCTTGGAAGGCTGAGGTAATAGCCATTATACGATGTACGCACATCGTCTTAACGAGAGTGATAATGCCACATCTAACTGAAAACGAAACCTTTTTCTTTCATTTTTATTCTAAGTGCTCGCATAACCACCACACCGCTAGTTTTTCAATCATGTTCGGCGTTTTCAGAGTGAATAAAATGTGACTAAACTCTCGCTAAACGGAGGGCGAGAAACAATGGAAAATCCCCCGCTATTTCTGTGACAAATTCGGTTTGATTTATAAACCAGTTTGTTGGTGTTAGCTTGTCATAAAACCCATACAAATTAAGGAATTTGGAGTGTTAACATAAACTGATTTTTAATCGTGTTTTGGCGTCCATTAATAACAATATGGATGCATAAATTTAACTTACCAACCAGTCGAAGTATTCAGGAAACTAATCCCAAATGAGTAGAGTTATACGCACCTTTAAGCGTTCGAAGAAAAAAGTAACGAGTTGAGTTGATAATTTACGCAAAAGTCTCGTCAATCCGTCTATCGTTTGGTACATTTGCCGCACATTTTGTCTCCCCTAAAATACCCATGCCTTCTCAGTTCCGAATTAACAAAATTGTTGAAATTGGTGACACTCTTCACCGCAGTGGTTGTGCTCCTTACAAGCTAGAGAAATACACTCAATTCTATGCAAAAAAGCATGGTGTTGATGTGATGATCCAAGCTACGCCAACTGCGATTAACTATCAATTTCCAGACGATAACAACGCCGTTATTCTTAAGCGTCTAAAGCCTGCGTCAATTAACCTGAGTTTGTTGGCCAATACGATCATTCGTATTAACCAGCCAAGCAGTGAGCCTGTACCAGAGCCTGTCGGTTACTCTAAATTTGTGACGGCACTTGCCAATATGGGTATTCCGCCTGCGTATTTGATGCTGGTGGGCAGTACGTTGGAAGCGGTGGGTTTTTCTGCGTTATTGGGTTTGATGGTTTGGGTCTGTCAGCAAGTCCTTCATTCACGTCGCGCTATCGCAGTTGAATTCATCTCGGCATTGTTAACGGGTATCTTTGTAGCGTTTTTGGCGAGCACAGGGTTGCCGATTCCTGTGTGGGCGTTGTGTATCGCCTCGATCGTCTTGTTTGTCCCCGGGTTATCCATAGCCAACGCACTAGAATGTTTGGCGTTTAATGACTTGGTTTCTGGTACCAGCTTGCTAGGGCAGAGCGCCTTAACCCTGATTAAGCTGTTTGTAGGGATTATCATGGGGCTCAACATCGGTGAAGCGATATGGGGACAAGCGGTCTCCATCGACTATACCAATGCGGTACCGATGTGGATGCACATATCTGGCTTGGTGCTGATCTCTGTTTCTATCGGTGTGATGTTCAATGCGCGACCTAAAGACATCTTACTTGGTTTACCAGTAGCGGTTCTCGGTATGTGGGGCCCGTTCTATCTAGGTTTTGATAGTGGTTGGGTTGTCGGTACTTGGGTTACGACGGTTCTTATTACTTTGTACGGGACTTGGATTGCCAAGAAGATGGAGCTCACGGGCTCTATTTATATCGTGCAAGGGATCATCATCTTGGTTCCGGGTAGCCGAGTATTAGTGAGTGCCAGCCAATCGGTGTTTGAACAATCGATTCTGCCTATCCCGAGTATTGGTTTGTCGGCGTTATTTATGTTCTCTGCAATCGTGGCAGGGCAAATCACCGCTTACTCGATTTACTCACCAAAAGTCGAACGTTAAGCCGTTCCGCTTTTCAAACCTTTAAACAAACACAGCTTAGCGGCTGTGTTTGTTCGTTTTAGGTACTGCTCTTTTTTAAGACAATTAGCTCTCCGTAAAACTTGTTAGATTTATGCTCGCTAAGCCTGACAAGAGTCATTAAAATGGAACAAATTCTATTTAAATGAAGTATTAACGTATGTCTTTACCTCCTTGTCCGCAATGCCAATCTGAATATGTCTACCCAGACCAAAACAACCTAATCTGCCCTGAGTGTGCCTATGAGTGGAATCCAGAAGAAGAGCGTTTAGAAAGAGAAGCCGCGCGTGTTAAGGACGTAAATGGCGTTGTATTGGAAAGTGGCGATAAAGTTACCTTCATTAAAGATCTAAAAATCAAAGGCAGTTCTAGCGTACTGAAAATCGGCACTAAAGCCGTGATTCGACGCATCAACGAAGGCAAAGATCACCAGCTAGATTGCAAGTTGGATGGTGGCGGTGAAATGTTGGTTACGGCGAAGTACGTTAAGAAGCAATAGTCGATAATCGGTCAAAATTGCGAGTTGCTACTGAACTAATTAGCGTAAAAACCGGAGGAGAATCAACATTATATGGACATGGTTAAAGCTGCTCTTTCGCATTCAACTGCCTTTCATCACTATGTGAATGCCTGTACTGAAGATGGGTTAGATATTTACACGGGCATTTCTGATGGCAGTGATGCCTATTTGGAAAGACGAATTGCTTATTCAAAAGGTGAGGGTTTGCCAGAAGGGTGGACGCCTGCTTCTACTTATTTTTGTTTCGAGTCTGGACGTATTCTTGGAGTGATAAGAGTTCGTCATGGCACCAGTCCGTACATTCACGATGTCATAGGACATATAGGCTACGAGACTTTGCCACAAGCAAGAGGGCAAGGTATCGCAAGTCATATGTTGTCTTGGGTCCAACGTCACGTACTGACCGAAAACGCTATTATTACCTGTGAGTACCGCAATATTGCTTCGCAAAAAGTGATTGAGAAGTGTGGTGGGCAGTTCTTAAATACCTTTTACTCACAGCAAGATAAACGCGAAGTTCTACGCTATCAACTAAACCCTAAATGAACACTGAAGCATGGCACCTTCCAATTCTCACTTGCTTGTCGTGAGCGAGCTTTTTGGAAATGAACCCGCTGTTGTTTCTTATTCATTGGTTATAGTTCATTGATTATTGTTGGAGATATTTTGAAGTATTCGACAAGACCCGCTCAGTCATCAGATTATGAATTTCTGTTCGAGCTGAAAAAGGCGGCTGAATTTGAGTCAATCAAAGCTGTTTTTGGCTGGGATGAGCAAATTCAACGAGATATACACGCCGAAGAGTGGGCAGAAGAACGGCCTGAAATCATTGAATATCAAAGCAAAGCGATTGGCAGTGTGTTGCTGCAAGACAAAGGCGACCACTTCTATTTTTGCCGGTTCTTCTTACTGCCTGAATATCATGGCAAAGGTATTGGTAGCCAAGTACTGAAAGATTGCTTAACTAAGGCTGACAGCCTCAATAAACCCGTCGAACTTTGTTACCTACAAGGTAATCGAGTTGGGGAGTTGTATCTAAGGTTTGGCTTCGAAATCACTTCGCAAAATGATCAGTTTGTCTATATGTGTCGCAAATAGTTAGTAATAATAGAGATGAACTCATTCCTTTTAGCCTGTATCTCTATCAGATAGTTGCCATAATCTGCCAACAGAGGTCGTGTAAATAAGAGAATTGTCAGTGGAATTATAAAATAATGCCAACCATATCAATATTTTATGAATCTGTGTTTTCGGTCCGGTTTTTTAATGATAGGGTCTCCGAATAATTATATTGATAAGAATAAAGGCTTTATATGAATAAGTTTCTGATTGTTGCGTTATCTGCGGCTGCGAGTATCTCAGGGTGCAAAAGTATTCCTAATTCGGCTACGGACACATTGTCAGAACCTCAAGGTAACGGGGCGTTAGCTATTGCGACCAACATCTCTAAGTACGACTCAAGTTACCCATGCGAAACATTTTCGTTTGACATACAAGAAAAAGTTGATGGTAAATTAGTTAACTCTGAACCACAAACCTTACGTGTATTTGTGTATGAAGACACGAAGTACGCACTGTTTGATGGTATCAAACCGGGCGACTATGTATTAACTCAGTTTCGATGCAATATGCGTCGTGGCCTTGTTGCTAACGATGGCAGGTCGTATCTCAGTCTTGACCTAGAAACTGAACATACCATCAAGGCGAACACAATAACGATGTCTTCAAACTTCATTCAAGCGACTCAAGATGAAGATCGGTCTTTTGCTTTAAACGTTGGTATTTGGCAATCGCAAGATGTTGTGCATTTCCAGAATCTACTAACGAACGAAGTGAGTAATAAATGGGAAGTGGGTGGCTTTGAAGGCTAAATAAGTTCATCACTATGGCAGCTTTTATTGCTGCCATAGATACTGTGACCCATCGGGTTATTTTAATGCTAGCGCTAAGCCAAAAGATACCAATCCAACCCCACACGCTTGATTAAGCCTTTTCTTTGCTCTCAATAGATGTTTTTGCAATGTATTCGAAGTAAACAGCATAACGACAACGCCAAACCACAAGCCGTGAAGAACGATCATGTAAAGCCCATAGCCGAGTGCGAGATGTTGGTTTTCTGCATGGGGTGAGGAAACGCAAGTCGTATGTTGTCTTGGGTTCAACAACATGTATTGAATGAAAGCGCTATTATTGCGTGCGATAGGGGCAATATTGCTTCGCAAAAAGTGATTGAGAAGTGCGGTGGACAATTCCTGAATACCTTTTATTCAGAGCAAGATAAACACGAAGTCTTACGTTACCAACTAGAACTTAAGCGTAGCATTTGTTGGTTTTATCGTGCCCCGATTTAAACGAAAATGAAGCCATAGCCAATTATTGTTGGAGGTGTTTGAAGCATTCAGCAAGACCCGCTCAGTCATCAGATTATGAATTTCTGTTCGAGCTTAAGAAGGCTGCTGAGTTTGAACCGATCAAAGCCGTATTTGGCTGGGATTAGCAAGTTCAGCAAGATAAAGGCGACCACTTCTATTTTTGCCGATTCTTCTTACTGCCTGAATATCATGGTAGAGGCATCGGTAGCCAAGTACTGAAAGATTGCTTAACTAAGGCTGATAGCCTCAATAAACCAGTCGAAATTTGTTACCTACAAGGTAATCAAGTTGGGGATCTGTATCTAAGGTTTGGCTTCGAAACCATCTCGCAAAACGATCAGTTTGTTTATATGTGGTACGTATCGACTGGAATTGGCAATGAATTGTCACCGATTTTAAAAAATCGTGTGCGAGAAGAATTTTCGGTGTGAGTTTGAGTGTAACTGATTAAATTTATAGTATTTTTCTTAATATAATTCATAATGCATATATATCTAATAAGAAACATAAAGGCTTGGTATGAAGAAAATTTTAGCTATTGCACTAGCTAGTACAGTAGTTGGTTGTAAAACACTTCCAAACGATTCAACAAACACTTTAGCAAGTCCACACGGCGATGGTGCGTTGGCGATTGCAACCGTTATCTCTAAATATGACTCAACTTATCCATGCGAAACATTTACATTTGATATGCAACGCGAAAATGAAGGTGAAGTAGAGACCGTCGAACCAGAAACACTTCGGTTTTTTGTATATGAAGATAAAGAATATGCACTTTTTGATGGTATTAAACCAGGAAATTACGTTCTCTCTCAATTTAGATGCAATATAGAACGTGGTTACGTAGTTGATGGCAAATCGCATCTCTCAATTGATATTGAGACAAGTGTAGCTATTGAAGCAAATGCAGTAACAGTGTCGCCGGAATTAATCTACGCGACACAAGATGAGGATCTATCTTTTAGTATTCGTATTCAAGCATTGCCGGGGTATGTAAAAGCTATTGAACCTTCTTTATCTGAGGCAATCGACGACAACTGGAAGTTAATTTTTCCTGACAGTTAAATGAGAGGCCACCTTGGTGATAATAGCATTAAGGTGGTTGATTGTAATTTGAGCCTTCCAAAGGCTAAAACTCAACGCTCTTATATCATTAGATATTAAGTTTATACTGCTATATCTTGAGGCGGAACGCCAAAAGTTTTCTTAAAGGCGCTGGTGAAGTTAGAAGGGTGCTGATAACCCGCTTCATAGGCCGCTTCGGTTATTGAAACCAAGCCACGCTCTAAGTGTTGGCGCGCGATATCCAGACGTCGGTACCGGATATAGCCGTTAATAGTCAGGTTGTAAGATTGCTTAAATCGACGCTGAAGATTGGAAATGCTCATCGAGAACTTACTCGCGATGCTTTCAAGGCTGAGTTGTTGATCTAGGTTGATTTCAATGTAGCTGATGATGTCTTCAATCTTGGCATCGAAACTCTTTGATGTACTGGCCATATCAAGGTTTACACTCGAGTTTGTATTGTGTGAGGCGATGACTGGATCTGTGCTCTCTGTATTTGTGAGGTCATCATCGGAAGTACATAGCTGACAACATTGAATCGGCATCTGCGACAGGGTTTGTGCAAGTAACTGTTGGGTGAGTGTTTCGACTATTAACTTGTCTTGAAAATTAGTTGGTGTCGCTTGGCTGGTTAATATGTTCGTTAATTGAATGATGTCAGGGTTTAGCTCTAACTCGTAAAACGCTTTGTGTGAATCTAGGAATGATTTGCTAGAACAGTGGTCACTTAAACGAGGCTCGACCCATTGCGGCTTAACCAAGATGTTGATCTTATTTATCTTATTACCTTGGATTAAAGAACGTCTAAAGTTGGCAGGCTTGGCAAGGTTCACCACCACACCTTGTGGCCCTGTACTGGCATCGAGATCGAACTCGAGATCGTCGTAACCAAAGGTGAGTTTTCCCTCAAGAAGAATCGTAATCAGGATGGCGGAGTGGGCGGTCGATACGATGTTGCTGTCGACCAATTCAACACAACGACCGCCATGTACAAAAATCTGGTCATTGTATTGGTAAGAAAGGAATTTCCCCTCAGCAAGTGACGTTTGCTTGGTTTGGCCTTGCGTCACGATGATCTGCTTTTCCGTCTGTTCTAGCTTTTTGGTCAGGGCTATTTTCTTAGTAAATGTCGACTTTTTGGCGATTACATTTGCTTTTGCCACAGCCGTTTCGGCAAGTTTAGTCTGCTTTGATGTTACTTCACCCATTTGACCGTTCCTCATAACATCTGTGCGTTTTTGCATAAGCAAATCATCTGTGCATTTATAAATTACAACTCTATCATATTTGAGAATTATTATCATTTACATCTAGGATTGAATTTATGGAAAGCCCCGTCAGCTCAACAATCAAGCTTTCAGCCCTCTGTATTGCTATTGCCAGCGCGTTTAGCAGCACTGTAACTGCAGAAGAGAACACATCGCACTTTGATGAAGTCGTGGTGTGGGGAACGAGAGTATCAAGCAACACTGAATCGATCATTGCCGATGACATGTCACTCAAGCAAGCTGACCATATGTCAGATCTGCTGCGTGAAATCCCTGGTGTTGATGTTGGGGGAACGCACTCGGTCAACCAACGAATTACTATTCGTGGCTTGAGTGAAACTGACTTAGATATTCGACTGGATGGTGCTTCTCAACACGCAAATATGTTTCACCATATCGGTAACTTAACCCTAAACCCAGACATATTGAAGTCGGCGGATATTCAAGTGGGTAATAACTCGGTGACGCAAAATGGGTTAGGTGGCTCAGTACTGTTTGAAACCAAAGATGCCAAAGACCTGCTTCGTTATGACGAGAGTTTTGGCGCTCGTGTTTATGGCGGCTACGCAACCAACGCAAGCCAGCAAGGTTCACTCACTGTGTATGGTTTGTTGTCAGATAACGTCGATGCCATGCTTTACAGTCACTACATGAGTCGTGATAACTTCGAAGACGGCGCCGGTAATGAAACCTTTGGGTCAGAAGGCGATGTTTACAACATTCTCGGTAAGATCGGTTTTGAGCCAAGTGACTTACACCGCTTTGAACTCTCTTATGATCTGTATCGTGATAGTGGTGATTACAGCCCACGTCCAGATATGTCAGGTGGTGCTAACGAAGGCTTGTCTAGCGACATCCTGATTCCAACTGATTATGACCGTGACACTATTACGGCAAGTTATGAGCTACGTGGCGAAAGTCATCAAGGTAACGTCACTCTGTACAACACAGAGACCGAGATTCAGCGTGATGAAAGTGTTATGGCACCGCGTTGGCCATCGAACCGCTTATCTCAC
Organism: Vibrio sp. G-C-1; assembly: GCF_021728015.1. Classification (NCBI taxonomy): domain Bacteria; kingdom Pseudomonadati; phylum Pseudomonadota; class Gammaproteobacteria; order Vibrionales; family Vibrionaceae; genus Vibrio; species Vibrio sp. G-C-1. Next base: position 224,256 of record NZ_JAKKCR010000004.1, on the reverse strand, counting down.
AATACGGCGAAAAACCAAAACTTTGGCCTGAATGCTAAGTTCCAATCGGACTATCGCCTGATGTCGTTTGATAATATCGCGACTTATGGCTTTGACTACATGGACAAGTCATCGAGCAGCTATTACGGCAGCAGTAAGTTTATGGATGAGTCAGCAATTTCTACCGCACTTTTTGTTGAAGACCAGTTCTACTTTACTCAAGCCTTTTCGATCACTGCAGGTGTTCGTTTTGATGATTACCAGCGTAAAGCCGAAACAGGAAACGATGACTTTGACGACGTAACATGGTCGTTGGCAACGCAATGGGACGTGACCCAAGATTGGATGCTGTTCGCGAGCACCCGTTCGCTGTTCAAAGGACCCGAGTTGATGGAGACCTTTATTGCTTACCAAGACGCAGCGTTCTTAGCTGACGACATTAAGGCTGAAACAGGGCAGAACACCCAAGGTGGTGTGCGCTTCGATAAACGTTTAGATAATCACTTTATTGGCGCAAACCTAACTGTATTCCAAACCAATATTGATGATTACATTACCGAAGAGTATCAACCCGCAAACCAGAGTTACTTGATTTACAACTTAGGTGATGTCGAGATAAAGGGTTTTGAGGCGAGCTTGTCTTATGGTTACGAGATGTTTAACAGCAAGCTTTCTTATGCTCGTTCAGATACTAAAAACAAAGACACAGGCGGCGCTGTCGCGGGTGGCAATGGACGCAGTATTGATATGGGCGACAGCATCACGCTAACACTGGACTATCAATCTGAAGCGTTGGAAACGATTTTCGGTTGGAATTCAATGTTTGTTAAAGACGAAGACAATGTATTCGATGGTCAGCCGATCAAAGAAAGCTATGACGTTCATAATCTGTATGCTCAGTGGGTGCCATCAAATGTGGATGGATTGTCTGTCACCTTTGGTATCGATAACGTGTTTGATGAGCAATACACCTCACACGCGTCTCGTTCGGGCACGGCTAGAGGATTTACCTTGGATGACTATGAACCAGGTCGTAACTACAAGCTTTCCGCTGCGTATCAGTTCTAGAGAAGGTTCTAGTTCTCAGGGTTGGTTAGCGCAATAAACTGGCGGTCGTAGGGATCCGCAAAGTTTATTGACCAAAACTGAAGCTATTCCTTTAAGTCAGTCGTTTAAGCATTCATTTAAGTCATTCTTTTAAGTGATTACTTTTAGTGATTACTTTTAATGATTACTTTAGGTGGCTAGTGAAAAGAAAAGCGCCTTTCGAGCTCTTGAGCAAGAAAGGCGCTTTTGCCTTGTTCGTTATTGTGGGAGTCATTCAATAGGCAAAGACAGCACACCGCCATTGAGTTCGACTTGTTTTAGCCATTCGGTTGGAATTCCACCATCTTCTTCGTAGAAACACGCCGCTAATACCGCGCCAATAACAATCGCACGCCCGCAGCTGTCACCGCCACATAAGATATTGTCTCGAATACCTTGCTTATAGCTCTGAGCACCCGCAATGATGCGAATCAGCATGGGAAATGCGGCACTCAGTTCACAATGCAATCCGAACTTCTTCGCGGCATCTGTAATCGAAAGCTCAGGTTCAGCCAATGCTTCATCGATTTGATCGTGTATAAATCTGCTGCAGGTTTGTCGCACCATTTCTACCGACTGCAAGGGCGAGTTGCCTTGAATTGCCGCTTGAACCAATAGGGTGATGGCTTGCGCCCACTCCACTGCTTTGTCGTTATTGTTAGTGACTCGCACCGCACTCTCTACCATGGCTGGCAAAGTGTGAGAGGTGTAAGTACACGCCACCAATGGGATGATCTTCGAGACTGCGGGAAGTTGCGTATCGTCTGCGCCACAGGCAGTAATCGGGGCGTCCTCTAGTTCTAATTGATGGATGTTCAGCAAACTCATGCGCGTCGCTTTATCAATGTAGCCTTGCCAACTGCCGCCAAAATCAAACCAGAAGCGGAAATGTTGAATATAGTTCGCTTCATCGTATTTTTGGTTGTCGACTAAGCTGTCGACCATCGCCAATAACTGAGCACCATATTGCGATTGCTCACCTGCGGTTTTACCTTGGTGCGCAAAGTAGCCTTTGTCTTGATAATCGAACCGATTCGGTGAGCGAAATTCAGGCTCAAAACCAGCCACGTGTAAGATCCTCTCTTGGTCATACAGCCAGTGCAGCCCCATTGAAGCAGCGTCTCCAACCAATGCGCCAACAACGGCGTAAAAAGCTCTTTCTTTATGATTGTCCATGTTGAGTGATGTCCTTGAGAAGAATCAACGTAGTTCGATACGTTAAGTATAGTGATTAGGCGAGCATTTTGCTGTGTTTCTAAGAAGAAATATGAAGGGATAAATCCTGATTGTTCAATAGCTTAAACCAATCAGGTGAAATTGATAAGGGCGATGAATAGTCTGGTGAATTCGTATTTTTGATTGGTGGTGTTATTGATGGTTGAGATAGGCACTAGAGCGCTGCTCAATCACTTTGAAAAGACGTGAAAGCGCAAAGCACAAAGCAAAATATACGAAGCCAACAATGAGCCAGATCTCAAAGATCAAACCTGAAGAGTTTGCCATCTCAGTACCAACAAACGTCATCTCTTGGATAGAAATCAGAGACACAATCGACGTGTCTTTAACCAAAGATATTGCTTGGCCAGCCAATGGCGGTGTAATGGCCGTTAATACTTGCGGGCCGACTACAAATCGATACTTAGACAATGCAGACAGACCGAGTGAATCGGCCGCTTCCCATTGGCCTTTAGGAATACCTTCTAAGCCAGCTCTAATTACTTCAGCAATATAAGCAGAAGAGAGCAAGCCAATACAGATAACACCAGACGCCAAGTTTTCCCAAAGGTTAGCTGGGCCGAACAGGAAATCTTGAACTGCATTAATCTCGCCGTTGTGTTCACGTAAAATGCTTTCTAAACCAAGCAATGGGATCAGCTGGTTAGAAACAAAGAAGTAAAAGATAAAGACAAACACCAGCGGCGGAATATTACGAACCAACTGAATGAAAATCAGTGCCGGTGTTTTGAAGAAAGCGATCTTTGAGTGTCTTGCCACACCTAACAATGTGCCAAAAGAGAGTGCTAACACCATACTCCATAAACTTAAGCGCAGCGTTGCGATCAAGCCTTGGAAAAAATAGGGAATACTGCCTTGAGAAGGCGGAATAAAAATCAGGGTAAACGCATCTTCCCAGCGCCATTGGTAGTTAATACCAACAGCAGAGCGATAATAAAGCCAGCCTGCAAACACACACATGACAGCGAGTAACACGCCATCCAAAAGGTTAAGGCGTTGATACCAAGGCTTCATATGAACGTTGGGCTTAGGTGTTGTCAATGCGCTAGTACTACTCACGTCATTCCTGTTTAAACAATAATAATTAGTAGGCTGTTTTGTTGAGTTTTAAATCATCAATAAAGCGAATCAAGTTGCCGAATCGAGGCAGTGCAGACAACGCACTGCCTCGATTCACCAGCAAAAGTTCTGATTACTGACCTTGAGCAATCTGGTCTTGCCAATCTAGAGTAGAGAACCAGTACTCGTAACGCTCTTTCAACCAACCGTCTTCAGTACGTGCTTTGATCCATTCGTTGAAGAATTCTGCCTTGTCAGTTTCACCTAGGCGAACTGCAAATGCTTCGTTACCTTTTGATAGACGCTCTTCAAATGGAATAAATAGCGTGTCTGCATTTTTGATCGTTTCGTGTTCTGGTTTCGGGCTAGACGCGATAACCGCGTGTGCGTTGCCGTTCAACACTTCTTGGAATGCTTGAGCATCGTCATCGAACTGTAGAACTTTCGCTTTAGGGAAGGTTTCACGAGCGACTTGAACTGTGAATGCTCCCCGACGTGCTGCAATTTTTACACGGCGAGAGTCAAAATCAGAGATCTGAGTAAAACCTTCCGCTAGCTCTTTATTAGCCGCCAGTTGAACGCCAGAGTGCGAGTAAGGTTCAGTGAACAATACGCTTTTAGCACGAGCTTCAGTGATAGACATACCGCCGATGATCACATCAAACTTCTTCGATAATAGAGAAGGGATAATACCGTCCCATGCCGTAGGTACAAATTCGACTTTCCAACCAGAATCTTCGGCAAGGCGTTTCGCCACGTCGATTTCAAAGCCAACGAGATCGCCTTGTTTGTTACGCATCGCCCAAGGAACAAATGTCGACATACCAACGCGCAGTGAGCCACGTTCGTTGATTTTATCGAGGTTAGGCGTTTCAGAAGCAAGTGCAGGCAAACTTACGGCAAGCGCAAGTAGGGCTGTAATCGCGGTTTTAAATAGCTTCATGCTGATAAATCCTTATTGTGTTCGCCAGTTAGCCCCGAGCTTATGCTCAAGCCAAGCAGCAACGGCAGAAAGTGAAAGTGTAAGAGCAAGATAAATGATCGCCACAGAGAACCAAATCTCGAATGGCATCGCGGTTTCAGAAACGATGTTTCTGGCTTCAGTCGTCAGGTCAAAAATAGCCATGACACTCACAATTGAAGAGTTTTTAATAAGAGAGATCACTTCATTGGTCAAAGGTGGCAAGGTGCGTTGCACCACCTGAGGAAGAATCACATCCCAGTAAGTATAGGTCTTTGATAAGCCCAAGGATTGAGCTGCTTCAAATTGTCCTCTCGCAATACCATTTAAACCGGCACGAAATATCTCGGCGGTATAAGCGCCTTGGAAAAGTGCCAAGGCTAAAACGGCAGTGCTAAAGCGATCGAGCCCTAATACGGGGCCAAATACAAAATAGAGCAAATAAATTTGTACTAATAACGGCGTGTTACGAATCAACTCAACATAGCTGGTGGCTAAGGTGCGTCCAACCACAGAATTTGAGTTTCTCAACAGCGCTGTCGTTAAACCAATGACCAGCGTAGCAACCAAAGAAATCAAAGAGATATTGATGGTAACCAGCAGCCCTTCAACTAATTCTGCAGGCCACCATTCACCATCTTCATAGAAAGCAATATAGTCCGGCACACGCTCCCATTGCCAGCTGTATCCCATGGTTTGTGCACCAGAGTCGAGAATCCAAACAACAGCAGCCACCAGTACAACAATCTGTACCAAAGCAGATAGGGCGGGTTTAATAATTCGAATCAACATCAATAAGTCAGGATCTGATTTAGGAACGCTTGAGTACGTTCATGTTGAGGGTTTTCAAAGAGCGCTTGTGGCGTATTCGATTCCACAATTTGTCCTTCATCCATGAAGATAACGCGGTCGGCCACTTGTTTCGCAAAGCCCATTTCGTGTGTCACACACACCATGGTGATACCTTCGCTCGCCAGTTCAACCATCACGTCGAGCACTTCGTTGATCATCTCCGGATCAAGCGCTGAAGTCGGTTCATCAAAAAGCAGTAATTCAGGCTTCATGCACAGCGAACGGGCGATAGCTACACGTTGTTGCTGACCGCCAGAAAGTTGCACTGGGTATTTGTTGGCTTGTTCAGCGATGTGTACGCGCTCGAGATAGTGCATTGCAATCTTCTCAGCTTCTCGTTTGCTTTTTTTCAGCGTACGAATCGGCGACAGAGTTAGGTTTTCAAGCACGGTAAGATGGGGGAATAAATGAAAATGCTGAAACACCATTCCGACTTGGCCAGGTGTGTTAAATTTACTCGGAAGTACTTGTTCTAACACGCAAAGCTCGCCACTTTCGAAAGGTTCTAGCTGATTGATACAACGGATTAAGGTTGATTTACCCGAACCTGATGGCCCGCAAATCACCACTATCTCTCCTTGTTCAATATTTAAATCGATATCCTTTAGGGCATGAAAATCACCATACCACTTGTTAAGTGACTTAAACTTAACCATTTCCTTGAGATTGTTCAAATCGTTGTTCATACCTAGTAAAGAGACAGGTTTACCTTACCAATATAGAAATCTGAATGCACATAAAATTAAGGACTTATGAGAATTTAATAGCATCTTGTAGGGCAAATTAAAAAGCAGCGCCCAAAATGAACGCTGCTTTGTTTGTACGAAAGAAATAAGTAATGGGTTCAGTCAGATGTAAAAAATCATCTTTGTGTGACCATTGCCTTTGCTTTCTCTCTACTTTAGCAATTCTTAGTGAATAGCAGACTCTAAAATCTCACGCGTTTTCTCTGGCGTGATTGCTTGGTTTTCGCCAAGTTGCAGGTAACCGTGTGATTCAAGTTGAGCAACAACGTTGTCGATTGCTGCCGCTTTCGTTGCTTCGTAACCGTCGAACATGGTTGGAACGTCTAGGCTGTGGTAGAAGGCTTCGATTGCCGCGATTGTACGCTCGGCTAAATCAGCACCCGCTTCTAGGTCAAATACGTTGCGACCCATTTGCTCTAGCTTGCCACGCTTCGCTTCGATTTGATTACGAAGTAGTGAAGGTTGAACAATCGCAAGAGAACGTGCGTGGTCTACGTGCCATAGTGCTGTGAACTCATGGCCAATCATGTGTGTTGCCCAATCTTGAGGAACACCCGTACCAATCAGGCCGTTAAGCGCTTGGTTTGCAGTCCACATTAGGTTTGCACGCCATGCGTCGTTGTCACGCTCGTCGTATTGCTTACCCAGTACAAGTAGGTTCTTAAGCAGTGTTTCTGCGTAACCGTCTTGAACCATCGCGTCTGTTGGCATTGTGATGTATTGCTCACATACGTGAACCCATGCATCAACTAGACCGTTGATCAGTTGGCGCTCTGGCAGAGACTTCATTACGTCTGGGTCCATAACCGCAAATTTAGGCTGTACCGCAGGGTTCATGAATGCCAGTTTCTCTTGAGTCTCTTTACGAGTGATTACCGCACCCATGTTAGATTCAGAACCTGTCGCAGGAAGTGTCAGTATTGCACCAATAGGAGTTGCTTCAGTTACTTGGTGTTTGCCCGCTAGGATATCCCAACCGTCGCCGTCGTATTTAGCCGCTGCAGCAACGTATTTAGAACCGTCGATTACCGAACCACCGCCCACAGCGATAATGAATTCTACGTTTTCTTCTTTAACAAGAGCGACGGCTTTATCTAGCGTCTCTTTCGTTGGGTTAGCTTCAACACCTGCGAACTCAATCCAAGCGTGATCCTTTAGAGAAGCTACAACTTGGTCGTAAACACCGTTGCTTTTGATTGAACCGCCACCGTAGATGACTAGCACTTTCTTAGAAGTATCAACCGCTTGGCTGATAGCGTTGATTTGGCCTTGGCCGAAGTGGATAACTGTAGGGTTAACATAAGTGAATTGCATTAGAGATTCCTTGTGTAAAGCTAAATTTGTTATTTTGGTTTATTGCTCAATTTCTATATTTGCATATTAGTACAGTCATTCGGGGTAATGAAGGGCTGTTTCTCCAAATAAATTGCCTATTTCTACAAAATTGATATTCTTCCTCTGCTTTAGCTTACATACTCTTAGCACTTGGAATGGAAAGTCGCCACTTATGAAAGAACTCGCGCAGTTATTACAGTCTTACGTTGAACACAAAGGTTGGGATGATCTTGAAGGGATCAGAGAAACAGAAATTGACGGCGTGTGGTTATATAGAAGCAGCGGCGGCAATCAGCGCCAGCCTTTTACTTACCAATCTGGCATCATAATGCTGGGGCAAGGTAAAAAGAACATCTATATTGGCGAACGCCCAGTCACTTACGCAGCTGGTGATTACCTTGTAGTAGGTGTGCCAATGCCGTTGGAGTGTGAGGCCTTGCCTGTTAATGGTGAACCATTGCTTGGTTTATCTATCAACATTGACTCTCAACGCCTGCACAGCTTGGTAAAAAAGTTAGAAGACCAAGGCTTTCTTGAGAGCTACTGCAATAAGCACAAACAGAATTCTAGCGGCTTAGAGTCCACGCCGATGGAAGAGCAAATGCTAGAAAGTTTTACTCGATTGGTGAAAATGCTGCATTGCGACATCGAAGCCAACATATTGGGTGATGCCATGGTCAGCGAAATTGTCTACCGTGCCTTAACCGGTTCAGAAGGGCGAGTGCTGTTTGATTTGGCTCATCATGACGGCCATTACGCACGTGTCGCTAAAGCACTATCTAAAGTGCATGAAGAGTACGACCAAACTATTACTGTTCAATCGCTTGCCGACGAAGCCAACATGAGTGTGTCTGCCTTCCACAATGCGTTTCGTAATGTCACTTTTGAATCACCGCTTCAATATTTGAAGAAGGTCAGGCTTAACAAAGCCAAAGAACTGATTCAACTAGAAGGTCTACGAATTAGCGATGCTGCACGCCGAGTCGGCTACTCCAGTCCATCTCAATTCAGCCGCGAATTTAAGCGCCACTTCAATACTACTCCAAGAGCGGTTTAGTTCTTCTAAATTACAATTAAACTGGAGTTCAGATGAGAGGTATTATTGTCTTACTACAAGCTTTTGTATCCACATTGGTTTTTGCTGACTCAATTGCGTTTTCACAATACCAAGTCGATATTCCGCCTTCTTGGGTATCAGAATATCAGTCAAATGATAAGAGTATTCAAATCTACAGTTCTCCTAACGGCCTGAATAGGCTCAGTATCTCGACAGAGTATTATTCAATACCTTTGGGATCAAGAGAGCAGCTATTGTCGCTATCAAGTTCGTTATATGAGTTATTGAGCAATGATGCAGATGTTTCTACCACTTTTGTAAGAAATGATGGATTTACGGAGTTAAAGTACCAGTTTCAGAATACAAGTAGCCCTTTTACATCTATCAGGCTTCTATCAACTAAAAAGACTAACGCAGTATTTTATCTTGAGTCGGTTGATTCGAACGAGTCTTTGAGGGACTTAGATGAAGTAATACTGAACTCAATCGAAATTCTTCCTTAGAATGAGCAACATAAACTATGGTTATGGTGTCAATAATTAAACCTTGGCGCCGTTTTTATATCACATAACCTCACTTTTACTATTTAGTATAGGTTTACGAGGCAATCCTAAACCTCTCACTTGTTTAAATATATGAGTAAATGTATCTAATTATAGGCATTGTCAGTTTGTTGGTATTGGATTTTTGAATATATTATTAACCGGATTTATGTGTAATGAGTCCGGTGAAATAATTAATTAAATAGCCTAAGAGTTTATGCACGGTATAGGGGAGAAACTCACTAATTCAGCTAGTAACGAAGTTTTAGTGTGAACAACCTATCAAATATTATCTAAATTTCGGGAATTACTCACCGTATTCTCAGAGAGAGTATTCAGGATTATTGAATAGACTTAAAATTAAAGAGAATTTAGCAGTTGATAAAGCCTAGTATGACGGATAATTAGTCGTTTGATGACTAATTATTCTGTAACTTGCTGATTTATAGTCAACTGAGAGTCTGATGGATATCACGTTTACCCTAAAATAATTCACTTAACATGGCGCTACTTTAATCATTCTTTCCAATACGATTGTTAAATATAAATACGTATGCCTATATTATTAAAAGGATAATTCCGATGAGTAGCGATATCATTAAAATTTCAAGAAATACTGAAAACGCACCAATTAATTCTGTATCTACACAAACGGTCGCTTTTTCTCATTATAATAACTTTTCTGCTCAACTTCCGATTGACCCTAAAACGGGTGAGATAGTCATCGGTGATATTAAAGACCAAGTAACGCAATGCTTAAATAATATTAAAGCGATTGTTGAAAGCATCAACCATGTTATGGATGATGTCGTGAAGATTAATGTTTTCGTTAAGAATATTTCTGATATCGATGCTATTGATGAAGTTTACAAAAGCTTCTTTAACAACAGCCTTCCGACACGTACAGTCGTGGGTGTCGCTGCGTTGCCGAACAGTGACGCTTTAGTTCAAATGGATGCTCTTATTTCAAACGGCGAAGGCACTAAACCACAAGCACCTTGCGCATTAGTTAAGGTATCAAGAAATACGGATAATGCGCCTCAAAGTGCTGTGTCCACGCAGACTGCGGCTTTTTCTCACTATAACAATCTTTCAGCTCAGTTACCGATAGATGTAACCACAGGTGAGTTGGTTGATGGTGGTATCGAAGCGCAAACGGTCCAATGTCTATCAAACATTAAAGCTATTTTAGAAAGCATCGGACATTTCATGAATGATGTGGTTAAAACGACTATCTACGTAAAAAATATCGCAGATGCGGAAGTGGTAAATGAAGTATGTGCTAAATTCTTCCCAAGCTACGTTCCTGCTCGTACCGTTGTTAACGCAGCTGAATTACCAATGGGTGCTTTAATTCAAATTGATACATCCGTTTCACATGGCGACGGTACACCGCCGCAATTACCAGAAGACACTCGCTTACTGGTTATTGAAACCAATAATACTGTTTCAGCACCATTCATGCCTTATTCGCATACTGTTGCTTTCTCTCACTACAATCATATTTCAGGACAATTACCTTTAGATCCGAAAACAAATGAAATTGTTGCTGGTGGGGCAAAAGAACAAGCTGAGCAATGTTTAAAAAATATTAAGGCGATAATTGAAAGCGTTGACCATAGCATGGACGATACGGTGAAAATTAATATTCAACTTAAGGATATTTCAGATATTGATGCGGTAAACGAAATCTACACCACATTCTTTAATGCTGAGCTGCCTGCAAGAACGGTAGTCGGGGTTTCAGAAATTCCAATGAATGCTTTAGTGCAAATTGATGCTGTCGTTTCTAACTGTGAAGGTACACCTCCACAAGACGTCGTTGCTTAAATTAATTGCACCTTTCTCGATAATAGCGATCAGATCCCAGCTTTAGCTCTTAAACATTGAGTCGAAACATAAGCCGGCGGTCTGATCTGCTAACTCACCACAGATACTGCCAATCCCAAGCCTCGCTACACAACTTATTCGAAGCAATATAACCAAGCTTCGACCCGACATATGGTGATTATTAAGTCGAAGTGTTTTAATATGAAAAACAGACGCTTAACGTAAGAAAGAAAACCAGCTTATGCAATTTCGAGCCATTTTACTGCTATGCCTTACCCTAATAGGGTGTTCGTCCAATCAAGAGTTGGTTCCCGACCCAACAACCATCACGCTATTTTATGGTGATACATCCATCTCTGCAGGTGTTTTAGAGGATAAAACATTTAATTCGGTGCTAGCCAATAGAAAAGAGAGTGTTACTTTCTCGGGCGCAATATCAAAGCAAGACTCAGGCTACTTTGTCGATATGTTAGTGATTCGAGAAACAAAAGAGCCACGTTCAACACGACAGCTGAACACCTCGCTTCTAATGAAACCGGGAGAGTTAGTAGATGTTGGCGGTGTGAATAACGATGTCTTCAGAGTCATTATTGAATAGTCGTTATAAGGCGATAGGTGAGGGAAAGGTTATGCAGCAGAACATTATCACAGAACGATTAATCTTAAGGCCATTTAGGTTGAGTGATAGCAAGCGCGTCGCTGAACTAGCGGGTGAGAAAGTGATTGCGGATATGACGGCAGCGATCCCTCATCCATACAAAACCAATATGGCGATCGAATGGATTAACACGCACGAGTCTTTCTTTAATGAAGGAAAGGGTGTGATTTATGCGATAACTCTTAAAGGTAACGATGAGATCATTGGTGCGGTTAGCTTTCCTAGTTTAGTCGATGGTGTTGGTATTCTTGGCTATTGGCTTGGTGTTCCGTTTTGGGGACAGGGTATCGCGTATGAAGCTTCTTCTGCGCTAGTGGAACATAGTAAAGCTCATTTGGGATTAACAGGGCTGGAAGTGATGCACTTGTCTGAAAATAAACGCTCAGAGTCAGTTATCTGCAAGCTCGGCGTCGAATTCGTCGAGAAACAGATACGCAAAATTCATGGCGAAGATCGTGAGTTGTGTGTGTACCGATCTCAGCTCTAGTCTTCTTGTCTGTCACTTAAACTTCTAGACTAATGAACATTAGAAGGTCTTGCGAAATAAAGTGTTCAATTAATTTGAATTTTCACTTTACCTCAACCTAACTTCAAGTCTTAAGCTTCTCTTACTGATTAAGAAGGAGCTTATTATGCAAAATAACTACGTAAAAGAACTCGCTGTTAAAACTTATCAAGAAGATCTTCAGAAAGAGTACGTAAAATCTAAAGCTCGCCCATTTCATGCCCCAAGTTTTATCAGTGGAGTGTTATTGTCAGTTTTGCTGGTTGGGTTGTTTTAGTAAACAGACTCGTGGAATGTTTGATCCACTGCCAACTCTCTCTACTCCAACTTGCTTGTGCTTAAATGGTTACGGCACAATCGCTTATGTAGAGTTGTGACGCTAACGTCGATAAGAAGTGAAGTATGGCAAGTCCAAGAGTGTTAAAGGTACAGATTACTGACATTACCTGTGGCAAGAATGTCACGATCATCGAACCAAGCAACGTTTATGGCTGTGAGCTTAAAGATGATGTGTTCGTTGGCCCTTTTGTTGAGATTCAAAAGAACACCGTGATAGGCGAGAGAAGTAAGATTCAATCTCACACCTTTATTTGCGAGTATGTGACTATCGGAAGTGACTGCTTTGTTGGGCACGGGGTGATGTTTGCCAATGACTTGTTCAAAGATGGCAAACCAGATCCAAACCCAGACAGTTGGGGACGTACCGTTATCGAAAATAACGTTACCATCGGTTCTAATGCGACAGTGTTGCCTGTCAGTGTTTGCGAAGGGGTGGTAATCGGCGCGGGCAGTGTGGTGACAAAAGACATCACTGAGAAAGGTATTTATGCAGGCAACCCTGCTAAGAAGTTAAGAGACTTACTTTAGATTCATAAGACAAGCTGAGCTGTATGAATCATAAGGTGCGGCTTTTTAGATAAGCGACAGAGTATTGATTATGGATGTATTTTTACACGTACTTCACCCAAGCGATGTTAGTGCTTTATTGGAATTTGAAATCGAAAACAGAGAATGGTTTGAGCAATTTGTTCCAGCTCGGGAAGACCGTTTCTATTCTAATACGGGTGTTGTCGAGCAAATCACAAGCTTTCTAACAGAGTATGACAATGGAGAGATGATTCCTATGTTGGTCAAAGACGCTAATGGCACTATTTGTGGGCGAATCAATGTTCGTGATATCGACCAGAACGCTGGAAGTGGAGAACTAGGTTATCGAGTAGGTCATTCCTTTGGTTCTAAGGGTATTGCGTCTAACGCGGTGAGGAAGTTACTTATCTACTTGGCCGAGCACTCATCCCTTAAATATGTTGATGCCTATGCGTTAGTGGGTAATGTCGGCTCAAATAAAATATTATCCAATACAGGATTTGATTTAGTTGAACGCGTTGAAAGTTACGCCGTGTTCAAAGGGAAGGCTCAAGATGCTCATTATTATCGCAAAGCGTTATCTGTGTAACTGAATACTTTCAATGTTAACTCATCTTATAGTAAGGAAAGATTATGTTTATTGTTTCTCTTGAATACCAAGTGCCTTTGGAAGAAGTAGATCGCTTCATTCCAGAACATGTTGAGTTTTTAAACAAGCAGTATGAACTCGGGCACTTTCAGTTGTCGGGTCGTAAGAACCCTCGAACTGGTGGTGTTATTTTATCCACGCTTAGTAACAGGGAACAGTTAGACATGATTTTGACCGAGGATCCCTTTCTACGAGAGAATATCGCTAAGTATGAAGTAATCGAGATATTGCCGACCAAGGCGTCTCAAGAGTTCGAGTTTTTGTTATAGAGTGCATTTATTCTACGAAGTTAATTAATATCTTAACTTGTTATTTTAATTAAACTTTATTATCTAGATTATCGCCTTATATATTAGAAGCTGGCAGCGTCCTTCTAGCCAGCTTCGAGCCTTTTTATTTTCAGGTTTAAGGTTACTTCTAGTTTCGGCCACTTATAGATTTACGGTTACTTCTGAGATTTGTTACGTTCGATTACGCTAATCGCGATCGCCAAAAATAGAATATCTTTCACTAGGAAGAAGTTAGTGACTAAGATGCCATCCGATACTTTCCAAGCGTTTGGCGTTGTAATTAGGAAGCTGAGTGTCACAACAAAGATAGCCGCTGCCGCAATGCCTGAGTAGAAAGCAATTGTCGGTTTCTTAAATCCAACGATCAATCCAATCGCGACGATGATCTCTGCACCACCCACCATGTTAGACACAGCTTGTACCGAGAACAGATTGTAAAGCCAGTTCATTGCTGGGTGGTTTGCGATTAGCGGTTCTATAAGCATCGCTTCAGTTGGTGTAAATTTGTAAATACCAATCCAAGCTAACACTAATGCTACGCCAATCACGCCTAGGTTGTATCCGACATTACTCTGTTTTAAATCATAGGTTTGAACATGCATAAAAGTACTCCATTTAATAAAATCCCTGAATATGACCGCACTAGTGCAAAATTAATTTCGCTATGAGAGTATTAGTTTTCTGTATGAATCATAATGCTTGGCAACTTTTGGTGTTCTCTATGCTAATGATTTGTGTAAAGAAAAAGAAACTAGAGCTTTTAATGAGAGCTTTAGATGACAGAATAAGGAGATAGGTTATCAAAGCGCTTATATATGATGTATTTGGTGGGGAGTCAGCGAAAGGTAACCCTTGTGGGGTCGTAGAACTTGGCCAATGGTTAGCCGACTCGGAATTACTGGAAGTAACGCATCAACTCACACTGCCAATCACAGCTTTCGTCGTGAAATCAGGGAATGCTTTCGATATTCGTTGGTTTGCCTTAGATGGTGAGATAAACCTTTGTGGTCACGGAAGTTTGGCTGCAGGCACTAGTTTGATCGAAAAGTATAAGTTCAATGAGGTTACCCTAAATAGTGATTATGGACAGGTCGTGATTTCTAGAAAGGAAGGCTTGTCTCAAATAGAGCTGCCAAGCTGGAAGGGTAAACCTTACTCGCAGTTACACGATGTTTCTATTGATTTGGCGGCTTTAAATCAATCTGTTGTCGAAGCTTTTTCTACAAGAGATTTAGTGCTGATTTTGGAATCAGAGGAAGCCGTAAAGAATTTTTCGCCTGACTTTGAATTGTATAAAAAAATTAAAGATCTGCATGCAGTGATGGTGACAGCCAAAAGCTCAGATGACAGTTATGTTCTGCGCTATTTTGCTCCGAAAATCGGTATTTCGGAGGATTTAGCAACAGGTTCGGCACAATGTTCACTGGCTCCATATTGGTTTGATAAGCTAGGGAAAGACAAGCTTTCAGTTCGTCAGCTTTCAAGCTCTGGTGGTTGTTTTGAAGTTGAGAGGAAGACAGACTCTTCAATTGTGGTGTCGGCACGAGTTGAATGCCGTCCATAAGAGAATGGTGATCTCACTGGAGAGGCAGAGCTTTCTAATTTATGTTTTCAATATTAGGAATTTGGATTAGATTACGTTGACGTAAATCCCTAATTATAAGAAGAGAATTGACCGTGAAAATCCATAGAATTAACCCGACCAAACGTTGGTCAGATGTAACTGTATTTAATGGCATCGCAAGTTTTGTTGAGGTACCAGAGACGGATACAACGGCAGGAATTAAGAGTCAGGTTCAGCAAATTTTTGATCAAGCTGAAGAAATGATGAGCTTGGTAGACAGTGACAAATCTCGCGTATTGTCGGTAACGATTTACCTAACAGATTTTGCTAACTTTGATGCATTGAATGAAGTGTGGGACTCGTGGTTCCCTGAGGGCAGCGCGCCAAGCCGTGCATGTGTAAAAGCTGAACTGGCCAACCCAGAACTATTGGTTGAGATGTCGTTTATGGTTGCTGCAGGTGAAAAATTCCAGTAATTGAAGATACTGGTACCAACAACCTTATAGAACGTTATAAATACAACAAAGCCACTCAGGTGAATCACTTGAGTGGCTTTTTAGTGTTCTAGGTTATCCGAAACTAAATCGGATTAGGCATTAAGCGAGACCTTGATCTCTGGCCATCTGTTTCGCGATCTTCGGTGCGTGCCATAAACACGGTAACAAGATAAACGATACAGGAACGGCTGTGATCACAATGAACGACTGTAGGGCAGAGATACCGCCAGAACCCATTGAGATAAGCGCGATAGCTACTGCACCCATGATGATACCCCAGAAGGTACGTACGGCTGCGTTTGGCTCTGTAGTGCCTGTCATTACCACACTGATGGTGTAAGTCATCGAGTCACCTGTTGTCACGATGAACGTGGTCGTAAGGATAAGGAACAGAATCGCAATCAAAGTAGGGAACGGCAGTTGAGCGGTAATTGCCAGTAGCACAGCAGGAAGGTTAAAGCCTTCGAACGCGCTAGAAATTACGCCTGGGTTCTCTAATTCAAACGCTAGACCACTACCACCAACGATGCTGAACCAAAAACATGTTACTAGCGGTGCAACGATGCTGATAGAAACGATCATTTGGCGAATCGTACGGCCACGTGAGATACGAGCAATAAAGATCGCCATCATCGGACCATAGCCTAAGAACCAACCCCAGAAGAATACCGTCCAGCCACCTAGCCACGCTGTATCTTGGCGGTACAGTGCCATTGGGATGAAGTTATCCACCATTTCGCCCATACCTTGTAGGTAGCCATCAATGATGAAGCTCGTTGGGCCTACTAGCAGAATGTAGCCGATTAGGCACACTGATAAGATGATGTTGTAACGGCTAACCAGTTGGATACCTTTGTTCACGCCACTCAATGCAGACAGTGTGTACATTGCGATAGCGAAAACGATAACCACACTTTGAGTTGCAAAGCTGTCGGAAATACCAAACAGTTCACTCAACGCGTAGCTGATTTGCAGTCCAAGGAAACCGATAGGGCCGATAGTACCTGCGGCTACAGCGACGATGCTGCACGCGTCGACTACGTTACCAATCCAGCTGTTGATTGCTTTGTCGCCAAGTACTGGGTAAAGCAGCGTGCGTGGCTTAAGAGGAAGACCTTTGTCGTAATGCAGGTGCATTAACACGATGGAAGACAAACCACCTAAGATTGCCCAGGCAAGGAAGCCCCAGTGCATGAAAGATTGTGATAGGGCGTTGAACGCCATCGCTTGAGGATCAGCGTTGCCATAAAGTGGCGGAGCTGAAACAAAGTGAGCAATAGGCTCTGCGGCTGCCCAGAACACACCACCGCCGGCTAGCAGCGTACATAGGACGATAGACATCCATTTAAAGGTGGTCATTTCAGGGAGAGCAAGCGTTCCTAAACGAACGTGGCCTGTGCGTCCTAGTGCAAGCACTAAGCCGATAATGAAATTGAGTAGTAGTAGGACTTGCCAGAAAGCACCGAACCACTTAGTTGAGTAACTAAAGCCGATGTTTACAAGTTCGGACAACACGGAGGTGTTGGTGAAAGCAAGGACGACAAAGAGGGTTAAAAAACTCCCACTAAGCCAAAATACTGGGTTTCCGAGTTCCAGTTTTTCACCCAAAGATTGAGCTTTATTGAAATCGATAGAAGTAGCTTCTGCGTTGATGTTTTCGTTGGCGACTTGCGTCAAGTTGGACATTATTTCTTCGCTATATTTGGCTCTTTCAAGCCTATGTATTTCTCCCACACTTGCATAGAAGTGTGAGGTTCGTCAAAAAAGCCGCAGATACTAACACATTTGTTATCAAAAGGTGGGCGAATTCCAAAAAGAAAGCCAAATCGACTGTAAATCTCTACTTTTTGGTTAGTTTTGATACGAATTTTTTCTCAACGCTGAGTCACATTTCTGATTTTTGAGACATTATTTTTTAGCTTTCCGAAATAAATTAATATTAGTTGTTGGTGCAAAATAAGTGTCGACTCATTGCATGCTATAAACAAATTAATGCGAGTCATTTTATAAATAGAGAATATTTTAGGTGTTAAGTTTGCGTTGTTACCTACAGTTGTTTTGCGAAGAGATTTAAGTGGTGAGTAAAGCCCCATTTAAATTAAACATCTTGAAACAACAACTTAAGGGATAGCTAACATGCACCTAAACCAAGGAAGAGTAGCCAAGAAGGTTTTTACACTAAGTACTCTCACCGCGTCATGCTTAATGGCGTTCAATAGCTATGCGGCTGTGGATTGCTCAACGTTTGAAACGTGGGACTCTGCCACTGTATATACCGGTGGTGATCAGGTTTCACATGACGGCAGCGCGTACTCAGCAAACTACTGGAATCAAAATAACAACCCAAGCCAATTTGAAGGCGATTACGCACAATGGAAGAAAGTCGATGTGTGTAGTGGTAATGGCGGTGGTGGTACACCAAACGAAGCACCAACGGCTTCATTAACAACGCCTACAGCATCAGATGTGATTGTTGAAGGCGACAATGTCGTATTAAGCGCAACAGCACTGGACGCTGATGGTAGTGTTGCTTCCGTAGAATTCTTTGTTGATGGTTCTTCGGTCGCGGTTGTTACAGCGGCGCCATTTGAAGCAACGTGGGCTGCAACGTCGGGTAATCATCAGGTTTCTGTTGTCGCGACAGACAACGAAGGTGCGGCAAGCCTTGCTAGTGAAGTTTCAGTGGTTGTTGATTCAGCTCTGCCAGGAAATGAAGCACCGACAGTTTCGGTTGCGCTTTCAGCAGCTTCGGTCGATGTTGGTGGTGTAGTAACGCTTACCGCAACAGCAGCAGACAGCGATGGCACGGTTAATAAGGTAGATTTCTATGTGGCAGGCGCTCTTATTGGCACAGCTGCAACTAGCCCTTACACGCTTGATTACACAACCACTCAAGCGGGTTCTTTAGGGGTTTACGCAAAAGCGACTGACAATCAAGGGGCAACGACAGATTCAGCGCTGGCTTCTTTGACGGTGAATGGCGCACCCACGGTGAGTACTTGTCGACCTGATGGCTTATATCAAACTCAAGGTGTCGATGTTCCTTACTGTACGATTTACGATGATGAAGGTCGTGAGAAAATGGGCGCGGATCACCCACGTCGTGTCATTGGTTACTTCACAAGTTGGCGTGCAGGGGACGACCCACAAGCTGCTTACCTAGTAAATGACATCCCTTGGGAACAACTTACACACATTAACTACGCTTTCGTGAGCATTGGCTCAGATGGCAAAGTAAACGTGGGTGATGTGAATGATCCGAACAACGCAGCGGTTGGTAAAGAGTGGCCGGGCGTTGAAGTTGATCCTACCTTAGGCTTCAAAGGTCACTTCGGTGCATTAGCGACCGCTAAGAAAAAACACGATGTTAAGACTTTAATCTCAATCGGTGGTTGGGCTGAAACCGGTGGTCATTTCGCGACAGACGGTAGCCGAGTAGCTGATGGTGGTTTCTACACAATGACGACCAACGCCGACGGTTCTATTAACCATCAAGGCATCGAAACATTCGCCACTTCAGCGGTTGAAATGCTTCGTAAGTACCAGTTCGATGGTCTAGATATTGATTATGAATACCCAACCTCTATGGCGGGTGCTGGTAATCCGTACGACAAAGACTTCATGGAGCCGCGTCGCCAATACCTGTGGGCTTCGTACCAAGTCTTGATGAAAGTGCTTCGTGAGAAGCTTGATGCGGCGTCTGCGCAAGATGGCAATCATTACATGTTAACGATCGCGGCGCCTTCTTCTGGTTACCTGTTGCGCGGTATGGAAACGTTCGATGTGACTAAGTACCTCGATTACGTAAACATCATGTCTTACGACCTTCACGGTGCGTGGAATGATCACGTAGGTCATAACGCAGCCTTGTTTGATACGGGTAAAGATTCAGAGTTAGCACAGTGGAACGTTTACGGCACCGCGGCTTACGGTGGTATCGGTTATCTGAACACGGATTGGGCTTACCATTACTTCCGTGGTTCTATGCCAGCAGGTCGTATTAATATCGGTGTGCCTTACTACACTCGTGGTTGGCAAGGTGTAACCGGAGGCGAAAATGGTCTTTGGGGCCGAGCTGCACTTCCAAACCAAGCTGAATGTTCAGCAGGTACGGGGGAAGGTGAGAAGAATAACTGTGGCCATGGTGCAATTGGTATCGACAACATGTGGCACGATACCGATCCAAAAGGTAACGAAATGGGCGCGGGTTCTAACCCAATGTGGCACGCGAAGAACCTAGAGAAAGGCATTTGGGGTTCTTATGCAGAGGCTTACAAGCTGGATCCTGTGAATGATCCTTCAGATGTTCTAACGGGCACTTACACGAGAAACTACGACAGCGTGGCGGTTGCACCTTGGTTGTGGAACGCAGAGAAGGGCGTATTCCTTTCAACGGAAGATAAAGATTCTATCAACGTGAAAGCAGACTACGTTATCGACAAAGAGATCGGCGGTATCATGTTCTGGGAACTAGCAGGGGATTACAACTGTTATGTACTCGATGCAAGTGGCAACCGAACGTCTATCGATACGACCGAACAAGCGTGTAACAGCGGTAACGGTGAGTTCCACATGGGTAATACAATGACGAAAGCTATCTACGATAAGTTTAAGTCTGCGACCCCATACGGAAACAAGGTAGCGACTGGCGCTATCCCGACAGAAGCGTTAGATATTATGGTTTCAGTTGGTGGCTTCAAAGTCGGTGACCAAAACTACCCAATTAACCCTAAGATCACGTTTACAAACAACACAGGCCAAGCACTTCCGGGTGGTACCGAGTTCCAATTCGATATCCCAGTGTCAGCACCTGATAACGCAAAAGATCAATCGGGTGGTGGTTTAACGGTGATTGCTTCGGGTCATACTCGTGCTGATAACATTGGTGGATTAGATGGAACCATGCACCGAGTGGCGTTTACTTTGCCTACATGGGAAGAGCTTCCAGCTGGTGGCGTGTATGAGCTAGATATGGTGTATTACTTGCCAATCTCAGGCCCTGCTAACTATGCAGTAAGCGTGAACGGTATCGATTATGCCTTTAGCTTTGAGCAACCAGACCTACCATTAGGTGATATCAGTTCAGGTGGCGGTAACCCTGGCGATGGCGGCACAAACCCAGGTACATGCGATACAGCCGGTTTAGCGGTTTACCCAGACTTACCTCAGAAAGATTGGGCGGGTAACCCAAGCCATGCAAACACTGGCGACCAAGTGGTTCATAACGGTAGTATTTACCAAGCGAACTGGTGGACAAGTTCTGAACCGGGTAGTGATGGTAGCTGGACTCAGGTTTGTTCTTAATTTAATGCTAACTAATCCATTTATAGACAATAGATCGCAGTAATAGCCAGTAAATACGAATGCTTTTAAGTCTATTTATCAGGGTTTTAGTGTAATTTAAGTCATCAACTTCAACGTAAAATTAAAACGCCGAACTGAATCCAGTTCGGCGTTTTTGCTTTAAGTCACAGATTGCGTATAGAAACCCTTAAAAATATCGACACTCGTTCAGTAAAAAATAAAACCATGATATAAAACAGCCTGTATATAAGAGAAGTCACAGCGTTACCTAAAATTATAAATCTATGGGGTAATCTTGAAAGTCAGACGTAAATACATTCTTAGTTTTTCTATTGCGCTCGCCATTGTGTCGATGATTCTTTCGGCCTTTCAATTTAACCGAACTGAAAGGTCACTGTTGGAATCAAACCAGCTATTTTTTCGAACGATTGTGAATGCGAGTTACGATATTGTCGACACAACAGTTAATGAGGCGATAAAGACATATCTTAAAGGAATTACGGATACCGTTGCGTCTCATGTATGGCATACCACACCAGAACAAGAAGTTGAACAGGTAAGCCAAATTGCCCGTGAATTGCACATTGGACAATCCGGTTATATCTATTTGATGTCACCACAAGGCGTCCATCTCTATCATCCATTCTTGCAAGGTAAGAAGCGCGGGCATCTTACTCATATCCAAAAACAGCTCACTATTGACTCTGGTATGATCGAGTACTTTCACGCTAATCCTCATGAGATAAGCCGCAGAGCTAAAGTCGCTTATTCGATGAGGCTACCGAGTGGCAATACTTTGGTCGCGACGACCTATAAAGAAGAATTGATGTATTTGGTCGATCTTGAAGGCTTAAAAGATAAGCTGAGAAAGTACGCGTTCGGTGATAGCGGATATGTGTACATTATTGATCTTCAGGGTAACTTAGTGCTTCATCCTGATTATGAACACAAGTCATTGAAAGCCTTGATAGGCTACTCGTCCGAACTGCTCATTGATCGAATCGCAACCCAGCCAGAAGGTCACTTTAGCTATTCAATTTCCAGTGACAATGGTACGACCAACAAAAACGTCTTTTATAAGTTTTACCCCTATCTGAATTGGGTCATTTCCGCCGGTATTTTAGAGCAGGAGCTCAATAGAAATCATAGTTTGCTGTTCATTAGTTTGATGGCTTTGGTCGTGAGTCTATTGAGCATTATCATCGTGTTGGTGCTTTACCTGCGGCATCGTCATCTCAAAATCTTGGATGTTGCGAGCCTCGATTACCTCACTGGTCTTCCTAGCCGGCGAAGTTTTATCGAGCAGTTAAAGCTGAAAATTGCTCAAAGGTCGCCTTATCCGCTAACAAATGTCGGTGTCATTTTGCTTGATATTGACCATTTCAAACGAGTGAACGATCAATATGGTCATGCTCAAGGCGATAGAGTTATCTGTGAGGTCGCAAAATCGCTAAAGAGATTTGTTAATCGTCGTCGCTTGATTGCACGCTATGGCGGTGAAGAGTTTATTTTGGTGACGTTTGATTGTGATGAGCGTGAGTTATTCGAATTGTCTGAGGAACTCAGACGAAGTGTAGAGCAACTGCAAGGTTTGGTGTCACCTGTCACAATCAGTGCTGGCTGTTGTCACGATCGAGCGCTCACTGATATTGAAACAGCGATCGATAAAGCTGACAAAGCGCTTTATCAAGCAAAAGAGAGAGGACGTAACAACACTCAGACGTATCAAAAGAACGAATATCGCGTTGCTTATATGTGATCAGTTGAAAGAATCGATATCTTCAAGGTTGGAAGATTGGAAATCATGCTCTTGAGAACGACAAACACAAAAAAGCCCAAATAGATCGCTCTATTTGGGCTTTTTCAGAAATATTTGAAATGCTAATCGCTAATTTAAGCTTTCGCTGCTTTCATCGCTTCCGTTTTTTTTTCCTTTTGCATTTTTGCAAGGAAGTAGATGTTTACACAAGCGATGAAACCGTTGGTCGCGACCACTGGCCATGCGTCAATCATAACGCCGTATGCTGTAAAGAGAGTACAGCCAATAAAGTTAAGGACACGCAGACGAACGATATCTTTCATTGTTAATGAAATTGCGACCATAATAGATGCCGCGTAACCTAAAATTTCAACCATATTGAATTCCATTGTTTGACCCTCTTAAATTTGCCGATACTTTGTCGGTACCAATTCTTCTCTTCATGAGATGATTGAGGAAGCTCCGTGCCTCGAATGGTCTGGTTATGTTTAACGAGGTAGACTATACCAACTCTGTTTTTCGATTAAACCCCCAAAACGGGCAGAAGTGAAGGTTAGCGATTACGCAAACGTTTAATGACCTTTCTATTAACATAATTACTATTTATGTTGGGAGGTTAATTGATATTTATTCTTATATAGGTAAGGAAGCCGCGAATGATAAAACGATCCATTTGTGCAACAAAAGGCATAAAAAAAGCAGCGTTATTGGCTTTGATAGCGATTGGACTGACAGCATGTACCACACAAGAAATGCCGCCAACGCACAATTATGGTGTGGTCACCAGTGGTGATTTTGAGTTCATGGAACACGGAGTGACGACGTACTCGTGGCACCCTGAATCAGAGCAGATTTACCTTTCTCAAAAATACGATGAGACCGTAGTAACCGATCTAGTGCGTGATGCGATTGAAGATCAACTCGCTACGAAAGGTTATCAACTGAATCAAAATGGTGCAGTTGGTGATGTTGTTGTCGGTTTTGGATTGGCCGAAGAATCAGAGTTAAATGATGACTCGATTTTCGATGCGATTAAGCTTTCAACAGGGGTGCCATTTTATGATGGTGACGGAAAGGTCGCCGAGAAAGGATCGCTGTACATTGCTTTTTTCGTACCTAACTCTCAGGTCGTACAATGGCAAGCATTAGCACAGTCTGGCATTCAACCTGATTTAGAGCCAAGCGAGAGCAAACAGCGTATTACTGGCTTTGTTGAAATGTTATTTAGACGCATGCCTGAGCGATAGAATTAGACGTTGGATGCATTCGTTGAGTCAATATTAGTTGTTGGAAATATGGTCAGATCGCAGATTATACTTTTTTATTTGTAACGAATGGTACAAATACGTAAAGCAACGTAAAGTTCGCGCTTCTTTTGCTAGCATTTGTCTATACTGCTCAAAACGTTAACTTAGGTTTGATTCAATGAAACTGTTTTCCAAATACTCTCTCCCTCTATTAAGTATATTCATTGTAAGTAACGCAGCGATGGTAAGTAATGCAGCTATCGCAGCACCTTCTATAGTACCAAGCCCACCTAGCCTAGGCGCAAAAGGGTATGTGTTAATTGATTTTAATTCTGGTGATGTGCTGGTAGAAAAAAACGCACACACTAAGTTAAACCCAGCGAGTTTGACTAAACTAATGACCAGCTATGTGGCTGGGCAAGAGATGAAGCGAGGCAACATCTCTGCTGACGATCAGGTACGAATCAGCGAGAACGCGTGGGCGAAGAACTTCCCTGACTCTTCAAAAATGTTCATCGAAGTGAACACCGATGTAGCAATGATGGACCTTTACCGCGGCTTGATTATTCAATCAGGTAACGATGCGAGTGTTGCGATTGCGGAACACGTTGCGGGCTCACAAGATGCATTTGTGGATCTTATGAACTCTTGGGCTACGTCTCTGAAATTAGAAAACACTCATTTTGCTAACGCGCATGGCTTAGACGCTGACGATCTCTATTCGACTCCTTATGATATCGCGCTGCTCGGTCGTGCCATTATTCGTGATTTACCGGATGTTTATGGCTTATACAGCGAACGTTCGTTCAGTTACAACGGCATCACACAACACAACCGTAATGGCTTGTTGCGTGATAGAAGTTTAACCGTTGATGGCATGAAAACGGGCTACACCTCTGGCGCTGGCTACAGTTTAGCGAGTTCGGCGACACAAGGTGAGATGAGACTTATCGCGGTTGTTATGGGCGCATCAAGCGTTAAGAGCCGTGAGTCAGACAGCAAACAGTTGTTGAGCTATGGCTTCCGCTTCTTCGATACTCTAAACCCACATCAAGGTGGAGATGAAGTCGCTGAAGAAAAGGTATGGTTTGGTGCTAAAGATACATTGAAGCTGGGTGTTGCAGAAGACACGTTTATCACACTGCCTAAGTCAGACAGTAAAAAGTTAACGGCATCGATTGAACTTGATTCTGAGTTGAAGGCACCGATTGCAGAAGGTCAAACATTAGGTGTGGTTCATTACACAGTCGATGGTGAAGATGTGCAAACTCAGCCATTGATTGCGCTAGAGGCTGTTGAACAAGGTGGAATATTCAAACGTCTGATGGATTACGTTAAGTTGTTTTTCGCGAGCCTATTCTAAATAGGGTCGTTATTCAGCTAAAACGAGAAAACTTAATGGGCGTTGTGAGCAAATCACAACGCCCATTGTTATTTCTACATCCATGAAAACACCGTCATCTACTTTCTTTATTAGCCGTAGCGGACGGTTTCGATTACTATACGCAAAATTTAGCAGTGTAGTCACTTATGACCATAGAGATAAAGAACGTAACCGAACCTGAAGTAACTTGTGCCAATTGTCAGGCATGCTGTTGTCGTTTAGAGGTTATGATCATCACAGATACCGGCGTTCCTGAAGAGCATATTGCTTATGACGAGTGGGGCGGCGAAACCATGCTGAGATTAGATGACGGTTGGTGCTCTGCGGTAGATAGAGAAACACTGATGTGTACTATTTACGAAAACCGACCATGGATCTGCCGTGAGTTCGAAATGGGCTCGTACGAATGTGTGGAACAACGCACTGATGTTATGGGTTAGGCGTCTGCAACATTGAAGTTAGTAACGAAAGTACGCTACCGGCCTGTGATAAGCACATAAAAAAATTAAACTTCAGGGTTCTATATCTCAAGCAGATTTAGAACCCTGATGCGTTTAATGAGATAAAAAGTTTAATGAAACAATAACTTAAGTGGAATAAGAGCTTTAACGAGAAAAAGTTTTAATGGGACAAAAACTTTATCGCGGTAATAGTTTCATCGTGGTAATCGTTTTATCGCGCTAATAGTTTTAGCACGATAAGAACAGCTTAAAACTCAGAAGGCACTTCAAATTCCATCCATTCACCGGTTGTTGGGTGAATCAACTTTAGGTAACCCGCGTGTAGGTGCAAGCGTTCGCGTTTGTATCCGTATAAGTCGTCACCACGAATCGGTACACCAAGGCCTAATGGATGAGCACAATGCACACGCAGCTGATGGGTACGGCCTGTTTTCGGATACAGATGAACCTTGGTTTTACCATTGCTGGTACCAATCGCTTCCCAATGAGTTTCAGCGTTACGTCCATGTTCATGGCAAACCAGTTGTCTTGGTCTGTCTGTGATGTCACCGCGCAAAGGCAAGCTGATATCGCCAGATTTACCGTCGATTTGACCATCTAACAGAGCTGTGTATCGTTTCTCGACGGTTCTATCAATGAATTGCTTCTGAATGTGCTTGTTTGACTCCGCCGTCAGCGCCAAGATCAACAAGCCTGACGTCGACATGTCTAATCTATGGATGATCAAAGGCCCTGTCGCATTCGGGTAATGCGCTTTAATGCGTGTATAAACCGAGTCTTCGATAAACTTACCAGGAACCGACAAGAACTCCTCGGGTTTATTCACCACCACGATCTCGTCGTCTTCATAAACAATATCAAAAGACTTACCAACCGCAGGGTTCACGATAAGGGGGTTATCTTCTAGCTCGATGCCGTTTAGCTGGTGGTCGAGGATCTCAAAGCTTTTACTCTGACAAACCGGGTAGAGGTTTCCGTGTTGGCGAATGACAGCTGTTGGAGGTAATCCCCACCAAAACTCAGACAAAGCTAATGGCTTAAACCCGTGTTCAAAAGCAAAGTTAAGCAGCTTGGGCAGGCAACAGTCGCCAGAGCCTTCAAGAGCGTCTTTGCCATCTAACAATTCAAGTAGGCTCTTTGATTCGAGAGCTTGATTGATAAAGCGATAGTGAGAGAGACGTTGAGTTTCCAACTGTTCTGAAATGGCTTGGTGGTCTTGCTTACGGTTTTTCAGTTCGCTTTCGATCAAATCAACTTGTGATTGGCGTTCTGCGATCTTTTGTTTCCATTCGATACGAAGCGCTTTTAGGTCGCGTTTCTCTTGGCTACTTTGATTGCCCAGTTGTTTGAGCAAATTCGCCGCTGACTCTAGATTCCCCAATGCCTTTTCTTGATTGGCTTGCTCTCTGAGTTCGCTACGTTGAGCTTTATTCGCGGTCATCGCCAACTGAAAGGCGTCGATAGCCTGTGCTGATTCAACTGTTAACTCTTCAAGCTCAGTCACTAATACGTCTAGGTTGTGCGATTGTTGTAGCTTCTTAATGTCATCCGCTAGTTGTGATTGGCGAGCGAGGTTTGCACTATTGTGAGATTGAAACTGTTCTGAATCGAAGGCTGGTGGAACAAAGTTAATGTTGTTTAACTGAGAGGTCAAAGACGGATCTAACTGCAAACCTGAAAATGCAGAAAGGTAGCCTAGCTCTTGAGTTATTGGATCCTGAACAAGAAGCACGGCATAGAGGTTGCCTTGCGATGTTTCATTCACACCACAGTCGATGAGTGACTGTTGAAGCTGCAGCATAGCTAATTCACACGTAGGGTGCGAGGTATAGTAATACGGAAACGTAAACCGAGTGGGTAGCGATAAATCTTGGTTCCCTGATTGGTTTAAAGCGTGCAGTGGTGTGTATTGAGCAAGGTTTGCTGACATGAAGATCAAACTCTATGGCTGTTCAGTTAGAGTTCGGTATTGTTGTCGAAATGAAGGCAAATGAGAAGCCAAAGCGAAAGATAAATCGGCTTTGGCTTCATTTAGTTGCTTGTGCTTATCCTAAGCGCGTCCAAGCTTGATTGAAACTCGATCAGTTCGAGTGTTCTAGCTCTACTTGCTCTGCTTTTTGGTAAGCAGGGTGGTCAGCCAAAAGCTTACCGTATTTAGCAATGTTAGGGTAAAGCGCAGTTGCACCAAAGTTACCAACGATTTCTACGATGAACGACATCATAAAGTCGGCACCTGTTAGTGTGTCTGCAACTAAGTAGGTTTTACCTTCAAGTGCATTATTCACGTAAGTTAAGATCTTTTGGTTTTCATCGTCAGCGTAGCCGCCAAGGAAATTAGTCTCGCAACCGTCTTTCATCACAAAGATTTTAAGCAGCATCGGCAAAATACCTGAACTCTCAGCAAAATGTAGCCACTGTGAATATTCTACGTAGTCAGCTGTGCCGCGTGTTGGTGCGAACTTACCCTGACCGTATTTGTCGATTAGGTATTCCGTGATAGCGCCTGATTCAGTGATCACGATGCCATCGTCTTCAATGACAGGAGATTTACCCAATGGGTGAACGGACTTAAGCTCTGGTGGCGCAAGAAAAGTGACACTGTCTCGTTGGTATGGCTTGATCTGGTAATCTACCCCAAGCTCTTCCAACAGCCAGATGATGCGCTTTGAGCGTGATTTATTCAGGTGATGCAAAGTAATCATGATTCTACCTAGTTAACTAACGGGTTCAGTTTTTGAATTTATTTAGCTTCGTTTGTTTTGATAACAAGCTTACCGAAGTTTTGGCCTTCTAATAGACCCATGAATGCTTGTGGCGCTTCGTCTAGACCTTCAATTAAGTGCTCACGATAGTGCATCTTGCCTTGAGACAACCATTCTGTCATTTGAACAGAAAACTCGTTATAACGGTGCGCGTAGTCATCAAAGATAATGAAGCCTTGCATCTTAATACGCTTGACCAGCAGCGTACCCATAAGGCTAGACATGCGATCCGGGCCTTCAGGCAGTGATGTCGCATTGTATTGAGAGATAAGGCCACATACAGGAATACGAGCACCGGTGTTAAGCAATGGCATTACGGCATCGAAAACCTTGCCGCCAACGTTTTCAAAATAAACGTCGATGCCGTTGTCACATGCTTTAGCCAGTTGCTCCGCGAAGTCGTCAGCTTTGTGGTCGATACATTCGTCAAAGCCAAGCACGTCTTTCGCGTACTGACACTTCTCTTGACCACCAGCAACGCCGATAACACGACAGCCTTTTAGTTTGCCGATTTGTCCAACGGTTGCGCCTACTGCACCTGTTGCCGCCGCAACGACTAGCGTGTCGCCTTGTTTAGGTTGGCCGATATCAAGCAAACCCATGTAAGCTGTAAAGCCAGGCATACCCATGATGCCCAGTGCGTAAGAAGGGTGTGTTGGCTCTTTACCTAGTTTGATTAAGCCTTCACCGTTAGACACACCAAGATCTTGCCAACCTGTGTAAGCCAGTACCCATTCGCCAACTTCGTAATCAGCGTGGTTTGATTCTTCAACCTGACATACGGTTGCACCAACCATCACTTCATCAATCGCAACTGGGTCTGCGTAAGATTTAGCATCGCTCATACGACCACGCATGTATGGGTCTAGAGAAAGATAAACTGAGCGAAGTAACATCTCGCCGTCTTTAATTGTTGGTGCGGCTACTGACTCTAAACGGAAGTTATCTTGAGTCGGTGCGCCAATTGGGCGAGAAGCCAA
The DNA here is from genome assembly GCF_021728015.1 of Vibrio sp. G-C-1. Classification (NCBI taxonomy): domain Bacteria; kingdom Pseudomonadati; phylum Pseudomonadota; class Gammaproteobacteria; order Vibrionales; family Vibrionaceae; genus Vibrio; species Vibrio sp. G-C-1. The sequence continues at coordinate 194,646 of NZ_JAKKCR010000004.1, read as the reverse complement.
TACGATGCGGCGATTGTCTTGTTGAGTCATTGGATATCCTTAATTTTATATTATGTTCATTATGAATTAGACCAGTCGTCTAGTCTTGTTATCTAAAAATCCCGCCGTCATCAAATTGATAAGAGGGCGGGTTATCTGTCGTTAATAAAGACTAAACACAGTACGTGGTTAGTTTTTACCTTTTAAAATCTGTTGGGTTAGGTTTAAAGCTGATTCTAAGCTGCTTGAGCTCTGGCTTAGTTTGCTCAACAAACTTGCGCCCAACCACATAGAATATAGATTTTGAGCGGTTTCTTGGCTGTCTTCAACTTTAATGGAGCCATCTTCAATACCACCAGCAACACAGTGTTGTATCGTAGAGGTCACTTTTTCAGCCCCTTTTAGTAAGGCTTGACGCATAGGATCAGAAAGATCAGAAACTTCGGCGCTGAGCTTAACTACTAAGCATTTATGAGCGTTACAGGTACCGTTTTCAATCTGTGACCATCGAGTGAAATAACTGATAATTCTCTGGTAATGGTTGCCTTCACCATGAACCAAAATAGTTTCAACTCTGTTGATGTAGGTCTCAAAATAGTGCTGGATCAGAGCCTCGCCAAATTGCTCTTTCGATTTAAAGTAGTGGTAAAACGACCCTTTCGGCACGTCCGCTTCTTTAAGCAATTGCGATAAGCCAACGCCGTTAAAGCCGTTGTTCACTATTAATTGGTAGCCAACATCTAAAACATGCAGGCGTGTGTCATTCGTTTTTTCGTTCATGGGCAGTACTATAAATTAAATTAGACCAGTCGTCTAGTGACCGGTTTTTGACGGTATATTCAGTCGTTGCAAAAGTGGCTTCAACTATTCAAACGCTCACATATAAAAAAGCCCCAACATAGCTCGTATGTTGGGGCTTATATCAGTCACTATCGGTTATTTGATAGAGATTAACTCAACATCAAAAATCAGAGTTGATGATGGTGGGATAGGGCCTGAACCGCCTTTACCGTAAGCCAATTGGCTCGGGATAAACAGGCGAACTTTTTGGCCTTCAACCATGTAAGTCAAACCTTCTTGCCAGCCTTTGATTACTTGCTTAAGAGCAAATGAGATTGGCTCGCCGCGCTCAACAGAGCTGTCGAAAACAGTGCCGTCGATAAGTGTACCGTGGTAGTGAACCGTTACTTTGCTGTTCTTAGTTGGGTGCTCTGTGCCTGTACCTTCTTCAAGAACTAGGTATTGAAGACCGCTTTCAGTCGTAACAACCCCTTCTTTAGCGCCGTTTTCGACAAGGAACTGTTGGCCTTGCTCGATATTTTCTTCGCCAGATTTATGATTCATCCAAGTGCGGTAGATCATGAAGCCAGCCAAAATAAAGACAATGACCGGGATGATAAATTTAGACATAGTAAAACCTATTTATAGTTAATGCTGTATTTCATAGTTAATGCATAGTTTGACAGTTAATGCAGAATTTCGCAGTTAATACAGAATGTGTTAATCAATTGGCTAAAGCCGTGATTAGGGTTGAGTCAAAAGGTAGTTGATCGTTTTTGCGATGCCAGCAAGGTCTTGGTGACCGGCTGTGAGTACTTGGTATTTACCATTGATGATGAAGGTAGGTACTGAGCTGATTTGACCTTTTACTGAGATCTCTTGTGCTTTCGTAACGTAATCAAACAAAGCGACTTGCTGTTCTTTATTCAGTTGGTATGGACTAAACAAATCACGAGAAGTAAATGCTGCCTCTAGTGCTTGTTGACGCTGTTCTGGCGTTGCATCTGCACCCATTTGAACGGCACCAAATAGGTCGTCCATGAACGCGTGGTCAGGCGTTGCGTCAAGTTGCATCACGGCTGTGTAGTAAATCATTGCACTGATTTCAGCGCTTTCGTTGAACGTTACGTGCATCTTGCCAATAGTTTGATCAGTTAGTGATTCAATTTCTGGAATTGCACTTTCCATTTGACGGCAGTGACCACAGTTTAAAGAGAAGATTTCAGTGATCGGAGACAGGTTAAATTCAGTTAGAGCAGTAGGAAGTACTTCGTATTGAGCGCCTTTCTGTGGCTCGTTTGCTTCACTACAGCCCGCAATAACAAGTACGGCAGCGAGTGCTGTGATGAATTTAGTAAATGGTTTAAACATAATGTTTGCTCTAGCGTTGAGAAGTCGTGAGATTCTAACTATTTAGTACGAATTGGAAAACAATTATAAGGTAAATAAATGCAAACAGTTCGAACTAGCGGGTGATGACAGGCTAGTTGACGGTTAACTGTGATCAAAAGCACTTTTTTGGATGTACTTTTTTTTCGTATAAAGTTTTTGTCTAAAGTTTTTCTCTCGATGCCGATATAGACATTAGTGAATGGTTTATCTGCATGAGTGGTTGGTGAAGTAATGAGATATTTAGCGATAATGTTAAGCATAGCTTTGGCAGGGTGTGAAACGACGTTACCAACGGGTATGTTAGGTGACGATCTGCTAGAAACTGCGCCGCAAACCGATTACGACCTTATGCATCCTGAATGGGGTGTGGTTCAAACGACATCTGTAGCGAGCAATCGCAGTTACTCAGTCCAGAACAGCACTCATCAACAAAAAACCATCACTACCAACTATGGACGTGGTGTCTCGACTAATGACCCACTGGAAGTTTTTTTAAGACAAAACCGTATCGATTTTGAAGTACTGCCGGGCAACCATGTGATGGTAAAGCTGGAACAGCACGTGAACTTTAAAACGGGTTCGGCATTCCCTGAGCCAGCCTACAATCAATGGCTGGATACTTTAGGCAGTTACCTTTCTCAACGCCAAGATATTGATGTGGTGATTGAGGGCCATACTGATAATACGGGCAGTGATCGTGTTAATGATCCGCTTTCTGAGCTACGTGCAAAAGAAGTGAAAGCGCGCTTGGAAAGTAACTATGTTTCGAGTCGTGCTATTTACACTCGCGGCTTTGGCGAATACGTTCCGGCTTGTACTAACGCGTCGCCGCAAGGCAAGGCGTGTAATCGCCGTGTAGAATTGATGCTGATTGTGTCGAAGTAGTCATTTGAGCTTTCTTCCCTAAATTGAAAGCGACGAGTTCTAAATAATAGACATAAAAAATCCCTCATATTTGAGGGATTTTTTGTATCTGACTTTCGTTTCGCAGGTTAGCTTATGCGAATTGCTTTTCTAAGTAAGTCACGATATCTGAAGATTCGTACATCCACTCAGTTTTGCCGTCTTTTTCGATACGTAGGCAAGGCACTTTAACGCGACCGCCACCAGCTTCAAGCTCTGCACGGTGTTGATCATTGTTCTTTGCATCACGAAGTTCAAATTGAACAGACTGACGTTTCATCGAGCGTCGCACTTTTACACAAAATGGACATGCTTCGAATTGGTATAACGTGTGCGTCTTTGCTTGCTCATTCACTTTGCTTTGATCTTCTTGAGAGCGCTTCACACCACGTGGGCTGAATACAAAATTCAATAACAAGATGACACGACCTAAGAACCAACGGATAAACTTCATAACTCTCTCTACATATTTAAAATTAGCGTTACAATTTGCAGCATTATATACACAAGTTTTGCTAGATGCTCGCAACAAACCGCTAATATCTATTTTGTCCGTTCGATCGTGTGAGACTTAGCCACATTTAGCCCTAAACGCTTAGACAGTCGAGTCAGATTTGCTCGGTCTGTTTTCAGAACTCGTCCTGCTTGCGCCCAGTTAAAGTTGGCATCTTCCAACACTTCAGTAATGATGCTGCGTTGAAAATCGTCCGTCGCGCCACGTAAACCAGCGGATAGGTCGATCGTTGGTGTTGATAATGGTGTGTTTTTTACCTGTGTCGTCGCAATCGGTTGATCTTGGTCGAGTGGACCACAATCTTCTTTAGTGATTGTCACGAGGTTTTTGTTAGTGCTGCGAGCCAATGCTTTCAGTGCTGAACGGCTGATAACGTGTTCAAGCTCACGAACGTTACCTGGCCAACCGTAACGGTTTAGGAATACCAGAACATCAGAACGGAACTTAACTTGGTTTATACCAAGCTTACGGCGCGCTTGTTCTAGGAAGAAACCAGCTAATAAGCTGATGTCGTCACCACGCTCTTTCAATGCAGGTACCGCGATAGGGTACACACTAAGTCGGTGATACAAGTCGGCTCTGAATCGTCCGTCTTCAACTTCTTGCTTTAAGTCTCGGTTGGTTGCAGCCAGAACACGAACATCAATGGTTTGGATGTTGTCTTGGCCTACCGGTTGGATTTCGTTGTTTTGCAGCGCACGCAGTAACTTACTTTGTGCTGCCAAAGGCAATTCACCAATTTCATCTAAGAACAGTGTGCCGCCATCGGCTAGAGCAAACTTACCTAAGCGGTTTTTGTCTGCGCCAGTAAATGCGCCACGAACGTGACCAAATAGTTCACTCTCAACCAAGTTCTCAGGAATAGCAGCACAGTTCACGTAGACCAGCGGATTACGCTTACGTTGTGATTGGTGGTGCAGGGTACGAGCAACGAGCTCTTTACCAACACCAGTATCACCATGAATCAGAATATTAAACTCAGACGGTGCTACAACCGCGATGTCGTTCTTAAGCGCGACCATGGTGTCACTGTTACCAATCAACTCGCCGCCGTCACGTTCCCACGCTTCTACGTTCAACTCTTCCAGTAATTGCTTTGACTGTTTTGCTTGATGCTCAAGTTGCGAGAAAGTCATCGCCATCTGCATGGTTGAAGCCGCAATAGCAGCGAGAACTTCTAGGTTACGAGCTGGAATATTCGCGAAGACATCAGGTTTTAGGCTGTCTAGGGTTAGCACTCCTAACAATTTGTCACCAAACAGCAGAGGTAAACCCATGCAGGCATGCATTGGTAAATCGCCGTCGTGGTCTATCAGTAAGCCATCGAAAGGATCAGGCAATGAGCTATCAGCATCAAAACGAACAGGAGAACGTGATGCGCAAATCTCATCAAAGCGAGGGTGTTCCGAAATGATAAAGCGGCGACCGAATGTATCTCGACTGAGCCCTTGCATTGCGATGGGTACTAGCGTGTCGCCTTGAAGGCTTAAAAGCGCGACGCAATCACACGTTATGGTTTTACGAATGGCATCGATTAGGCGATTAAAACGGTCTTGATCGTTCACACCGCTGGCTAAACCAATGGTCATTTCCATGAGAGTGGATGCTGAGATATCTTGCATAAAGGGCTCATACTATTTGTATTTTTATACATGGTAGAGTCTTTATGACACAAAAAAAAGGTCTTTTTGACTAAAGTTTGAAGTGGATTTTTGAAAGGATGCCAGACACAGCAAGCTTTCGCATGTTGGCACCGTTTGTGCAATGTGTCCATTACGTGTTGTCTATATGACTGAATAAGTGACCTATAGTTGATTTGAATCAATTAATGCCCATTTATCAGTCCACGTGATTCTCATAAAAAATGTAGCCAGAGAGCTCATTGAGAATGAATTGGTATAAAGTCATCTTTAAATAAAACTAGTCAATTTGACTCAAGTGGTCAAAAGACTAAGTGTTCGGAGTAAATCAATGCTAAACAATCTACATATCAACATCATCAAATCGACGATTCCTCTTTTAGAAAGCGCAGGCCCTGCTTTAACTCAACACTTCTATCAACGTATGTTCACGCATAACCCTGAATTGAAAGATATCTTCAATATGACTCACCAAAGAACAGGTCGCCAAGGTGTGGCACTGTTTGAAGCTATCGCGGCTTATGCTAAAAACATTGAAAACCTAGCAGCGTTAACCACCGCGGTTGAACGTATTGCACAGAAACACACAAGCTTTAACATTCAACCAGAGCACTACCAAATTGTTGGTTTGCACCTGATTGAAACATTGCGTGAATTAGCTACTGAGGCATTTACTCCAGAAGTAGAAGAAGCATGGACTGCCGCTTACCTATTCTTAGCGCAAGTATTCATCGACCGTGAAGCTGAACTTTATCTACAGCGCAAGCAGGCTGTTGGTGGTTGGGAAGCAGCACGTGCGTTTGTAATCGCAGAAAAGATCGAAGAGTCAGCACTCGTAACAAGCTTCATCTTACAGCCAAAAGATGGCGGTGAGGTTTTGGATTACACACCAGGTCAATATATCGGTATTGAAGTGAAACCTGAAGGCGCACAATACAGCGAAATTCGTCAGTATTCACTGTCAGATAAGCCGAACGGAAAATACTACCGTATCTCTGTGAAGCGTGAAGGCCAAGGTCAAGAAACGCAAGGTGTTGTTTCTAACCACATGCACGATACCGTTGCTATCGGCGATGAAGTTAGCCTATACGCACCAGCAGGTGACTTTATGTATCAAGAGCGCAGCAAGCCAGTAACGCTCATCTCTGCAGGTGTTGGTGTAACGCCAATGCAGTCTATGCTTGAGTTCTTGAACAACGAGCAGAAAAACGAACCGGTTCTTTACCTTCACGCTTGTGAAAACGTAGGCCAACACTCTTTCACGACTCGTGTTAAAGATATTGTTGCTGACAAAGGTTGGGAAGCGAAAACGTGGTACATGAACAAAGACGAATCTGCATGTGAAAACACGCATCAAGGCCAAATGGATCTAGCGTCTATCTCCGATACTAAAGGCTTTGAAGAGAGCGATTTCTACATCTGTGGACCTGTTGGTTTCATGAAGAACATCGTAGAGCAGTTAGACGCACTTAAAGTCGATCGCTCACGCGTACACTACGAAGTATTTGGCCCTCACGCTAACTTCTAATAGCTCTCGCCAGTTCTATTAACACTCGCCTGAACTATTAACACCTTGCCTATTCAAAGGCCTCACATTGTGAGGCCTTTTTTGGTTTGGTTCTTCTGTCTGAGATATCGAATATTGGAGAATTCGGTCGAGCAAACTAAGCTCTTCTAGCTTCGGTCAAGAACGTTTGACCTTTTTAGACATGTAGTCAGTATCAAAAAACTCAGGCCAGTACATTTTCACGTATCCACCTGCAACCCAAATTACTAGGATGGTCGCGATGGTTAACTCGAAGAAACCAAACTTGTGCAGCCAATACCATTGCGGGTATTCCGCGCCGAAAAACGTAGTTAGACGATGCATGGCAATAGCGCTGATCACGGAAGGGAAAGTGACGGCAGCAATTGAAGGTTGGAATTTCAGACGCATCAATCGTATGTAACACAAGTAGATCAGTAGCGTCATGGTGATAGCAATGCCAGCCAACGCGCCTGTTAGAATCGGGTCTGGGTTGTCGAAGTTAACCAAGTAAGCCGCTAAAGACAGGTTCACAGGTGCTGCCATGATGGCTAAGGTTGGTCTTGCTCGGCGTGGCAGGTTTCCTTCGAATACCAAGCGGTACAACACCACTGGCAGCATTAGGAAATAGATACCGATACAAGTGGCCGCAAGTGTTTCTGAAAAAACGGTGTGCCCAAATTGTGAGCCTGCTAAGGAACTGCTGATTAACCCCACCGGATACAGAAACCAACTCGGTACAATGTTCGACATTTTAAAGTTGATGATCTGGAAACTAAAGAACAACACCATCATGGTAAAATGCAATAACAACGCGCAGAACCAGACTGGGTAAGCAATGACTGGAGAGATTTCGGCTAAATAGTCGCATAGAATCAATAACGCCATGCTCATTGGTGCCATCAAGCTTCCACTAAGCGGATGACGAATGTCATTGATGAAAGTATTAAAGCTGGTGAGATAACGAAGTAAAACGGGTAGCAATAACAGTGCGCCAAATGCAGCAAGGTAAGGGCGAATGATCTCACCAACCCCAGGCAGATATAATGCCCAAGCTTGTCCTAGTCCAATAACACCAAGTGCCAAAGACGCCTGAGATGGCGGCACATTTTTTACTTGGGTTAACCTTCTCCAGTTCAACGCCTTTCTCCAACTAGTTATTTATAGAATATGAGTCAATTATAGAATTTTTGCTCTAGAGTGAGCGCTCAGCTGTGTCCTCAATAGATGTTAAGGACACTCAAATAATTTTGAGTGGATGATAGCAAGTTTAACGTTTGCTTTTTTGATTTTGATACGAAATCGGGACATTAAGCACGAGGAAAGTGTGCTTTATTTTTTGAGTGATTTATAAATACCGAGCTTGGTTTGCTCATGTATCAGTGGAACTTGACTGTATTAGTGGAACTTAACGAGTTACGTTTAAGTCCCACATTTGAACTACCGTTCTCAATGTCGTTAACGTACTTCCTCTTGCTGAGGGAGGTCTTGCTGTCTTAGCTTCTCGTTTTTCAGCGTACGGTTAAGCAGCTGACTGTAAATTGGCTGTCCACCTAACATTTGAGCAATGATTACCGCACCTAAGCAGGTGATGATCAACGGCAGGATCAGGTAGTAGTTATTGGTCATTTCAATAACCAACAGAATACCAGTGATAGGCGCTCGCACGGTGGCGGCAAATAAGGCGCCCATGCCGGCAATCGCAAACATACCCGGCTCTATATTCAGTTCAGGGAAGAATGCCGCCGCGATAAGCCCAAACGCGTAACCAAAGAGCGTTCCTAGAGCAAGCATTGGTGCAAAGATACCACCCGGTGCACCAGAGCCGAAACAAAGTAGCGTGGTGAGCACGCGCCCTAAGAAGATTAACAGCAGCACGTTTGCGCTGTAGTTGCCATTAGTGATGTTCGGGATGATACCAATACCACCGCCAGTCAACTCTGGTATATAGAGCAGCAATAAGCCAAAGCAACCGCCCAGCAGGGAACCTGTCATTAAGTAGCGTTTACGGTCATTCTTGTGTATTGCCACAAACAGGTCTTGCGAAAGTGTAATCAGCTTATTGAAAATCACACCAAACAGGCCGAACAACACACCTAACAACAAGAATAACCACAGAGCATCCAGTTCAGGCGGTTGGTATTGAGGCATTGTGATAACGGCAGACTGCCCGTTGATTGATCGAAAAACGATGTTGGCTGAAACCGCGGAGATGATGACGGCTTTAATTGATATGAGTGAATAGCGAAACTGTGGTCTCATCTCCTCGACTACAAACATGATGCCAGCCAGTGGTGCGTTGAATGCGGCGGCTAAACCACCTGCGGCACCCGAAGCTAATAGTGAGTGGCGAGTGTCGTCATCTTTGACTCGAAAGATATCGGTGACCATGCGACCAATACTGCCGCCCATTTGAACGGTTGGTCCTTCTCGACCTAAAACCATACCAGAGCCTAATGCGCCCATACCGCCAAAAAATTTTACTGGCAATACTCTCCACCATCGAACAGGGCGCATACCGTCCATCGCACCTTCAATTTCGGGGATGCCTGAGCCTGCAGCCTCTGGAGCAAAGCGGTGAACGAGGAAGTAACCAATAAAGGCAAATGCAGCACTAATAAGGAAAGCGGCTAGCCAAAGGGGTAAATAGCTACCGATTTCATCTTTAAGCCAATCGGTACGAGTTTCTGTGATGAAATGAACCGCGACTTCGAAATAGGTACCCACTACGCCAGCAAGTACACCTACAATACAAGAAAGAAAGAGAACGGAAGCGGGTGTCTTATCTCTTGAGAGAAATTGATTAATAGCATCCCTTGGCATTTTGGCTAATAAGGATTGCTTAATTTTCTCTCTTCTGGTCATTGAGATAAGGCTCCTGAATGGGTTAAGGCGGGGTTGTCATAAATTATACGCGTCCTCTGCATATCCTATAGCAGCAAAGATGAAAAGTTGAATTTCATTTATGGAATGTACGTGTTACATAAATGGAATCTATGGGCAATAGTGGAATCCCCGTCACAATTTTGATCGATTCTCTGGTGGTGGCTTGAATATCCCCAAAAATGAACCATAGTTAAATCGTAAAGCAACATAACAAACCGTAAGGAGACGTGAGGTTTTACACACAATTTGGATGGATTCAGATACAAAGTTTTAGTTTCTCGTTAATTGTTCAGGTCGATATTTAAGGCTTCCTGATTCGCGAACTCACGATTGAGTAACGAGAGTGAGGCGTACTGATAAGTACGCCTTTAGTTCATCTGGAGCATTCATTTTTCTTCGTTCCCCCCTTTTCTAGTGACACTCATACAACTTCTGGCTTAAATCATTCTCCGTATAAACAAGCGATTGGGGTCAATTTCTCCGTGATTGTGTATATACTCCCTTAAAAAGGAGAACTGATATGACCAAAAAAGTTCCTACAAACATAATTACGGGTTTCTTGGGTGTTGGCAAAACGACAGCTATTTTGAACCTGCTCAAAAATAAACCTGAGAATGAAAACTGGGCTGTCCTGGTTAATGAGTTTGGCGAAATCGGCATTGATGGCGCATTAATGACAGACCAAGGTGCTTTAATTAAAGAAGTACCGGGTGGCTGCATGTGTTGTACTGCAGGTGTGCCTATGTCGGTAGGTATTAATGCCTTACTGCGCCAAAAGCCGGACCGTTTATTGATTGAGCCAACTGGGCTTGGTCACCCTAAACAGGTTATTGCGACACTCACTTCAGAGCAATACACACCTTATGTTGATTTAAAAGCGACGCTTGGCTTGGTTGACCCACGAAACCTATCCAATGAAAAGTACACGTCGAATCAGAATTTCAATGATCAACTGGACAGTGCAGATGTGATTCTTGGTACTAAGGTTGACCTTGTTCATTCTGAAGACATCGATGTGTTCAATGATTGGGTGACGGATCAAACGCCAGCAAAAGTCTTCCATAAGCTAATTCACGATGGTGAAGTGCCATTGGAAGTGTTGGACATTGAAAGAGTATACGGCAGTGCTTCCTCTCATATTGAAGCACATCATCACGATCACGCTGAACAAGAGCCTCAATTCCAACTTCCTCCCGGTGAAGCTTTCATCCGTAAAGAGAATAAAGGTCAGGGCTATTTCAGTTGCGGTTGGCTATTTGGCGCAGAGCATAAGTTCGACTTTGATGCGCTGTTTTCAATGCTGTCGGATCTAACGGCTGAGCGTGTAAAAGCCGTGGTGAATACTGACCAAGGTTGCTATGCGTTTAACGTGGCGAATCAAGTGGTGTCAGTGAATGAAATTTCCCTTGATGGCTTTGAGTCTCGTCTTGAAGTGATCGACTCGCAGTTAATGCCTTGGGATGATCTCGAGCAGATTCTACTCAAGCTGTGTGGCATCAAATAGCGCCATTTTTACTGTTTGAACTGATGATCTCGGTGTTTACTTCGTTGAAGGTGGGGTAAACACCAGATTAAATGAGAAAGTTTGCGTTATATCACGATAAATGTGAGATAAATCACTCTAATTACTTTATAGTGCTCGGCTGAAATAAGAATGTAGGCTGTCTGCTTAAGGAACCCGTAACAATGTCATTTTCCTCTCAAGGTTTTGCTCCTGAATTAGTCAAAGCGTTGACTGAGTGTGGTTATGAAAAACTCACTCCAATTCAACAAAAGGCGATTCCAATGGCTCGTAAAGGCCATGATATTTTTGCTACTGCTCAAACCGGTACGGGTAAAACAGCGGCATTTTCATTGCCTGTTATTCAGCACCTTTTGAACAGCGGTAAAAAGGCGTCTAGAGGAACGGCTCGCGGCCTTATTCTTGCTCCAACTCGAGAGCTCGCTGCGCAGATCGCTCAAAACATTAAAGACTACGTTAAATACACTGAACTAAGCGTTTCAGCGGTTTACGGTGGTAACAAAATGTCTTCACAAGTTCGTCAATTAGAACTGGGTGTGGATATTTTGGTTGCAACACCTGGCCGTTTGGAAGAGCACTTAGAAGCGGGTAACGTGTCTATCGCAAACCTAGAATTTCTAGTATTCGATGAAGCTGACCGTATCCTTGATATGGGCTTTATCAATGCCGTTCGTAAGATCATGTTGGATGTAGAAACATCGCCGCAAATCATGATGTTCTCAGCAACGACTTCTACTCAGTTAAACCAACTGTCTGTTGATATTCTACGTAAACCAAAACGTATCAGTGTTGAGCGCGAAAACTCAACGGCTTCTACTGTTGGTCACGTGGTTTACCCTGTGGATCAAGAGCGTAAAACAGAACTGCTTTCTGAGCTGATTGGCCGTAAAAACTGGCGCCAAGTGCTTGTGTTCGTGAACTACAAAGAAACAGCGAATGACGTTGTTAAAGAGCTTAAATTAGACGGCATTAAAGCGGTACTTTGTCACGGTGATAAAGCACAAAGCGCTCGTCGTCGTGCTTTGGATGACTTCAAAGAAGGCAGAGCACGTGTGATGGTAGCAACCGACGTTGCAGCTCGTGGTCTTGATATCGAAGATTTACCACATGTAATTAACTACGACATGCCTTTCCTAGCGGAAGATTACGTTCACCGTATTGGCCGTACAGGTCGCGCTGGTAAACAAGGTCATGCGATTTCTTTCGTTAATCGCGAAGAAGAGTTGACTGTTGTTCAAGTTGAAACACTGATTCAACAACGTATTCGTCGTGTTGAACAACCGGGTTATGAACCGAAGAAACGTGATGCTTACATCGAGAAGCTGAACACTAAATCGGCGTACAAAAACCGTCAGGGTCGTAAGAACAACGCAAACGAAGAGCCTCAAGATCAAGCAAGCGCTGAACGTCGTTTGACTATGATGAAGCGAATTAAAAACCGTCGTAAGTAATTACGGTTGGTGACTAAAAAGAGCCACTGTTATGTGGCTCTTTTTCGTTGTGTCGCTAAATATAAGGTAGCTCCTTAGAAAGACAGCTCAACAAGCTAAACACTTAAATAAAAATAAGTCGATAAGGTAATAATATGGATAGCGCACTGCTTTGGGCTTTTATTCCCACATTTTTCTTTGTGTCAATTACGCCCGGTATGTGTATGACCTTGGCTTTGACGCTAGGAATGAGTGTTGGATACAAGCGTACATTATGGATGATGATCGGTGAATTGGCTGGTGTTGCGGTGGTTTCTATTGCTGCGGTATTGGGTATTGCATCTATTATGTTGAACTACCCGTGGCTATTTACGGGCTTCAAATTTGTTGGTGCAGCTTACTTGTTCTATCTAGGCGTTCAGATGTGGCGTTCTAGAGGTAAACTGGCGATCAGCACTGACAACCAAACAACAAAAGTCAGCAATGATTGGGACTTGGTGGTTCAAGGCTTCGTGACAGCGATTGCGAACCCGAAAGGCTGGGCATTCATGATTTCGTTATTGCCTCCTTTCATTAATAGTAATAAAGACTTAGCACCGCAGTTGTTGATTTTAGTGTCTATTATTCTGGTTTCTGAATTTGTCTGCATGACCTTGTATGCGACAGGTGGTAAGAGCTTAAAACATATGCTTGGTAAAGCCGATAACGTTAAGTTGATGAACCGCATTGCAGGTACGTTAATGATGGGCGTTGGTGTGTGGTTGTTCGTTAGCTAATTCTGGTTAGCCTACAACGAGCAGAGATCACCGACTCAGTCGTTCCTCCTTCTCGAGGATGACGGTGCGTGATTTGGTTTGGAGTGAAGAGCAGTTTACAAAGCCGCAGACCATTAGTTGAGTCAAAGAGCGTATAGAATATAAAAAGAGCGATAGGGCGTTTGGCCTTATCGCTCTTTTTGATTTTACTTAGCTAGATTAGCGTATTAAACCGCGATTTCACCGCCGTCTTCACGACGAATCACAACCGTAGATGCTCTTGGGCGAACTGAAATTCCTGACGGAGTCTCTTCTGCTGCGTCTGCGCTGTATGGCCAGTTGCCTGGGTGCTGAATGTTTACAAACAATGACTTGTAGTCTGGGCTGATGGTAAAGCCTGTTACTTCACAACCGTTAGGACCAACAAAGAAGCGCTTGAGTTGTGCTTGGTTCTCGGCACTAATGACTTCTTGAGTGCCATTTTCATCCGTTAGCTTTGATGGAACTACTGCTAGCATTTGATCATTGGTGTAGCCGGTCACTTCATCTGCACCGTTATCGGTTTGAATCCACAAGATGCCACGAGCATCAAACGCCAAACCGTCTGGGCTCGCGAATTGGTTCATGTCTGTTAAGCTTGATCGGTTCGTGTCCGCATCACCATTGGCTGGCGAACCGAACACAAAGATGTCCCAAGTAAAGTCTGTTGCGTCTTCCCCCTCATCCCAGCGAATCACATGACCAAATTTGTTGTTCAAACGTGGGTTTGCTGCGTTTGTTTCATCTGTGCGAGAAGTGTTGTTGGTTAGCGTTAGATATACAGAACCAGTGTATGGGTCTACTGTACACCACTCCGGACGATCCATTGGAGTGGCTCCAACAAGGTCGGCTGCACCTGCCGTGTTTAGGATAATTTCTGCTAACGAGTTAAAGTTGTCCGCCAGCGTACCCCCAGAAGCAGTTGTACTCTCTAACGTTAGCGGCAGCCAAGTACCAGTGCTGTCTTCGTTGAAGCGAGCCACGTACAGCGTACCTTCATCCATGTATTTATCACCGGTTGCCAAGCGGTTTGACGGATTTGCATCTGCTGGGTTCCAGTTAGCTGTTGATTCAAACTTATATAAGTACTCAAAGCGAGAATCGTGACCAGAGTAGAATACTACTGGTTGCCCCGCTTTAAGCTGACCAAACGTACAACCTTCATGACGGAAACGACCTAGGGCAGTACGCTTTTTGGCACGAGAATTTTGCGTATATGGGTCAATTTCAACAATATAACCGTGACCATTTGCTTCGTTGCGGTAATCGTCGATTGAGCTTGTGCCCGTAGGCTCTACGTTAAAGCGAGTAAATTCATCCAAACGTTCTTCTGCATTACCTGCCAAAGTTTCCCATAAGTAACGTGTGTTTTTATCATCGATGCCAATACGGTCTTGTTCTTCAGTACGAACGCCAGTATTCACAAAGTACCCCGGCCAGTTTTCTTCACACGTTAGATAAGTGCCCCAAGGAGTAAAGCCGTTACCGCAATTGTTTAATGTACCGCGTGCTTGGCTGCCATCTTGTGAGAAGCGCGTTACTGTCAGTTCCGTGTTCGCAACAGGACCTGAGAGATCCATTACGGTTGCACCAGTATAACGGCGGTTTAGTGGATCAGTATCGACCAGCTTCCACATATTGTCTTCAAGTTGAATTCGAACGACAGATACACCATGCGCGTTAATTTCTTTACGAACTTCATCGACGATAGTACGAGCACTATTCACAATCATTGGGCCATTTGGGTGCAGTGCTGAAGTGTCTATATACTCATGGTTAATACACAGCAAGCCATCAGTATCGCTGTCGTTTAACGAGAAAAAGTGCATGCCGTCGTGGTGCATACCAAGCGCGTTGAGTTGATCTGTACTTGTATTACTTCCGTCGTCCTTCCATGAACTGCCTTGCGCGTTTAGAGGCGTTCCCCATGGAACTAAAACTTGTGCAACATACCCTTGTGGAACGGAAACTGCGTCGGTAAGTGAGCCTGGGATCGAATCGAAATTCAGTACTGCATTTGAGACGCCAGAACCATTACCTACAGAAGTGTTTGGGCTAGAAGAGTTGCACCCAGAAAGCCCAAATGCACCAAAGGCCGTCATAGCACTGATGCCTAAACCGCCTTTCAATACATTTCTTCTTGATAGGTTAGCGTCTAGGACTTCGTCGAAGGGTTTGTTTTTGCTCTTGTTGAAACGAGTGCTATTAAATGTTTCCTTGCTCATTGTTACTGCTTCCTGTTGGCTGTATCTATTATTAGTTGTTCATGAGTAACCCGGCTATCAGCGAATAAGTTAATAACCTGGGTCAATGTGTGACTAATCGTGAAGCAGTTAAGTGACAGATTGTTATGGTTTTGATTAAGGTTTTGTTTCTGTAGCACGACTTTTGCCATTAAGCGTCTCGTGTAATACAAAACTCTTGGGGATCAGCAAGGAACTGTGTATAAATGCTTTATCAAACGAAAAGAGAGACAGTTATGAAATTAGATAAAATCGAAAACAAAAATCGCCGCCTACGCAAGAAGTTATACCTAGGTGAATTCGCTATTCTAGGTTTTGAAGTAAGCTGCACGACTTCGATTGCTGATTTTGACCAATACGATGTGTTCATCGATGAATTTATCGATTTTATCGACAGCATCGGCCTGTGCTTTGGTGGCGGTGGTTTAGAGCTGTTCGAAGGTTTCTTATGTTCTATTGAGCGCTATCGTTCAGTGACAGAAGCAGAGCAACTGCAAGTAGCGCAGTGGCTTGAAGCTCGCGCAGAAGTAAGCAAAGTAGAAGTAAGCGAACTTGTTGACGCAAACTACGCATTCTAAATTGGTGTTGTTCGGCGAACTCAGTTGGAAGCGAATAGAGCTTTCCTGAGATAAGCTTTATACATCAGTGAAAGGCCCAGTCGGTATATCGATTGGGCCTTTTTGCGTTTGGTCTGCGCTATTCTTGAACCATGATTCCTTGTGTATCTCTCATTTCTGGAACGAGAGTTTCTATTCACATATCAGTATTTTAGGTCTGTCTTTCTGGATTGTAAGAAGTTTGAATAAACTTGTGAGAGTTTTATGAGAATTCAATGAAGTTGCTGATAGATTTGATCGCCATTCTTAGAGTTAACAACACCACAGTTCGTTCTGGCAAAGGTAACGGTATATCGCTGTTATTCGTTTTGTTGGCAACGATAGGACTCGATAAAGGATGGAATCAAAATGAACAAACGTACTCAAATCAGCTTAGTGATCAGCTCGGCTATGTTGACCCTCGGAGCAGCTCAGGTTCAGGCTGCAGAGCTTGAGGTGACCGTTACCAACGCAACGAAAGGGATCTACTTTACGCCTATCTTGGCAGCCGCTCATGACTCCAGCTTGTTCATGTTTAGAACGGGTGAAACGGCTTCTGCGGAACTAGAATCCATGGCCGAAGGTGGCGATATTTCAGGTTTATCTGGTGTCATTGCAAACGCGGGTGGTGTGGTGGTTGAAAACCCAGCTACCGGTATTCTTAATCCGGGCGTCGCAACTACGTTTGATATCGACACCGGTGATTTAGCTTACTTGTCATTGGGTGCCATGCTGCTGCCAACCAACGACGGCTTTGTTGGCTTAGACAGTTGGAAAATCCCAACTCAAGCGGGCACCTACAAAGCGACTCTAAATGGTTATGACGCGGGTACAGAAGCCAATGATGAGCTGGCGGGCAGCATGCCGAACCCTCCATTCATTACCTTTGGCGCTGGTGGTACTGGTGTAGAAACGGCAGTGTCAAACGCTAAGGTTCATATTCATCCGGGCAACATTGGTGATAGTAACGCGGCTGGCGGAATCAGTGACCTTGATAGTAGCAGTCATCGTTGGTTAAACCCTGTGGCAACTATCACCATTGTTGTGAAGTAAGGGGGATTTATGAAAGCTAGAATTCTATTTATCGCTGCATCAGTAGCTGTGTTAGCAGGTTGTCCGGACGATGACGACGATTACTATCGTTACGATGTCAGTGTTGCTAACCTAACGCCCAATCAACCTATGTCGCCCCTCGCGGTATTGACTCATAATACGAATTTTGACCTGTTTGAAGTTGGGCAAAGTGCCTCTGTCGATCTGGAATATTTGGCGGAAGGAGGCAGTAATGCACAATTGCTTGCGCTCAGTGACAGTGACGCCAATGTTTATCAAGGCATCTCAGGCAATGGGCTGATTCTTTCAGGTGAGCAAGACACGGTGTCTATTCGTGTTGACCCAAATCAAGAAGGGTATATCTCAGTTGCTTCCATGTTGGTGAACACCAATGATGCGTTTGTTGGTGAATCCGGTTTGCCACTCAAGTCATTAGCCGTGGGTGATACCTTTGTGATGAACATGAATGTTTGGGATTCAGGAACGGAATTGAACGACGAGCTTGCTGCAACGATTCCGGGACCTGCGGGCGGTGGTGAGGGTTTTAATACCACACGAGACGACACCGATGTAGTGAGTTTCCACTCTGGTGTAATCAGCCAAGATGACGGCCTTACGACGTCTGCTTTAAGTGCTAATCATCGTTTTCTCAACCCAGGAGCAAGAATCACCATTACTCGAACTGAATAATAGAGTTGAAAGCACGATGAAAGAATTCCTGCTCTGTTCCGGTCAATTGAAAGGTAGGCAGACTCCGAATAGAGCAGGGATCATGAATAGTGCTGCGGTAAATTTGATGGCAAACATATTGTTGGTTGAAGATGATGATGACCTAGCTGAACTGGTGCAGATGCATCTTAAGTTCCAAGGCCATATTGTCGAAAGAGCCAATACGATTGAAAAAGCACAGGATCTATACCTGGATGGTCAGTTTGATCTAGTCGTGCTCGATCGAGGTTTACCTGATGGTGATGGACTCGATTTTTGTCGGATGATCCGTCAGAAAGAAGATTGGACACCGGTACTAATGCTAACAGCAAGGGATGCTGAGCTAGATAAGGTGTCAGGTTTAGAAGCCGGTGTTGATGACTACATAACGAAACCTTTCAGCGTTCTCGAGTTTCAAGCAAGAGTGAGGAACGTACTTCGCCGTTTAAGCCATGTTGAATCAGTCACTCAAGAGGCTATGACAACAGAATCGATTATGAATTTTGGTGGGCTCACTATTCAACCTGAACGCCATCAGGTTTCACTCAATAACCGAGATGTACCGCTTACTGCTACCGAGTTTACCTTACTTCACTTCTTAGCAACCCGCCCGGGGCGTGTGTATAGCAAAGACGAGCTGCTCGATCACGTTTGGAATACTCATCACTCTGGCTATCACCATACTGTGTGTAGCACGGTCAACCGTCTAAGAACCAAGCTTGCGATGCCCAATAGTGATGATGATTTCATTAAAACCGTTTGGGGTGTTGGCTATAAGTTTGAGTCAAAAGCTTAGGTCTATGTGTTGCGCCCTAAGTTTACTAAAAAGCCAGTAAGACCTACGAGCCATCGAGGAGAGAACATGAGTTTCAAATCGCGTTTAGTGCTGTTCACAAGTTTGTGGTTTTTGTTGGTAAGTGTGGTAATTGCTTACACTTATCATTGGCAAAAAGAGACCATAGAACAAAGAACTAAGCAGAGCTTACATAAAGAGCTCGCGGTTCATATGCGCGATGATAATCCTCTCATGATTGGTACCGACTACAACCCCAAAGCACTCAAATCTATATTCCATACCTTGATGTTGATAGGGCCTGATTTTGATATCTATTTTCTGGATAGTCAGGGCAATATCACCACCAATGCAGCACCTGAAGGCACTGTGTTAGCCAATCAGATAGATCTAGCGCCCATTCAACAGTTCTTAAATGACAAGCCTTATCCTATTTTGGGCGAAGACCCGATCAACCCAGGCTCTCCTAAAGTATTTTCTGTGGCGGCGATTGAAGAGCTAGGGTCGACGGTGGGTTATTTGTATGTGGTGATAGGAAGTAATCGCCATACTGTGATCACCAACTCTCAGGTTGATACACCATACATCGCACTTGCAGGGCTTGTGCTGGTTTCTATTTTTGGCTTTGCGATTGGAGCTTATCTGCTAGTGAAACGCAGTCTGTTGAACCCAATAGAGGCGGTAACCAATAAATTGCAGCAACAAGCTGAGCAAGATTTTAGATTGGAACCTAACTTTGTCCATCAAGTGCCAGAATTGGTGCCCATTGCACGTTCTTATCAATTGATGGCGAAACACATCCAACAACAGTTTTTGCAGCTTGAGTATCAGTCATCACACCGCAGACAAAGCTTATTACAGCTCAGTCATGATTTGAAAACGCCATTATCGAGTGTTCTTGGTTACCTAGAAACGTGGAAGATTCAAAACCCGAAGTCAGACCCGTTGATTGACGTCGCTTACCGTAATGGCAACAAGTTGTCTGAACAGCTCCATTCACTACTCGACAGCGCCAAGAATGATAACCCTGTGCCCACGTATCAATACGCTTCAATTGATTTTAATGTGTTGATGAACGAATGCTTAGAAACGATTCAAAGCCAGTATCGCCATAAGAATGTTGAGTTGAACGTCAATATGCCTCAAGGAATCAAGGCTGTAGGTGATGGTGATTTACTTGAGAGGCTGATCTTGAATCTGCTAGATAATGCGTTGAGGCATAGCCCGAGCGGAACAATGGTGTCGTTAGATGTAGGTTTAGAATCGGATTCAAAACGGGTGAAGGTCGTTATCCATAATGAAGTTGAACGAGAGGCCCCTAATGGTTCGTTAGGTATTGGCACCAAAATCGCTCAGTCGATACTGATGCTGCATCATAGTGTTTTAGAAACAACAAAAGCAGAAAACTCATTTCAACAAAGTTTCTATTTGCCTTCGGTATAGCCCTGACTGCCTTCGATTTAGTTCTATTTTCTTTCGATATCGTTCTACTTGCCGCTGTTCTAGGGGATAGTCGAGTTGTTCTTTGAGTAACGAACAACTCGTTGAGCAGCTTTTAAGTTGAGAAGTTGAGAAGTTTTTAAGTTGAAGGGACTTTATGCGTCTTTTTTGGCTTCGTTGCCTTCATTGCCTTCATTGCCTTCATTTAGTTCAGCATAGAAGTGCAGCAACTCTGTTAGCTCTTTTACCCAACCAAATGCTTCTGCCGGTGCTTTCAACAAAATCTTCTCGACTTTGTCACAGTGAGTTTCAAGGCTGATCGCTTGCTCAAGGTTGAACGACATTGCATAGAAGTGCCAAAGCAATAGTCGAGTCATGCGCTCGATGTTTTGCTGTGAGTTATCCGACTCACTAAACGCAAGATTCACTTCACTCAGCGCGATTGCTGTCATTCGCAACATCGCATCAAACTTCGCTGATTGCATACGCTCTTCATTGGTTACTTCTTCCTGTTCGAACGTAAACAGTTCCGTCATTGCATCTTCAGGGACAAGGCGATGAATCATTCTTAAACTAAATTCTTCTAGTTCTTCACGAGGCATGTTGTTTAAGCAAGTTAAAGTGTAATCGCGTTGCATGGTGTTCTCTTGGATCTGCAAAAAGGTCGGACAGTTTAATGGAGAAGCGAGTTCAGAAAAAGCAGATTTTAGATAAGCCTACGTTTGTAGGCTTATCTATGTACTACAAGCCCTAAAATTGATGTTTAGGGGAACTGTATTTAGGTTTGAACGCAGTATCAGGCTTTGCTATGGCTTGGCGGTTGATACTGCATAGACTGGTCGTTTCTCATGAAAATGTTGCTCGCGACTAAGCTGCCGATACAAATTGAACCAAGCGCTAACCAAGTCATCGTATCCGGAATCTCGTTAAACAGTGGGATCGCCAACAACGTTGCAACGGCGGGTGTTGCACTGCCAAAGGCGGCTGAACGCTCTGCTCCTAATGTATTGACAGCATAGAGATAAGTGAATGCCGCTATTAGGCCTGCGCCGACGCCTTGCACCGCTGAATGTATGGCAAGCTCTGTGACTGGCCATTGAGTAATTGGTGTACTCATTAAATGGCTAGGGAGGGTTCCTGTAAGGATAAGGACCAGCAATAGCAAAGTGGAACAAAATGAAATGAAACCCGCACTCACAAGCGCATTAAGATTGGCAACACGTGCTGAGATGGTAAAAGTCGCCCACATTAAGCTGCCACACAAAAACAACAAGTGACCTTTGGTGTATTCAAAGTTGAAGCTGCTTAAGCTATTTCCTAGAAACAACAATATCCCGAGTAAAACAAGACCTAAACCAATGACACGGTGTCGGCTAAGCGGTTGTTTAAAAAAGAGTACCGCGATTCCTGTTACGAACAGAGGAAGCGTTCCCGGAACCAAAGCACTCCCGTGTGATACCGGAACAAACTGCATGGCTGTCCCTGCAACGAGTAAATAAGGTAACCCGCACCCCACAAACATACCGGCCAAGTATCGATTCGGGACAGCAGCGATCGTGCTGCGTGCTTTCCACATCAAAGGCAATAGCACCAATGCAGGTATGAGGAATCGAGTCAGTGCGATGTCTGCAGGTGTTAAGTCTGAATTTGCGCCGCCTTTAAGAGAAAGGAAAAAGCTCGCCCAGATGAGCAGAGTGACAATAATAGATAGGTAACCAAGCTTCATAATAAACAAGGAAAGTGGATGATGACTCATTATGGGGTACTTGGTGTGCCACAAGTTGGCAAGTTTTGTTCGAACTTGAGTCACGGTTGATGATTTCTGCTAATATTTCCCAAATTGTTAACGAATTTAACCAATGATCGGTATTTGCTATGGATAGGATTGATAGACATCTTCTTGAGTTGCTTCAGAAAGACGGCAGGCTAACCACGGCTGAGTTAGCTGATGAGGTTGGCTTATCGGCTTCACCGTGCGCGAGGCGCATCAAAAGACTGGAAGAAAAAGGGATTATTGATGGCTATCGTGTGAGCCTGTCACGAGAACAGGTCGGCATCGCAATGAGTGTGTTTGTTGAGGTGAGCTTAAACAACCACCAAGAAGTGTCGATCGATAAATTTGAAAGTGCAATTGTCGAGATGGAAGAGGTCATCAGCTGCCATGTTGTATCCGGAGCTTATGACTATCTTTTAGAAGTTGTCAGTCCAAATCTTATGGCTTATGAAGCATTTACAAGAAAGCTACAGCGACTCTCTAACGTAAAAGATATACATACTCATCTTGCGATTAGGCAAGTGAAAGGCAATGCGCCACTTCCGGTTTATACTGACTAAGCTATAGGTAGGGGAGACGTCTTTGGGTGAAATGAGCTGAAAACGAAATGACTTTCGTTGTTAAACTAGGCGGCCGCTGCTCTTAAAGACTGTCGTCAAATACCAGATGCGCAGCAATAAAAAACGGAGCGCCTCGTGAAAGGCACTCCGTATATGATAGGTGCAAAACTTAGTGATACTTAAAGTTAGAGATTGAACAATCCCCAGTTTGAGCGTTAATTCTGAATGAAAAAGCATGTGAATGATAATCCACACCATCATTCCAAATTGTCTCTCCAAATATCTTACATAGCTCTAGCTCACTTACTGAACCGAACTCTTCCATGTGTTTAGCTACAGATAAAAGTTTACCTCTTATCTCCGCAGTCCATTCCGTGTTACTCAAGCAGTTGAAAGCCATAGTTTTTTGCATATTACCTAGCCAAAATGTTTCTTGTTATTAAGTTATATGAATAATCATGATAACAATTTCTTGGCGTTTGTAAATCTATTTTGTGATGAATATCTCACATACTCGCTTGCATTGGTCGGAAATTGAACTTTATTGTTGATAGTTCGCACATTAGTTTTACAACTTATTGATAAAGCTTTGATTAACGAGTTATCTGACTATTTTGGCTAGAGGGAAGCATATTTATCGGAAAAATCCAGTCGATAAAGCGATGAAACCTAGTAATGTTTTCAGTTTGGGCCATCGTTTGTCGGTTGGTTTGTGTGACGTGCTTCGTCAATCATCGTGGCTTCTTTGCGGTATTTTGAAGACAGCTGACGGAACTTTTCACTGAGCGTATGGAGATCTTGCGAGAGTGATTGTGAGCTTTGTACATGCACCTGCGCACTTTCTGTCTGTCGCGGTAGCTTTGCGTTGGTGCAATGTTTAGCGACGGCTTGCCAAGAATACGTTAGAGATTCCGCGCCATCGAGCTCGGTAGACACAACGTATGCCTGTTTTAATAGAACCTCAGAGACATCGTAAGCGGTATTCATATGACTATTGAGCTGTACATTAAACCTTTGTTCGTACTTTGCCCAAAGTTCAATGATCTGCTTTCTGGTGAAATGTTTGGATAACAGCGTTTGTGACTCATAGGTTGAGAGAACTTGGTTGAATTCTTTAGTGTATTGGTTGTACCGCCCTTCAAATGAGAGTTGGCGGTCCAACAGTACTTGCCAGTTTTCACGGTCACAATGGTTTGCTAGCGCGACATTAGCACTCAAAGGTATACTCACAATGATAACCTTCACCCAAAAACTCATGACTTTCCTCTACTTACTGCGTTCTCTATAGAGAGTATAGATGAGCAGCAGCATGAGTTGATGTACACTTGAAAGATACCTAAAACGGAAGAGCTGGTGGATTTGATGAAAAAAGCGCTGATCGCTTTACTTGTGTTGTTAATATTGGGCGGAGGAGCGGCGTATTACTTCTTGGTCATGAATAAAGACCCAATTCCACCAGAGAAAATGGAAGAGCCAGCTGCAGAAGTTGCTCAGCAGTCAGATTCTGACCTCGCACCTATCATGGATCTTCAGCCTGAACCAGAACAGACCGAATTTTACGTTTTGGATAGAAAGCTCGAAGTGGTAGAGCAGCCTGAAATTGATGGGTTGATAACAGATTACCTCTATAAAGGTGAAAAGGTCGAAGTGTTAGAGAAACAAGGCGAATGGGCTCGTATCTCAGATTACATCGTTCTAAAAGAAGGCGGGCCACAGACTGCCGAATGGGTCTCGATGTCTGGCCTATCCAATGATGAAGTGATTATTTCCGAGAAAGAAAGCATAGAGATATTGGATTCATATTTGGTTAAATCCGACGATCTTAAGCTCCATAAAGAGACGTTCCGCAATACGGTTGCAGAGCTGATCTCGGATGGCGAATGTGACCCAAGTGATTTCGAGGAGTTAGGTGGTTGGGTGAAATCGGTGAAGTACAGTGACCGAGATGTCTATTTTATTTATTGCGGCGGACTGTCTCTTGAAAATAAAATTTATTTCGATGTAAATACAAATGAAATATTTACGAAGTAAAAATCGCCCCATTTTAAGTGTTGGACGTATTAATATTCTTTAGGGTTACCGTTCATAAGTAAAATTTTTGAAATCTTACTTTATCGCAGAGTGGGCTTCTTTATTGGCACCTCATTATATTTAATCCGATATAAGCAGTATCTGGCTATTCCGTTTAAACAATGGATCTGCAGTTTTTATGATACGATTATCGGTTAAGGATTCTGTAAAACCAGTGGCTACAGGGCTCTGAAGCTGACGAGGAACCTGAGCCATTTAATTAAGGCTCAGAACTTAACCCAGTGATTGACAAAGCGCCGGGTCACTATGTAAAACATGTGCTTGAGAGCCAAGCCTAGCTTACAGTACGTTAATGGTTAATGCTCGGTTGCCGCCGGGGCATCAACCGTTCTTCTCCGAATTATTCTATTCATTGTAACTTATCGGTAAATTACATAATCCCACATTTTTTAAAACCAAAGCTAAGGTTCTTAGATTGGTTGAATTATATATTTTATCTGTATATTTAAGCTAAACATATCACTTCTATTCACCCTGTATTTACCTTCATGTCGGCAAACTATTGGCAACTTTCATAAGGAGAAGTTGCGATGAATTACCGCATGTTATTGCCTATCGGGATTTTGTTTAGTGCAAATGTATTGGCTGAGCTTGATAAACCAGGTTGGGGAGGAGAAGTTGGGCTTTTGGTCGGATTTGGTAGTGAAACAGATGACTCAGACTCTGTTAAAAAAGGCAGTTTGAACAGTAAGGGAGATTCGGAATCGAGCGCACTTGCTGTGCCATTAGGGCAGCTACGTTATACCTTTGGTGCAGATAACGACCAACAGGTGTTTATGGGTACATCGCGTGGCGATATCATCGAAGGCATTTTTGCTCTTGAATTTGGTTACACATTGGAATACGGCAACGAATCGAGCATGTCGTTCTCTTACCTTCCGACTATTGCAAATGGTGAAGTATGGGAAGACCCGTTTATAGCCAATACAGCAAGGACCAAAACAGATATTTCCGGCGATACCTTCCGTTTACAACTAGATAATTTCTTAGATATCGGTCTAGCTGGCGACTTTGCTGTCTACAAGCAAGATATTAAAAATGAGAAATCAGGCTTTTACCTAGGGGTACCAACTAAAGTGCTTCAGCGTGACGCTAAAGGTTATTATGCAAGTCTCTCTATGGGAATGCCAATTACTGAAACCTCTTTCATCGAGCCCTCTTTCTCTTATCAAAAACACCTTGCAGATGGTGATGCGGTTTCCTTCTCTCGTTATTCTGGCTCGTTGACTTACCTAAAGAGAGTTAACGACCATGCATTTTCGGTGAACGCGGATTACAGTTATAGCTCATATGATGCGTCTAACCCTGTTTTTAAGAAAACACGTGAAGATAATGAATATAGCTTAACGCTCGGCTATGAATATATGGACTTTATGGGTTGGGAAAACTGGGGTTTCAACGCGCTAGCTGGTTATTCTAATAACAATTCGAATATCGCATTTTATGACACCAGCGGGTATTTTATGGGCGTTGGTGTGAGCTACCACTTCTAAGTTATTGACTACCGATTCTCGATTATTCAAAGGGCTAGCATGTTTGCTAGCCCTTTCTCGTATTTGCTGGCTGAATCTGATTAACAATGCTTCAAATTTAGCTAACGCAGACAGGAATTCTTTGCTTAGGTTGAAGCTTGGCCACTCAATTAAACATACAGCTAGGCATTGGTATTAGGCGTAATCGGCAAGTGAAGTCTAGCCAGCAAGCCCCCCTCTATTTCCTGTGCTTCAAGGTACCACCCTAACTTCTTACATATTTTTTCGGTTAAATCTTGCCCGAGGCCAAAGCTATCTTGAAATGGCAGATCAAGTTCTTGTGTATTAATGTTTTTGATCACTATGCTGTTTTTCTCGAAATAGACACGGATCGTGCCGCTATGTGTGTATTGGAAGGCGTTACGAATTAGATTGCCAACTACAATTTTGATTGGAGTCTCTGGGAGTTTAATCGTTGGGGCATGAGCGTAATCACGAATTATGTCGATCTCTTCACCTTGAATTAAGTATTCCAACTCTTCTATTAAGTTATCCAACAAAGCGGCTATAGACACTGAGTTCTGATTCGGTGGGGTTTCACTCTTTCGGACCAACCAGAGCATGGTTTCGGTAATTTGCTGCATGTTGCGGCTCGCGCGGTCGATACGATTGATCGGGCGCTGTAAATCTGAGGGGAGGGAGATGCGCTCTAAAATCTCCATATTTGCTCGTATGATTGCAATAGGCGTTCTCAATTCGTGACTAGCATGAGAAAGGAAACGTTGTTCTCTTTCTACCAAGTGCGCATTCTTACTTAGTGCCTTTTCGAGATAAAGCGCAACGCGATTGTATTCACTAAATTTAAAGTTGGGAGCGGGGTTCGTCAATAGGTCGTTGGACGCACTTTCTGACCATTCGACGAGTTGTTCGGTTTTTTTCCCTACTTGATAACTGTAGAGCCAAAGTGCCAATACAATAAAAAAGATATAGCCAAGAGCTATGTAGATAATCAGATTGAAGCGATGATCGAACCACACGTCTATTGTGTCGCCGATCAGGCGGTAGTCGTACCGAGCAACGCCAAATACCGAACGACCGTTTTCGAGAGTAAAACGATAGACACCAATGACCGCTTCTTTCTTGATATCGTTGGTGACGGTTTCATCAACGAAGACGACTGTGAATTCATTGTTTGTCAATGTCACATCCCGAAGTACATCTTTGCCATCGATCTTTATGCCTGGCAATTGGTCATAATAAAATGACACCACGTAGGATTTAGACAGTTTGGCCTCTGGATTTATAAGACGCACTTCGTTAAAGCTCAACCATTCACTGGCGAGTCGCATCTTTACTGAATCTTCTATTCCATATTCAAAGTGACGGATTAAGAGCTCTCCGAATAGTAAGGCTGTCAGAAGTGATAAGCCTAAGAAAAAGGTGGTTAGGTGCCCCCGTATTGGGAAGCTCTTTTTGATGCTCATGGTTGCTCTTTTATCCTCAGACCTTGACCAACGACGGTTTCAATTAAATTGGATTCAAATGGTTTATCGATTTTTTGTCTCAGTTGATAAACCTGCACTTTGATGTTGTTACTTTCTGGTGCGTCATTTGGCCATAAACACTCTTCTATCTCGCTGCGACTCACTACTTGTGGACTTCGGCGCATGAGGAGTTCTAAAAGCATTCGATTGAGTCGATTTAACTCTAAGATTTGATCTGATCTTGATACTTGCTGGTTTTGTAAGTCGTAAACTAGGTCACCTCGTACTAATCTTTTTTGTTGGCTACTTCTTCGCTTAGAGAGCGCCTTGATACGTAAGGCGAGCTCTTTCATTGCAAATGGCTTGATTAAGTAGTCATCGGTGCCAGCATTGAAGCCAGCTTCTTTGTCTTGCAGCGTATCTTTTGCTGTCAGCATCAAAATAGGCGTATCGTCACCGTCGTCTCGAAGTCTTTCACAGACAGTAAAACCATCTATTTTGGGTAACATTAGGTCAAGGAGAATAACGTCATAGTAGTTTTGTTTTGCGAGTGTAAAACCGCTTAACCCGTTGTAAGCATGATCGCATTTGATGTTTTCAAATTCGAGAAACTCTGCAACTGAAGCGGCGAGTTCCTTGTCATTTTCAACTAATAACACGTTGATAGATAAGTTAGATTTCATTTTTCTTAACCCCAGTAAAAGAAGCGGATCGTTGGGTAATTATGTTGTGATACAGCTGCTTGATATCTTGCTGAACCATTAGCAATACGGGTACCAAAAGAAGTGTTATTACCGTTGCGAATAAGATTCCATACCCCATTGACGTAGCTGCTGGTATTAAAAACTGAGCTTGAGGAGAGGTTTCTGACAGTAAGGGCACTAAGCCAAAATACGTGGTTGCAGAAGTCAGCACAATAGCCCTTAAGCGTCCTGTTCCTGATTCAATTAACGCCTCGTATACGGTATCACCGCTCATTATCTTGGTATTAAAGCGTGAGATAAGTAAGAGGCTATCATTCACGACGACCCCGGTTAATGCAAGCATTCCAAACAGAGAAAGTATACTGATGGGTATCCCTTGGATTAAGTGTCCCATCAAGGCGCCCACAATACCAAATGGGATTGTGCACATGATCAGCAGTGGCTGGAAATATGAGTTGAGTGGTATTGCAAGCAATGCGTAGATGCCGATAAGAGCGATAGCAAACACGCTATACAGTGAATTTGATATTTGTTCCTGCTCTTGTTGCTGTCCAGAAAGGACAATGTTTAGGTCACGATACTTATTCTGTAAGCTTTTAAACAGGTCGCTATCTAGCTTATCAATGATCTCTTCTGGAGAGGCGGCAGTTTTATCAACATCAGCTGTTATCACATTGACTCTGTTACGGTTCATTCGTTCAATGTTTTTGGACACATATCGAGTCGATATATTGGCTACCGCATTGAGTGGCACTAACTTATCATTGCTCAAGCGAATTTGTGCGTATTTGAGATTATCCAATGTTTGTCTTTTTGACTGTGGATACTGAATCTTGACCTTTATTTCATGCGACCCTTCTTGAAATTGCTGCACTTCGTAACCTTGATATACCATGTTGAGTTGTTGTAGGAGATTCGATGTGGTGAGCCCCATGGTTAGCCCCATTTCGTTAACTTTAATATCAACTTGGGCCTGTGTATTCGCGAGGCTACTTTTTATTCCATGAACACCTTGTACATTATTGAGGTGATGGGTCAGTTCGCGAGTTGCATTGCTGATCGTTGCTTGATTTTGACTTCTTAATTCTATGCTTATTGCTTTATCGCTGATCATATCGGCTAAGAAATTGGCGCTGTCTATGCCTTCAAGTATTGGGATCATGGATTGCCATTCTTTAGCGATAGCACCCGCGCTGATTGGGCGTTGAGTGTTGCTCGAAAGGCCAACAATGATTTGCGAACTGTTATTGGTGGTTTCAACCAATACACTTTGGATTGGAGGCACAGACAGCGCATATTCGCTCATTAGTGAATCATTCAATGATGCAGCCATTTGTTCAACTTTAAGTGTTTCACGTTGTACTAATCCGTAACCAGCGTCATCTTCAAAGGCGAGCTCGATAGTGATGAAGTTATTAGAAATCTCTGGGAAGAATACCGACTTAAGCTTGCCTGTTATTAGTGATTCGCCAATTAGGATACACAGAGAGACAAAGAGACCAATTACGGCATAACGATAACGTAAGACCAGCTGCAAACAGGGTTTGTAGAGATGCCAAGTGATGTATTTGAAACCACGCAGAACACGCTGTTGAATATAGTGCCATATGGCAGGAATACCACGCGCTGAAGTCGGTTCCATTCTGACTCGGGCAAGGTGAGCAGGGAGGATTAATTTGGACTCAATGAGTGAGAAAATCAGACAGAAAGTTGCAGCCATGGCAAATTGCGCAAAGATCTTACCGAGTTCTCCTTCAACTAAGCTGAGAGACATAAAAGCAACGATGGTCGTTAACACACCAAAGGTGGTTGGTGTTGCCACTTTTTGCGCGCCAGCGATGGTCGATTCAACGGAAGCTCCGTGTTTCTCTCTTTGTTCGTAAATGCTTTCACCAATGACGACGGCATCATCAACGACAATACCGAGTGCCATGATGAAGCCAAAGGTGGTTAATTCATTAAGGGTGAGCCCAAAGAAAGAATCCCCCATAAGAACCATTGCACCAGCAAATGTAACAGGTAGGCCAACGGCAACCCAGAAAGCCACACGTATGTTTAAGAGTAAAGCCAGTAAAATAACAACGAGAGCGATACCTTGAGCACTGTTCTTAAGTAGCAAAGATAAACGGTTCTTAATCGGCTCACTTTGGTCATTCCATTGGGTTAGGTGGATACCGTTCGGCAGTGTCAATTGGTAAGCATCAACGATGGATTTGGTCTTTTGGGCTAGCTGGTTGATGTTTGATTGACCATACATTTTCACCGTTAAGCCTACTGATGGATGGCCGTTATAACGAGTAATTATGCCGTCGTCGTCAAATCCTAATTCAATATGCGCAACGTCGGACAAGAGTATGGTTTGCCCTGTTGCTGTGCGTTTAACTGGCAGCGAAGCGAACTCTTTCGCACTTCGGTGTTGCTGGTCCGCTTTAAGAACTAACGTCCCTTGAGAACCTTTGAGCTGACCGGCCGTTTGGGTTAATGATTCTGCTCTAATTTGGCTGACGATTTGCTCCATCGTGAGACTGAAAGCTTGCAATTTTGCCTCGTCAATTTCAATCGAGACCTGCTGAGATTTTCGGCCAATGTAATCAACCTTTTGTATCAAAGGAGAGTTTAGGAGCTTGTGTCGTAACTCGTCTAAATAACGCTGTAATGCACCGATAGGCACGTCACCAAACAGGTTAATTGAAACTACCTCTTCAAGGTCGGCTTGACGTGTGATCACTGGTTTTTTTGCTTCACTAGGTAAATCGCCAATAGCATCAACCGCACTTTTTACATCTTGTTGCAGTTTGTTGAGTGAATAGCCACTCGACTTAGTGATGGTTACCGTGGCACCGTCACTATTTGAACTGCTGTGTATCTGTTTGATGCCTTCTACACCTAACAATGAATCTTCTATTTTTATCGCAATGCTTTCTTCAGCCGAGCGAGCTGAGCCACTTTGATATTCGACGCTTACCGTAATATTGGTTGGGGGGAGTGAGGGGAAGCTTTCTACCCGTGATTGGATAACCGAAAAACCACCAGCGACTATGATCAAAACCATTAAAAGATTTGCGGCAACAGGGTTGTGAACAAACCATGCGATAACGCCATGAGTTTTTAGGTTATTGTCCATCATTCACCTCTTTAAGTGATTTAGCCCCTGAGGCAGGAGTCGGGAGGCTCCGATTTAATGCGAGTTTGTCCGTGTCGTCTGTCCGAGGGCTATCCGAGAGTGCTAGTACTTGCATTCCCTCCACGTAGCTGGATAACGGCTTTACAACCAAAGTTATGTGTTGATTTAGGTTGCCCTGTTCAAAACCAATCGCATCGATATCTTGAAACAGTGATTGAGTCTTGTGACGATGAAGTTGACCTTCTTTGACGTACCAAATATTGCTGTCTGCAGTAATGGAAGAGGATGAAACTACAAAACTATCTGAGTAGCTCTTACCTTGAATGACAACTTTAACAAAGCTCCCTATCAGCAAAGGCTCTGGCTGTTGAAGAGGGGAGTCTATTTTTAATATGAGGTTACGCATACGTGTTGATTGTTCCACGAGCAGTGAAAGGTGACTCGCCCGTGCTGCCCATTGTTGCCCTGAATCTAAATCAGATGCTGACTGAATTGTCACCGACATTGCACTCAAATCGGAGGGGAGCTGTTGCCAGTCCCGTTCCGTAAGCTGAAGATGTACTTCAGCCGTTTCTATGGATTTGATCTGTCCCAACGAGGTTCCGGATGCAACAACACCACCTGTGGTGACGTTGCTTTGGCTGACAATGGCATCAAAAGGAGCATGGATATTCGTGTTGCTTAGTTGTTGTTTAGCATCTTCAACCGTTTTTAGTGCGGCGTTTAATCGTGCCTTTGCTGCTTTAAACTGAGGTTCTCGCAAAGCGAGGGGACTCGGTGCCTCTTCTATACCTGAAGTTTTCCATTCTTTTTGAGCACGTTGATGTTTGCGTTGTTCTTGGAAAAATGAAAGTTGTGCGTTAGCTAGATCCTTTTCTGCGTTAGCCAGCAGTACTTGGTAACTGGAATCGTCAATGTGAAATAGCAGATCACCTTTAGAGATTTGTTCTCCTAGTTTAAATTTTTTTGCTTTCGAAAGAATCACTCCTGAAACCTGGCTCGTGAGCGTTAAAGTTTCTTCTGGAATTACCTGCCCGTAACCTTCAATGGTAGAGCGGTGTTGCCCGGCAGCAATGTCGACTGTTGTGACTTTGATATATTGTCGAGGCTGAGCTTCCAGCGCTAACGTTGTTTCTTCGGGGATTGACTTCATGATGTACATCGCGGTGGCAATGATACTGAGCAAGCCCAAAGCCGTAACAAGTATCTGTTTCATTTTAAACCCCCATTCCTAATGCTAACCCTAAGGTAATTCTGTTTGAGAGCCGAGTACGCTGAGTATTAAGCAACTGGATTTTAGATTGGTAAATAGATTGTTGGGCGATAAGCAGTGCCAAAACGTCACTGGCTCCTTCCTGGTAAAGGTTTTGATAGTTTTTCATACTAGCCTTGGAGAATGTAAAAGCATCTCGATAATGCTGTTCTTGTTGTTTGAGGTAGAACTCTTTGTCTAGTGCATTTCCTACCTCATTGATGGCAACCAATAGTTTCTTTTGGTAATCAACAAAGCTCTCTTCTGCTTGAAGCTGAGCTATTTTTGCTTGGGTTTGTAGTGATGATTGGTCAAGAAGAGGTGCGCTGATCCCCCCAACGAGATTCCACAGGGAAGGATTATCGATAAGCTGGTTTGGTGTTGAGCCGCTACGATAAACAGAGGCAGACAGCGTGAATTTAGGCAGTAGATCTTTGTAAGCAACTGCCGCGCTTTTGTCGGCGGCGAGCACTTGCTGATAAGCGGCAAGGAGGTCAGGACGTGATCCAATCATTTCTCCGGGAAGGCGTAATGGCGGAGCTTCAACTTCTGGGATCGTGAAAATCATTTGGTTAAGCTGGGTGTCGCTCTTACCTCGTAAGGTATTAAGGCCTCTGATTGCGATAAGTTGATCTTGTTCTTTAGCCGCTAAACTCGCTCTTACTCTGGATGTTGCAGCGCGAGCGGTGTCGAGGTCTGCTTGTTCTTTAAACCCATCGAGCACTTGTTCTAGTACAATATTTTCTGTGTTTGAAAGACTTTGTAGCCAGCGTTGCTCGACCCCTATCACTCTTGCTCTGTAAGCGATATCAAGCCAAGCCTTTATTACGCGAGCCGCGAGAGAGTTTTGTGCGTAAACATAGTCAAGTTGCGTTGCCTGTTGTTTCGCGTTAGCTGCGCTTGCTGTGTCAGCTAAGCGTCCCCAAACATCAAACTCCCAACTTAAATTCAAAGACAGTTTGTGACTGTTCTGAATCTGACTTGTTTTTTGTCTAGAGGCTTGAAAGTCTGTATTTAAAGAAGGTTGAAGGTATTGACCACTTTGCGCCGCTAATAGTTCAGCTTGCTTCAAGCGAAGTGCAGTTTTATGTAGGTCGTGGTTATTGGTGAGGGCTTCTTGAACCAGATCGGCGAGAGCTTGATTGTTGAACAGCGAGAGCAATTGTGTCGACATTGTCGTGTTGACGTATCGTTGAGAGCTTTCCCATTGCTCCGGAATCTGGGTTGTATTGTTCAAACGGGTTTGTGACGTTGGTGATAGAGAAGCGCAACCCGTGAGATAGGTCAGACTACCCAGTAGTAATAACGCGGATAGGGGGCGGTGTGTGTTCATGCTGTCTTACTCTAAGGTATTTATCTTTAGATATACCTAACAGCGAGTAAATTGGAGGTGAAATGAAAGTCCGGTTACTGCTTGGGAGTGATTATATGGGGAGAATAGAGTTGTTTAACTGCGTCAGAATAATGCTAGTGTTTGGGTGGTAAAGGGCTTGCCGAAGATTTTTAGACAATAAAAAAGCCACTGAATTCAGTGGCTTTCTAGTATCAACTCATCTCAAAAATAACTGGTGAAAGTTGACGAAATTTCGATTTCTAATCGATTTCTTTGTCTTTAGTCATAGATAAAAGCCAAAGAGATACGGCTGCAACACCTGCAAAGCCACCAAGAATGATAACTGGCATAGCACTGTAACCTAGGATGTGCCAAATTACGCTTTCTAAAGTACTCATTCAATCGCTCCTTATTGCCAGCCTTCAACGCCGTGCATGTCTGGTAGTTTATGTGCGATACCTTTGTGGCAATCTACACACGTTTTTTCACCAGAAGCTAGCGCAGTTGAGTGTTGTTTCGCACTACGAGGGCTCTGTTCTGAGAAGTCCATGTAATCAAACTGGTGACAGTTACGACACTCAAGTGAGTCATTGCCTTTCATGCGCTTCCACTCACGTTCAGCAAGGTGAGCGCGACGTGCTTTAAACTTCTCTTCAGTATTAATGGTTTTCGCAATAAAGTGCGCGTACAACTCTTTAGATGCCTGAACCTTACGAACAATTTTATCTGTCCACTCGTGAGGTACGTGACAATCTGAACAGATAGCACGAACGCCTGAGCGGTTAGAGTAGTGAATTGTTTCTTGGATTTCAGCAACAATAGGAGCGTGACAACCAGAACAGAACTCTTCCGTATTGGTTGCTTGCATACCTGTGTTGAATGCACCCCAGAATAAAAGACCGCCTGCAAACCCCAAGAAAAGTACAACGCCTACCGCTGCCTTACTTGGTGTCGCGAGTCTTTTCCAAAACGCTTTAAGTAATTTTATCATATATAGCCTCTCTTACCGTCTGGCTACGATTAACGCAGTGAATCTACAGGTTTGAACTCGTTCTCAACTAGTGGCTTAGCATTAGCTTGAGGTACGTGACACTGTAGACAGAAATAACGACGAGGTGATACGTCTGCAAGTACCGCATCTTCACGGTTCATGTAGTGAGTTACACTCACTTTAGTCGCACCCATTTCTTTTGCGTTTTTCCAGCTGTGGCAAGAAAGACACTTGTTAGCGTTAAGAGAAACTTCATAGCTACGAATAGTATGAGGCACTAGAGGTGGTTGGTATACGTAGTCGCTCTCAAGTACTTGGTCACGAGGGAACTTTTTGAAGTCATCTGCTGCGCGAGTAGCTTCAAGTTCACTTGCACCACGTAGAGATTCTACGCCACCAATGCCGCCTGGGTTATCCAGTTCAGCTTGAGCTTGAACTGCACCAGCTAGCAAAAGACCAGCTGATAGTAGGGCAGTAATCAGTTTTTTCATGGTTAATTTCTCCGCCTAAAGGCTAATTCTTTGAGTGGACTACTTCTTTCAAAAAGTGATGAGAAAAGTAGTCGCAATATTAAATACGTTAGATCTTGTATCTAGGTTCTAAAGCAATTTCCGCTTAAGAAACCTTAGTGATCTTAACTGGACACTTCTTGTAATCCGTCTGTTTAGACAGCGGATCGGTTGCATCCAAGATCAACTTGTTGATCAGAATTCTTGCATCAAAGAATGGTACGAATACCAAGCCTTGTGGCGGACGGTTACGGCCACGAGTTTCAACACGGACTCGAACTTCACCACGTTTGTTTTCGATAAGAACTTCATCACCACGGCGAAGGCCGCGAGATTTTGCATCTGCAGGGTGGATGTAACAAAGTGCATCCGGTACTGCTTTGTAAAGTTCTGGTACACGACGAGTCATAGTACCTGTATGCCAATGCTCAAGAACACGACCTGTACATAACCACATGTCGTACTCATCATTTGGTACTTCTGGTGGCGCTTCGTATGGCGCGTTGATGATCAGTGCTTTACCGTCTGGCTTGCCGTAGAAGTCCCAGTCAGAACCTTTCTTAGCGTATGGATCTGAACCTTCTTTAAAGCGCCATAGTGTTTCTTTACCATCAACAACAGGCCAGCGTAGACCGCGTACTTTGTGGTAAGTATCGTATGGTGCTAAATCGTGACCATGGCCGCGACCAAAGGTTGCGTATTCTTCGAATAGACCTTTTTGTACGTAGAAACCTTGAGCTTGTGCATCGTCGTTAAGCTCTTGAGCTTCAGACAATGGGAATGCGTCAACGTTGCCGTTTTTGTAAAGCACGTCGTACATTGTTTTACCGCGGTACTCAGGTGCTTTAGCAAGAAGCTCTTCGCCCCAAACTTCTTCAACAGTGAAGCGTTTAGAGAACTCCATGATTTGCCACAGGTCAGACTTCGCATCACCAACCGTTTTAACTTGTTGGTACCATGCTTGTGTACGACGTTCTGCGTTACCGTAAGCACCTTCTTTCTCGATCCACATTGCTGTTGGAAGGATAAGGTCAGAAGCTTGAGCTGTTGCTGTTGGGTACGGGTCAGAACATACAATGAAGTTGTCTGGGTTACGGTAACCTGGAAGACGTTCAGTGTTGATGTTTGGACCAGCTTGCATGTTGTTGTTACACATTATCCAGTACGCATTGATCTTGCCGTCTTTAAGCATACGGTCTTGAACAACAGCATGAGCACCAGGCTTAGCTGGGATAGTACCTTCTGGAAGCTTCCAGATTTCTTCAGAAATCTTACGGTGTTTAGGGTTAGCAACAACCATATCTGCAGGAAGACGGTGAGAGAACGTACCAACTTCACGAGCTGTACCACACGCAGATGGTTGGCCAGTAAGTGAGAATGGGCTATTACCTGGAGTAGAAATCTTACCTGTTAGAAGGTGGATGTTGTACACAAGGCTGTTCATCCAAACGCCACGAGTATGTTGGTTCATACCCATAGTCCAAAGTGACATTACTTTGATGTTTGGATCTGCATATTGCTTCGCAAGTTTGATCAGATCATCTTGAGAGACACCTGACATTTCAGATGCTTTCTCAACGGAGTATTCAGCAACAGAAGCTTTGTACTCTTCAAAAGTGATTGCAGTCATTGCACCTGAGTTAGGGTTTGCTGCTGCTTGCTGTAGAGGATCGTCATCACGAAGACCGTAACCGATGTCTGTCGTTGCTTGCTTGAAGTTCGTGTGCTTATTCACGAAGTCCCAGTTTACAGCATCGTTTTGGATGATGTAGTTTGCAATGAAGTTAGCAATCGCAAGATCTGATTGAGGTTCAAAGATGTAACCCGTGTCTGCAAGCTCAAAAGAACGGTGGTAGTAAGTAGACAGTACGTTTACTTTAACGTGTGGGTGGCTTAGACGACGGTCTGTAATACGAGTCCATAATACTGGGTGCATTTCTGCCATGTTTGAACCCCACAGTACAAATGCGTCTGCGTGTTCAAAGTCATCGTAACAACCCATTGGCTCATCGATACCGAAAGTACGCATGAATGCGCCTACCGCTGAAGCCATACAGTGACGAGCGTTTGGATCGATGTTGTTTGAACGGAAACCCGCTTTCATCAACTTAACAGCTGCGTAGCCTTCCATTACTGTCCACTGACCTGAGCCGAACATACCAACACCTGTTGGACCGTTCTTTTTCAGAGCCGCTTTCCATTTCTCAGCCATTACGTCGAAAGCTGTGTCCCAAGATACTGGTGTGAAATCACCATCTTTATGGAACTCACCGTCTTTCATACGAAGAAGAGGAGTTTCAAGACGATCTTTGCCGTACATGATTTTTGAAAGGAAGTAGCCTTTAATACAGTTAAGGCCTTTGTTTACAGGTGCTTCTGGGTCGCCTTGAGTCGCAACCACTTTGCCGTTTTGAGTACCTACTAGTACTGAACAGCCCGTACCACAAAAACGACAAGGCGCTTTATCCCACGTGATTTTTGTTTGATCAGAGCTAGCAATCAGGTTGGTTGCTGTTGCTGGTAGTGATACGCCTGCAACGGCTGCCGCTGATGCAGCTGCGTTTGCTTTCACAAACGCGCGTCTTGTCATTTTCATACTTCACCCTCAAGTTGAGAATTGTTGCTTCCAGTTTCTAAATCCGTTTCGTCGAGTTCAGTTTCGATTTGGTGGTAAACCAAAGCTGTCCCTAAAACGTTCTTAATGTTATTTATTGCTTCGATGGTGTCCGTTACAAAACCTTGGTTTTCGGTTTCTAGGACCACGATGATTTTGCCTTCAGGACTGTCTCCGTAAATCTCTGCATTATCGTATTTCTCGATTTCAGCTTTGATTTCGTTCAGGTGTTCTGGGCTCACATGCACGACTAAACTTGATATATGCACTTCATTTAGTGCCATAAATTGCTCTCGTTATTTTTGTTTTATGCATTACTCACAAGAATAGCTGAAGTAGGGCAAACTGCTACGCAAGCGCCACAACCACTACACTTATCTGACTCGATTTTTGGTAGAGCAACACTGCCTGCTCTAAGTTGAAATTGAATTGCCATAGGTTCACACAAGTCACCACAGCTTCGGCATTCAACGTTTTGTTGCGCTAAGCACTTATCAGAGATGTTTGCTTTAGCTAACCAAGGCGTCTCTTCCTTGGGTTTGAAAATTGGTTCAGGACAAACGTCAGCACATTGATAACAAAACGTGCATTCGTCTATAGAAAAGTCGACAGTAGGAAAACCACCGTCGCCAACAATGATGATGTGCGTTTCGCAACTTTCGATGCATTTGCCACAACGTGTACAGTCATCTGCGAAGCTTTCTAGGCTTTTAATCCAAGGCAATCGGAGTTGGCTTGAATCTACTTTTCGCCTAGAAAATAGGCGGCGTCTCGATAGGTCTACCACTAATTGCCTACTGATGTTGCTAAGATGTTGTAATTGTAGATCATTGTTTTGTTAATATCTTGTCATTTATCCTCACAAGTAGTGTAGTTTTAGAAATATTTGTATAAATACCCCTTAAGGGCTAAATAGGATCCTATATTGTCTTAGATCAATAAATTACGAAGCGTTTGGTCACATATTGAATGGAGCTCTGTTTTTTGATGTGTGACAATAGGTTCTCGCTAGCCACTTACCTTTATCTAGGACATTGCTTTTGCTTATTAAACCGGTTTCATCTGTAACAAGTACAATAGCGAAATCATTGCTATTTATATTGCTTCTTTCGGTTGCTACCACTGGTTTTGCAATCTTCACATTGGCGTCTAGTCTCAACGACGCAGAAGCAGTTAACGTGGCAGGTTCTATGCGAATGCAGAGTTACCGTTTAGCGCATGATATTCAAATAGAATCAGTTGATTACGATTCTCACATCCATGAATTTGAAAAGTCTTTATATTCGCCTTCAATGGCCGAATTAGTCAGTTGGGATGTTCCTACGGACATAACGGAAGACTACTATTTGATTATTGGTCGTTGGCATGAACTTAAGCGTGTATTAAATAGCGAAGACCGAAAGCACTATTTAGTTTTGGTTGAAAACTTCGTCGCTGAAATTGATGGTTTCGTTTTCAAGTTACAAGAGTACTCAGAATATAAACTGATAAAATTGGCTTGGGCTGGCGGATTTGGTCTGGGTGGTATCTTAGTCATATCTCTTTTTGTTGTTCATTTTGTCCGTAAGCAAGTTGTTAAACCTTTACATGCGTTAGTTCGAGCAAGTCAGAGGATCAAAAACAGTGATTTTGAGGTGCAATTAAAGGTCACGAATAATAACGAATTGGGTATTTTGACTAAAACCTTTAACTCCATGGCTAAGGACTTGGGGGTTCTTTATCGTAACCTCGAAGATGTTGTTGACGCGAAAACAATAGAGCTGCAAAACGCAAATCAATCATTGCAGGCGCTCTATTATTCCTCACAAGAATTGACGGTTACACGTATCGCTCCAGAAAATTTTAGGGCGATTCTGCAGCATTTAGTTAGCCTTGAAGGCATTGAATCGTTAAGGCTAGAGATTGTCGATAATTCAGGTCGTTCATTGATTTTGGATGAGGGTTACGACTCGAGTCAAGACTATGAAAAGTTTGAAATGAAGCTTGATGATAATGAACTCATTTTAGGTTACCTCTATTGCTCATATCACCATGGGCACACAACAAAGGTACTTATTGAAAGCTTTATTCAACTGTTATCGAGAGCAATTTATTATAATCGTGCTCAGAAAAAAGCAGAACAGCTGATCATCATGGAAGAACGCGCGACGATCGCACGCGAACTGCACGACTCTTTAGCTCAATCACTCTCGTATTTAAAAATCCAAGTGACGCTATTGAAGCGTGTTATTGGTAAACTACCCGAACATAAGCACCGAGAACAGTCCGAACAAATCGCATTAGAAATCGGCAACGGTTTAGCCGATGCCTATACTCAATTAAGAGAGTTACTCACTACGTTTAGATTAACGATAAAAGAGGGTAACTTTGGAGACGCTTTGAGTACAATGCTCGAACAACTCAGTGAAAGAACGGATGCAAAGATCAATCTAAATAATAATCTTTCATCCATTGAACTTGATGCTCATAGCCAGGTTCATTTGCTTCAATTGATTCGTGAAGCAACAATAAACGCCATAAAACACGCCAATGCCGATTTGATAGATGTATGCTGTATCGATGAAGACGGTGAAGTACTCGTCGTGATTAAAGACAATGGAGATGGCTTTGACCCAAATAGTTCGAAGATGAACCATTACGGGATGAGCATTATGCAGGAGCGTGCGGCAAGACTGAATGGCGAACTAACGATTGAAACGGCGCAAGGTAAAGGCTGTACAGTCATATTAAAATATAAAAGTTTGAAGGAAGTTAAAGTTGACGATTTGTAAAGTAATGCTGGTTGACGATCATCCATTGATGCGCAGAGGTATAAGCCAATTACTGAGCTTTGAAGATGAATTCGAAGTGATTGCAGAAGCAAGCAACGGCACTGAAGCGGTCGCTCTGGCGCATGAAGAAGAGCCTGACTTGATCCTACTGGATCTTAATATGAAAGGCATGTCTGGGCTCGATACCTTAAAGGCTCTTCGTACTGATGGTTCAAGCGCTAACATTGTCATTTT
The DNA here is from genome assembly GCF_021728015.1 of Vibrio sp. G-C-1. NCBI lineage: Bacteria > Pseudomonadati > Pseudomonadota > Gammaproteobacteria > Vibrionales > Vibrionaceae > Vibrio > Vibrio sp. G-C-1. The sequence goes on along the minus strand of NZ_JAKKCR010000004.1, from coordinate 153,535 downwards.
AACTGTTTCGGATAGCCCTGCAGACATCGAAGCAATTGTTAAAGCGGGTGCTGATGGCTACTTGTTAAAAGACACTGAACCTGATGAATTAATTGAATTGCTCAAGCAAGCACATAGCGGTGACAAAGCCTACAGCAGTGTTGTTTCTCGTTACTTGAACGACGCAGACAGCCGCAATGACATTTTTGACCAATTGACTGAACGTGAAATGCAGATCCTTCAAGAAGTCGCAAAAGGTTACCGCAACAAGCAAATCGCTGACCATCTGTTTATTTCTGAATCGACAGTTAAGGTACATATGAAAAGCTTGCTTAAAAAGCTACAAGTTCCTTCTCGTACTGCTGCAACGGTTTTGTATCTAGAACGCTATGGTGACATGAAGTAGGGCTTGTTCCTTTGAAATGAAACTATTTCAAGCCATACTGCTTAATTTCGATGCTTAATGATGATGCATAGTCATGATGCTCAATTTAAATTGCGATAGCTTTTCTTGAAATCTGAGCGTGGGACTCATATAAGCAAATAGAGACACTAAAAAGGCGCTGAACTTATTAAGTTCAGCGCCTTTTGTTTAAGCATTTTATATCTGAATTATCATGTCTATTTTACTGAGAATTAAGCTGCCATTGGTACTAGAACAAGCGTACCGAAGATAACCGTGATAAGACCACAGATTACTGGTACGGAAGTACGTTTAACGACTTCAAACGGGCTGATTTTACCCATGCCAGATGTCGCTACAATTACACCAGAGACTGGCGAGATGGTACGACCTAGGTTCGATGCTTGAAGCATTGGGATGATTAGGAACGCAGGGTTCAAACCCATTTTAGCCGCAAGTGATGGTGCAAGTTCTACGAAAGCATAGAAAGGTGCGTTACCAGAACCTGTCGCGATAGCAGCAGCAACCGTTAGACCCGTAAGGATAAGCATTAACGCGATGCCGCCAGCGCCAGCTGATTCAGCAAGGCCGATTAGGTTATCAATTGCACCGATAGACATTAGGCCTTGAGCAAATACGCCCGCTGCAACCAACAGCATTACCACGCCTTTGAATGCTTCTGCCATGCCTTGGTAGCAAGAGTCTAGATCTTCTAATGTTTTCTCACCGTCGAACTTTTTCACAACGTAATCGATGATCGCGCCCACAAAGATAGAACCGACGACGATGGTGTAGATATCAAGTGAAAGGCCTGGAATAGTACGACCGTTAAACAGGAAAACACCGATGATTGGTAGGAATGGCAGCGCAGCGTAAAAAGCGGGTGCTGTTGTTTCAATGTCTGAAACGTCTACTTTTTCCATTGGTGTGTTTTCTTTCTTATCCAGATACTTGTTCCAGAAGAAAGCGGCCGCAGCCATCACGATGATTGCACAGATAGAAACAGGTAGTACCGTTTGAACGGCAAACACATCAAGAGACATTCCTGATTTTTCAGCTGCAATAACAACATCACCAGACGTTGGTGAAAGAATGATCGCTGCAGGTGAAGCACAAACCGCAACCGCCGCAGGACGAGAAATACCCATTGCGGTCATCATTGGGAATAGGGTTGCCATAAGTAGCACACCTAAGCCAGTCGCAGAACTTACTGCAAGTGACATCAAACAAGCCACAATGTATGCCGCAACTAACAGTACATAAGGAGACTTAATAGCAGCAAGCGGTTTAGAGAACTGTTTGACTACTACGTTGTTTGCGCCAATGTGCGTCATGTAAGAAGCAAAACCACACAAAAGCATGATTTGCATGCCTAGGCCGCCGCCACGATACTGAAGCATGTACTTAACGAATTCTAGTGAGTCGGTAACCATGTTACCTGTAGAAGCGACCTTAGCTGGTAAGACTGTGTGACCAATAAGGCCAGTAATAAGAAGTAGGGCAAGGCCAGCAGTTAGTAATACGCCTGCTGCTTTATAGCCTTTAACAATAAAGTAACCAACAGCGATGGTAATCACTAATCCGATCAAGAGCTCTAACATAGAAATCTCCACAAAGTTTAAAAAATATAAGAAAGTGTTTCAGAATATGACAATGAATGTACAGAAAACTGCACTGTGGCACGAGGCATAGTTGAGGTTGATATGATCTAAGACAAACATTTTTTTCGATGTTAATTGTGGTTGTAAATCGTGATTAACTACTGTTGTTTAGATGTTAATAAACAAATTTTGTGGCTCGTTAGAATATAACTTGGATCACTTTTGGTTGTTCTAGTTGCATATGGATGCGTTGTTTTATAAACCGTGAGTGTTTTTTGTACTTTGGAAGGGAATGTGTAACGAAGTGGGTATTTATCGGAGTAAAGAGGTGAGAATCTTAGCTTTGATGCTTAGTTAGCTTTGACGCTTACTTACGTTTAACGCCTACTTATTTGCCTAAGTAAGCGTTAAAACACAAGCTGGCACTAAATATAATTAAGCTTAAAAATAGCCGAGCGAGTTTAGTTCATATCAACGTCAGGAATGTCATTTGAATACGTTGACAGCTCAGAGCAGACTACCTTCTTACAAAAATGAATCATCCCATAACGCGTCACCAGTAAAAACTCTTCTCTATTCAATGGAATGTAAGGCATGGCGTCAGACGATAGTGTAGAACCTTCACTTATCATGACTTTTTCGTAAAACGACAACTCGCGATTCGGGATGATTTGCTGGTGTTGGTTCTCATCCAGTGAGATGTCGTGTTGAGTGACAGAGTAAGATCCTGATGACGTAAAACCGACTTGCTTGGTCGACACGTATAATAGGTCATAACTGTCATTCTTCTTAAATTCGATGTTAATAGAAGACTGGTTATGAATCATATTATTAGACGGGTTAATAATCGATGCTGTATTTGCTAAATAATGCCCTTCAAGGTGTGATTTAGGAATAAAAGTAGAAAGCCAGCCGACTAATACGCCAAGCAGTACCACAAAAATTGCTGTATTCGTTTTGTTATTCACAAGTCACTCCTTTAAATCCTGCTGGAAAGCTCAGAGATTTTCCTGAATTATCGATGATGATTTTTCGTCCCTTATATTCATAAAGCGTCACGTTGAATAACTCGTTAAAAGTGAATTCGTCGGATTCGATTTTACAAGAGATAAAATGCTGACCCACGAGATCTTCGCCTAGGCTATTTCTATCTAAATAAGAAAACAAATAATGGGATAAACCCGCAGTCACTACAAATAATGCAATCAGTGCTAATACACTGTTTGTTTTTTTCGTAGCGGCCGTTTTCTCGGTTGTTGAATTTTCTGTCGCTATGCTATCTGTCGCCGTGTTGTCTTCAGGTTGTTTCGTTTCTTGTTTGGGTTGCGATTGAATTTTACTCAGCGCGCGTTCTTTGTCTTGTGTCACTTGTCCTGCAAATCGGTAGCCTTTACCGCGCTCAGTGACGATGATCATCCCGCTCTTATCTTCTAACGCTTTTCGGCAAATCGAGATGGTCTGCATTAGGCTGCCATCTTCAACGTAGATACCTTTAGACACCCACACTTGTTCAATCAGAACTTGGCGAGTGATCACCTCATTGGGTCTCGAGATAAAAAACTTAAGCAGCTCTGATTCATTAGAACCTATTGGGTAGGTACGGCCCGTCTTAAAGTGATGGATTTCACTCTCTTCTAAATTGACCTGTATATCATCATTGATAATAAATTCAGCAGACATCTGGGTTCTCATTGTTATAAGCGTTCTAACCTAAATATAACAAATCTTACAACAAACATAAACTTACTGATTTCATCGTCTTTGATATTTAAGTAACTGAATTTATGTTGATTATTAACCTAATTAGATTTCCTTATATACCTTTTTGAGGTTGTTTAATGCGGTTTCAGGTGCTTGCCGTTAGTAGCTATTGGATCATTAACGGGTGACGCTGATTTAGTGGGTGTGGGTTAACTGCTCAAATTTCTTACGTAGTTTTATCAACGTGTCATTCCAACTCTGTGTTGCCTTGCTCTCTACGAATAAAAGTCGAGCTTACCTCCGACTCAATCGGCAACTCAAATAACGATAAATCGCATGACCACACCAGTTAAATGCGAAAGCTACGAAGGAGCTGTTTTGAAAGATTTCAATAAGCCATATATATGTGGACTAATTACGCTTGCCTTACTCGGCTGTCAGTCTGAAGACTCGACTCAAGATGCCGTTTCGGTATTGGTTCCCTACAACATTAATGAATTACCAAAACCGAATGATGGTTATGGGTATGACGACGATGGAACAATATCGGGAGTCGGTGAAGACGTTGCCGCAATGTCATCGACCAATGATGCTTATTATCAGGACTACAATAATTCATACGCAGCCCTAGACGGCTGGGGACTTTGTGCAGAACCGATTTTAATTCCACTACAAAGTGTTAATTCTGATAAGCGTTATCCACTCAATAACGAAACCTTAGCCGGGAATGTTGTATTAATTGATGACCTAACAGGTGAGGAAGTTGTCACTCAAATATCAGCTGATGGTTCCAATATTAAAATTCAATGTGAATCAGGCTTAGCTGAGAGTCGTACTTATTCGATTGTAGTAACGGATGGGGTAAAAACTGAATTTAATGAACATTTAAAAGCAGATGCCAGCTTTGATGATTTGATTTATTCAGACGCGCCATTAAATAGCGAAAAAGAAGAAGTTCTTCAAGAGCAAGTATTAAGCGCTATTGATTCATATTATGCGTTATATCCAGATAAGGGTATTCCTGTATATGCAGCACAATTTAAAACTCAGAGTGCTTATTCTCCATTGGATGCGATGAAATACAACCATGAGGCATTTGGAAGCGCTTTTACTGGTCAGTTAAATCCGATTACAGAACGGAAGAAAGATTACGATCTATATACCAAACAACTTAAAATTCCTTCCTATTTACCTTTTACTAAAGCGAGAGAATCAGAGTGTATCATTGATGAATTTGAACCGAAGGAGAATTGCCCGCCACTTTACGAATGGATTACAAACACCGACGGTGGTTTTCCTACAGAAAGAGAACCAACCCCGAAGATAACCGAAGAGTTAGATATAACTGCAGATATTTATGTTCCTAATGGATGGGATAAAAGTAGTCAGTTACCTACAGCTATTTTTATTCATGGTGTTACAGCAGAGCGTGGTACTGCTTCTTTGATGGCTGCGGAATATACGAAAAAAGGCTATGCCGTTGTTGCGATCGATATGCCATATCACGGGGAGCGAATGCGTTATGACTCAAGTCCGGAACACGTGGAAATCAGCGCGAGAGCAAACAAAGCGTTTTTCATCAACATAGATTCGCCTTTAGCACTGCGCTCTAACCTACAGCAATCAGTGTCTGACTTTTTGGGGCTTCGTTACGCGTTGAACCAAGAGCGCTGGGTGAAAAAAGATGATGTTCATTTAATTGGACAATCCCTAGGCGGAATCATGTCGGTGATGGTCAGTGAATTTAGTCAGGTAAGTCCTGATTTCCATACCAACTCTGATTTTGCATTTAATACGGTGAACTTTGTTGTTCCGGGGCAGGGGTTAACCAACTTGGTTCTGTCCTCTCAAACCCTAGGACCTGAAATGTCTGAAGGTGTTAAGAAGTCTCCAGATGTTCAGCGCGGTATTGCTGAAACTGTCATACCAGATACATGTACAGCAGAAGCAACGAATCAACAATGTATTGAAGCACTTAGAGAGTTTGTTGAACTTTCGTCCGATAATGCGCTACTTGTCAGTCAGCTAGAGAATGACATCTTCGATTTGGTTGTTACCGACCTTAAACAAGGGGTCCAAGCAACAATTGATAGTGCTGATCCTGCTAGCTTCATCTCTCGTCAAGTTCAGGCTGAGCAACCGACTCTTTTATTAGCTGCAGTTGGAGATTGCGGCGAAACCTGTGACGTTGGCGTTGATTACGTTCCTGATAGCGTAATTCCTAATACCGCGCCAGATAATATTCGAACTGGCACTGAGCCCTTAATTACGGCCCTTGGTTTAGACCCTATAACGGGTACAAAGCGTGATCAGATCGAACTCGGTGGAGTCATAAGAACGACAACCGGTGGACACGGTACGTATTTGTTTCCTTATGAAGGCCCCGTTGATGAAAATGGCCTACCGGGTATGCCTGGCGAAAATATGTCAGATGTACGTGAAGCCGTGACAACCCAACAATTAGCTGTTGCTTCGATGGTGATGACTGACGGTTCGCTTGTTGTCATTAATAACGAAGACCATATCGAAACAGAGGTGCCTCAAGATGAAGAATAAACTCATATTGGGCACCGCAGCTGCTCTCATTCCATGTTTAACAAACGCCGCAGGATTCCAACTTAACGCACAATCAGCAACGGGTTTAGGCCGTGCATTCGCGGGTGATGCTGTTATGGCCGATAGTGCGGCAATTGTGGCTAAGAACAGCGCTGCGATGGCTTACATAAAGCAACCAACACTCTCTGTCGGCGCTATCTATATCGATAGTGGTATTGATGTGTCGAGTGTTAGCTACACACCAATGATTGGTGATACTGAAATGTTAGATGACCAATCATTGGACGCAGGGACACTAGTCCCAAACATTCATTATGTTCACCCAATTCAAGATTCGAAATTTACCTTGGGCGCAACAGTTCATTCCAATTTCGGTACTGATGTTGAGTTTGACGAGTCGTTCGAAGCGGATGAGTTCGGAGGGAAAACAGCGCTTTCCAGTATCAATGTTGGTTTCGCTGTGGCTTACGAGTTATCTGAAAAAATCAATTTGGGCGCAGGGCTAGATGTTATCTACGGTGAGGGTGAGATATACCGTCAAAACTTGTTAAATGTAGATGCAGACGGTTTCGGTCTGGGTGCAAATGTTGGTGCGACTTACCAAGTCAACGAACATAACAAGTTCGGTATTAGTTACCGTTACAGCCCAGATATCGAAGTGGAAGGTGACATTACCAAAGGCGGTGTCCCTGCCGACAAGATGAACGTACCTCTACCAGACACTCTAGAGTTTTCCGGTTGGCACCAGCTCAACGAACAGTGGGCTTTTCACTACAGCCTGCAGTGGGTGAATTGGTCTGAGTTTGATTCATTAACGTCTGACTCTTATGACGACTCAATTAAAGAGTATCAATGGAAAGATGCAGGACATGTTTCTGTCGGTGGTACATACACCATGTCAAAAGACATCGTTCTACGAGCGGGCTACATGTACGACATTTCCCCGACTGACGAACTCACATCGCTCTCTATTCCTGATGTTAACCGTCACTGGCTTACGGTCGGAGGGACATATAACTTCACCGATGCCAGTTCTGTGGACGTTGGAGTCGGATTTATCATCGGAGAATCACAAGATATTGACGAAAACCTGACGACGATTCCAGGAACGAGTTCCAATATAACTGCTGATGTGACTGCCGATGCTCTCTTGCTTGGTGTTCAATATCAACATCGTTTTTAACTTTTACTTTGGAGTTCAGAACGTAAAAATTTAGGAATCATATAAAAATTGCAGGGCTCGACAGTGAGTTGAGCCCTTTTCTCATTATTAGCTGTTTTAGCATTATTTAAATAGCTGGAAGCTCATTAAGTAAGAAATAGCTGCTTAGAAAAACGTTTTAATTCAGACGAATTCAACGGTTATGGTTATTAAAAATGAAATTTACAAAGCTTAGTAAAACAATCTGTTTGGCACTGTTTGCCTTACATATCTCTCCATCGTTTGCCCAAGACTCAAACTTGATTCCTGTGACTATCGAAAAAGCGCACAAACAAGCATTCACATCTTCAATCAACGAGGTTGGCAAAATCAGGGCAACGGATTCTGCTGCATTGACATTCAGTGCCTCCGACAAAATTCTCAATATCCATTTCAAAGATGGAGATTCAGTTAAAAAAGGCGAGTTGATCGCTCAATTGGACAATACCAAAGCGAAAGCCGATCTAGACAAAGCAAGAAGCTCTCTAGCGCTAGCAAAGTCGAAATTAAAGCGAGTACAAGAATTACTAAAGAAACAGCCCGACTCTATGTCTCAACAAGATGTGGAAGAACTGGGAGAGCAGGCGAATTTAGCTGCGGCTGATTTCCGTCAGAAAGAAGCGCTAATGAATGACTATTTATTGGTTGCGCCATTTGATGGGCAATTAACCAACTTTACCCACTCAGTGGGCAGTAAAATTGATGGCGCAACCGCGTTGGTGAGTTTGATTAAACTCGATCCTGTCGAAGTTCAGTATTCCATTGGCCAGTCGGACTTGGGCAACGCAAAACTTGGACAGAATGTCTCTATCCAAGTTGATGCTTTTGTCGATGAAGCGTTTTCTGGTGTGGTGGATTACATTGCCCCCGCGGTTGATGAGAGCTCAGGTCGCGTAGAAGTACACGCACACGTGACCAATCCAGATCATCGCTTAGTTCCGGGTATGTTTGCCAAAGTAAGCCAAATGACGAGCGAAGACACGACTCAAATGGTGGTTTCCCAAAATTCCGTTCAAGCAAAAAATGCACAACGTTTTGTATGGATTGTGAATGGCGAAAAAATCGAGCAACGCATTGTTGAATTGGGCGTGAACACTAACGATGGGTACGTCGTTGTAGAAAGCGGATTGAAACTGGGTGATCAGGTCGTAGTGACGGGACAACAGAACCTAAAGAAAGCGTCTCTAGTTAAGGTAATGAACCCTAATGCGGAGCAGAAAACGGTTGAGCTAATAACGGAGCCGGTAAACAAAGTGGTCACTAAGCAGACCGTTAAGCCCGAGGTAGAAAAGACCGAAACACAGATTGATGAAGCACATCCGGTTGAGCCTTCGGTTGATTGGACGGAAGCAACAAAAGGTGTAGACGAAGCGGTCAACGAAAATAGCGAGGGTGGGCAAACTAATGCGGCTGCTGAGCAATCATCGAGCGAAATCCAAAGCAAGGAAACTCATAGCAAGGAAACTTTAAGCAAGCAAACCCAACGCAAGGAAGCCGTAACAAAGGAGAATCTGAATGAAGCTTCCTGAGATTTGTATCAAGCACCCTGTGTTTGCGTCTGTTCTGAGTATTACCATTGTTTTGCTTGGGCTTTTGTCGTTTCAAAAGCTCTCAATCCAATACTTTCCTGAACATAAAACACCGTCGGCGACTGTAACCGCGGCGATCAATGGCGCGAGCGCTGAGTTCATGTCGCGCAATGTGGCAGATAAACTGATCACGGCGGCAACAGGCTTAGACAGCGTGAAAACCATGACGACCGACTGTCAGGAAGGAACGTGTAATCTAAAAATCATCTTTGAAGATGACATTAATGACGTCGAATACACCAGCTTAATGAACAACCTGCGCAGCAGTGTCGAAGCGATTGGCGATTTTCCACCAAGTATGACGGATAAGCCAACGGTAACTGATGACTCTTCTGACACCAGTATGCCCAGTAACATCATCACTTTTGTCAATACTGGCAAGATGTCGAAGCAACATATGTACGATTACATTAGCCAACAGGTTGTGCCTCAATTTAAGCATATACAAGGCGTTGGCGGTATTTGGGGACCGTACGGCGGCAGTGAAAAGGCGGTGCGTGTTTGGCTTCAACCCGATCGCATGATGGCGCTTAACATGAGTGCATCGGATGTAGTTGGTACATTAAGCTCATACAACGCGACATTTACCGCGGGTACTATCAAAGGTCAGGTGAGAGATTTCTCTATTAACCCGGTCAACCAAGTGACAAGTGTTGATGATGTGCGAGATTTGGTGATTCGTGTTGATAACGGCAAGATCATTCGTGTCGGCGATATTGCAGAAGTTAAAATGGGAGAAGAAAGCTTAACCCCGAGTATTCTTCGAGTCGATGACAACTTAGCAATGTCGATTCAGGTACTGCCACTGAAAAGTGAAAACCCAGTGACTGTTGCCAATAAGGTTAAGAAGCAAATAGATGTGATTCAGCCTCAGTTGCCAGAAGGCATTGAGATGAAGATGGTCTACAACCAAGCTGATTTCATTAAAACCGCAATTGACGAAGGTTTCATGACTTTGGTTGAGGCGATTGTTCTTGTTTCAGCCGTTGTCGTGTTGTTCCTTGGTTCAGTTCGTGTGGCGTCTATTCCTATTATCACGATCCCAGTCTGTGTGATTGGTGTGTTTGCAGTTATGCATGTGCTCGGGTTTAGTATCAACGTGCTGACTATCTTGGCCATCATTCTTGCGATTGGTTTGGTCGTCGATGATGCCATTGTTGTGGCTGAAAACTGTTACCGACATATCGAAGAGGGCGAAACCCCTTTTAATGCGGCAATCAAAGGGTGCCGAGAGATTGTCTTTCCTGTGATAGCGATGACGCTGACTTTAGCGGTCGTGTATCTCCCTATTGGTTTGATGTCGGGCTTAACCGCCGACCTATTTAGACAATTTGCTTTCACGTTAGCTGCAGCAGTGATCATCTCTGGGTTTGTGGCTCTAACGCTCTCACCCATGATGTGTGCTTACTTAATTAAGCCAGTTACAAAGCCGGCAAGGTGGTACAAAAAAGTTGATGCGAAGCTGAATGTTCTGTCTGACTTGTACACCAAGGAGCTTAGCAAATGGTTTGAGCGTAAAACACTGATGAGTGGTATTGCTTTGGCATTGATTGCTCTATCTGCTTTGGCGGTTTGGACAATGCCTCAAGTGCTACTTCCAACCGAAGACACTGGTTTTGTTGAGGTCACTTCAACGCCTCCTACAGGAGTCGGACGTCAGTATCACCTAGACAACAACGAGCAACTTAACAGTGTGTTCAAAGGTGATCGTTCGGTAGAGGCAAACTTGTCTTACATCGAAGGGACCCCGACTAATCACGTTTTATTGAAATCATGGGGCGAACGTGACCAGTCAGCTGATGAACTGGTAAACGAGTTTATCGCCAAAGCGAAAAGTTCGGTCTCTGCTTATGGCATGTCTTTCAAGGTTCGCTCGGCGGATAACTTAAGCATAGCGACCAATATGATCCTTGAGCTGACGACGGTTAACCGCGACACCTCGGTGCTGTCTGAAACCGCAAGTGAGGTCGTTGAGGCGCTTGAGGGTTATGAGGGCGTGACCAACATTAATAATTCGATGTTACGCGACCAATTACGTTATGACTTGTCGATTGACCGTAATGCGATTGTGTTGTCTGGTGTTGATTACAGTAACGTAACCAACGCGTTATCGACCTTCCTTGGTTCTGTGAAAGCGGCAGATTTGCAAGCCGATGACGGTTATACATACCCCATTCAAGTTCAAGTTAACCGAAAGGATCTCGGCGACTTTAAGGTTCTCGATAAGCTGTATGTGGATTCACAGTCGGGGCAAAGGCTTCCTTTGTCTCAGTTTGTATCAATCAAACAAGTGACATCGGAATCTAACTTTAAGACGTTCATGGGTAAAGACAGCGCTGAAATTACCGCAGATTTGATGCCCGGATACACGGCGAGTGATGTGAAAGCCTACATTGATGATACGGTTCCAAGCTTATTGAAACCGGCGCAGAGCTACGAATTCAATGGAATTGTTAAAGACTTAGTTGATTCAACAGCAGGAGCACAAGTGCTGTTCGTATTAGCATTGATTTTTATTTTCCTGATCTTGGCCGCGCAGTTTGAAAGCTTTGTCGACCCAATGATCATCTTGCTGACGGTGCCATTGTGTATCGTGGGTGCGATTTTGACACTGTCGGTATTTGGTCAAAGTCTCAATATTTATTCGAAGATCGGGCTACTGACATTGGTTGGCCTAGTGACCAAACACGGTATTTTGCTGGTGGAGTTTGCCAACGAGAAACGCAAATCTGGCACGAGTGCAAAAGAAGCGGCGATCAGCAGTGCACGTTCAAGGCTGCGTCCTATCTTGATGACCTCACTGACGATGATCCTTGGTTCATTGCCATTGGCATTAGCAGATGGGCCGGGTTCATTAGGTCGAATCAATATTGGTTTGGTGTTGGTCGGAGGTTTGACTGCCGGAACGTTCTTCTCACTGTTCTTAGTGCCAGTGGCTTACGTTGGTATGGCGAATCTAAAACAGATGGACATACTGACTCGGTTGAGAACGAAATCCGCCTAACTCGCAATATAGGCTGACGAATCAATTGAAGTGAAAACTAAAACGCGCCTACCATGACCATGGTGGGCGCGTTTGTATTTATTCTCTCAATTGCCATGAAAGGCTAAGAGAGTTTGTATCATTTAACATGGTACAAACTGTCCAGAACGGTGCGAAACTGTTTAGAGCGGTACGAAACTATCTAGAACGATACAAAACAGTCTAGAACGGTACAAAATTGTCATGTACCACGGTTGGTACCGTCCAACGTTGATACGCATCTATAGGCTCTGGTAGCGAATTGTGGTGTGGTATTTGTCCACGGTCGCCATACAACCACAATATCAAGTTCGAACGTTCACCACTTGTTATCGGCAGCGCCGCATGTGCGACGTTTCCTCGATGAATCATAGCGACACCGGGCGTGAATGTTGTTTGGTTCATCTTACCCGTAGTAAGGTCATAAAAGTTAAGTTCTGACCCTGAAAACTCTTCATCTGGCATATTTACGTTAATGTTGAGCGTGACAGAAGACGCATCAGTATGAAGGCGCAAAGACGTATCTTTGTTCGCTTGATACTGAATTGAGAATCCAAAAGTTTGTGTATCGTATCCCATGATTTCTGGGAACAATAAACGGGCGATAGGGCGCATGTAACTGTCGAGCAAATCACGGTAAAACGCTTGGAAACTTGGCGCTGCTAAATAACCTTCAGAACGGCTGTCTAACATTGCTCCACCGCGGTTAAGTACTATGCCATATGGTGGGCGCAGCGGAATTTGAGCGTTAGAAACCGCTTCCAAGTAATCACGCAACTCGGCGAGACGTTCAGCATCAAAGAACTGAAACTTAAATACTCCAGGAGAGATTTCTTCGAGCAAGTCTTTTACCGCGATTTCTTTCGTTGGATTTTGCCAAGCTTCTCTGACAGCTTCACGCAGGCGGGCATCCAACAGCGAATCATCGAAATCCAATTGGCTGCCTTCCGCACTTGCTTCCCATTCTTTCCAAGCTTCGCTGAACAAGCCCTTATTGTTGTCCCAAAACTGTTGTACAGAAGGAGCTCGTTGAAGCATCGCTTCTCGTGTCGGTAAATCGATGGCGCGTGCGCGCTCTAGTTGATTGGATAACATAATGTGTTCGCTCCTTTTGTTTGCTTGCGACCAATCTATTACACCAAGGTTTGTAGATAAACGGGGCACTGGGCAAAACAGAATTAACTTTTTCTATATAATCAAATAGTGGCTTAACGGTTCTGCTTAAGTAAATAAGCGGCAGGAGTAGTTAATGATGAACAAATTACGGAGTAATGGAGAAGCTTAGACGATCATGCAAATCCTTTTGCATGATCGATGGGGGAAGTGTTATTTAGAAATCGTAGTTTAGGTTCATTGAGCTGTAGATTTCGGCGTTACTTTGGTCTGACGCAACCGTAGTATTGTAAATGTATTCGGTATCAAACGTGAGTGCCAAATTGCCCATCAGAATGTTCTTCAAATAGCCCTTTAGGTTGTAGTTGGTATTCTCTTCACCGTAAGCCATGTTAGCCGTTGCCCCCATAGAAAACGTTTCTGTTAGGGTTAATGATCCATCAATATTGGCATTGACGATCAGTTCATAGTTCTCTTTGTTTGGAAACTCTTCATCAGAAGACTGTCGCTTACTGATTCGGTAACCCGGACCGGCAGATCCTTGGAGTTTGATTCTTTCAGTATCATAAAAGTGGCGACCCAGACCTGTAGCCGTTATGAATTGCTTACGATAAGTACCAAAGTGGTCGTGTTCAAAACGTGTTGTGGCGACCAAATAGGTGACTTCGTTCAGGTCATAGCTAATGCCATAGTTGGTGGTATAGCGATTGGTGCCGTCTTCATCGTTTTCAGCATCGGTATAGTAGGTATCAAATTGAACTCGTTGGCCCCAGTTCTCTTTTTTGTATCCAACAGAGATTCCAGAGTTGATCGACAAAGATGAGCTTGTGTTTTGTGAGTAGATAAATCCGAGCTTAGTCAGGGTCGTAAAAGGCGACTCGTCTTCTTGTTCCGATTCCGACTTTTCTGCCAATATCGCTTCGTCTAGGAAGGCTTGCTCTTCTGTAAGCTCGTGTGGTTCTGTAAGCACAGGTTCTTCAATTGAAGCTGCTTCTTCCTTCAGTACCGTTTCTTCAGCGGATACCTGCACAGACAGAACCATCGCGACTAAAGGTAACGGGTTGCAATATCGTTTGTATAGAGCGGTCTTTCTTAATGGATGTGTTGTTTTTGAAATAGCGTTTGTCGACATAATTGTTAAGTATATAAAGTGATGTAACACGACCAACCAAAGGTTAGTCGTGATGAGTAGTCAATGATTTAACCGAAAGATCGAGTGAGTTACGACGCGATAGGCAAAGGGGAGAAGATGGGTTTAATCGCAGAAAATCCGTTGCCTCGATGAGGGTTGAAATCTTCAATATGTACAAAGAATTCAAGAATCTCAGAGGGCTTGTCATCTTCAATCAATAAGAATTCCAGTAATCCTTTTTCGATATGACACGAAAGAATAGTTTCGTTGGAATGTTCTGCTGAAACTTGTTCAACATTGATCACGACGCTTGTCTCGGGTAAGACATTGAAAGAGTCCAGCGCACATTTAAGAATACAGCTGCACACGTACTCACGATATAAGGCGTTACTTTCAGAAAGGGATAGGGTCTCTAACTTTACTTCGCCTTGGCACAACACCTTTTTCTCTCTAGGGATGACGTTGTGCTTATTAACCTGAATGTTGACTTCTAAGAGGTGACCATTCTTGTAGGTATTAAAGTTGTGGTTTATCAGCTTGGTGTCGACCACTGCGGCGTTCATTGGGTTCTGCTGAGCTTCAGAAAGGGCAGACAGCTTTGCTTGGCTATCGTTATTTAAAACGCCTTTCGATAATTGATTGCCTTTTGCCCAGTAGTTGTAGTTCTGAACCCAATGTACAAATTCAGTTTTGTATTGTTCGATGTCTTTTTCTGCTGCTCGCTCAATATTCGTGGTGAGGGTGTGCAACTTAGATTTGTTACCCAACAGCATATCCAGCCAGTATGGTTTGTATTCATCAAGCGTTTCCATGGCTTTGACTTTATGGTCGAAGCGAACTGTTGGCATTGTCGGCGCGGGTTCCATGGCAATAGATTCCCAGTTTACTTTTGGTGTCGGAAGGGTATGGACTGATTGGATTAAGTGCAGATGCTGGTTGAACAAAGTCACCTCATTTACCGCGCTCTCGAGTTGTTTAGTATTCATCTACATTCCTGTGACTGTTGTTTTTGTAATTCGGCGTTTATTTTATGGCCAAATGACACTCGGAATATTTCAATGAATGTGAATGATCTTTCGTGAGGTTGTTTGATATTGGTTTAGGAATATTTGTAGTGGTAGCGTTGGGGGTATCGGTTAGGGGAATGAGGGTTTTCACAGAGGACGGGCGTCCTCTGTGTTAGTCATAGCGTTACTTGATTGAGTTTTATCTTTGCCGTCTTGCGACCAAAGTGAATCGGTAATCGTTTGATGTGAAGTAGTTTCGGCTGTATTCAAATACCGTGTTATTGGCAAGGTAACCACGAGTGCGCTTTTCAATAATCGGTTGAGCTGGGTCGATATCTAATTGTTTAGCCACGTCTTCAGGTGGAAGAATCGGAACCAGTTCTTGCTCACTTCTATCAATCACCATGCCTTTGGTGTTTTCAATAAAGTCGTATTTTGATGTTTGCATTACTTGATAGGTAAGATCCGGGAATAGGGCAACCGGCAACCAAGTTTCTTCAACCGTAATTGGGCTGTTGTCTATGAAACGGACACGCTTTACGTAGAAAACCAATTCGCCTTCTTTGATATCTAGATGTTCAGACATTGCCAAAGAGCAAGGTTTCATTTCAAAGGCCAAAACCTCACTGTGCGTTACCACATCCAAATGCGCCCACTTTTCTTGAAAGCTAGACTGCTTATAGATGTCGTAATTGATTTTGTTCTCTTTCACGTAAGTGCCGCTGCCTTGAACGCTTTCAAGCTCATCATTTTCGATTAATAGCTTAAGTGCTTGTCTTACGGTGACACGGCTTACAGAAAAGACTTCACGCAACTGAGCTTCTGTCGGGAGTGCTTCGCCAACTTTATATTCACCTAAGCTGATCTTTTCTCTTATTGCATCTGCGATTTGGCGATACATCGGGAGTCTTGCCATTTTTGCCTCATTTGTACGCTAGAACAACTAGACTTTGTTTAAGAACCTGTACCTTAAACGCGTAGATTTGCTCTATATAATCCTAATTCAAAAGGTTAGAGTGAGCATCGTATCGGTATCTTGTAGTATATATAATACAAATTAAATGATACATAACAAGCTTTCTTAAAGGATTTACCAATACCATTTAAATACAAATTAGATACAAATATGTATTGATGAGATCGTGATCACGGATTAAATGTCTTGAAGTTGTATTATTCATGACGTCGACAGGGACGACTGTCGTACTAATCCGTGACTATGGGACAAAAGGTTATGAAACTTACTACTCTAACTAATAAGTCGCTCGTAAATCTGCAAACTACGTTTAGCAGTCGAGAAGAAGCGATTTACGCACTTGCTGACCAACTGGATCAGCAAGGCAAACTGCATAACAAGCAAGAGTATCTTGATGCAGTATTTGCTCGTGAAGAGCAAGGCCCGACAGCGCTTGGCGAAGGCCTAGCAGTACCGCATGGCAAGACTGACGCGGTTAAAGAAGCTGGCTTCGCTGTAGCAACGCTTAAAGAAGACATGAAATGGAAAGGCTTGGATGAAGACGAAGATGTAAATCTTATCTTCCTAATTGCCATTCCAAATGCAGAAGCGGGTTCTACCCACATGCATCTGCTTACTGCATTGACAACCACACTGGTTGATGACGATGTGCGTGAAGCCGTATTAAAAGCGACCACAGCCGATGAAATTTTTGCGCTGCTTGATGGCGACAACCAGCAAGAAGGTAAACAAGACAAATTAGATACAAATGCACCGACAATTGTATGTGTTACTGCTTGCCCTGCAGGCATCGCTCATACCTATATGGCAGCAGAGTACCTAGAAAAAGCAGGAAAAAAGCTTGGTTACAACGTGCATGTTGAAAAGCAGGGCGCAAACGGTATTGAAGATCGCTTAACAGCTGAACAATTAAACAATGCAGTAGCGTGTGTCTTTGCTGCTGAAGTTGCGATTAAAGAAGTTGAGCGTTTCAACGGAATACCTCGTGTAGAAACACCCGTAGCGAAGCCTATCAAGCACGCTGAGAGCATTCTAAATGAAGCGGTTGAAGAATCGAAAAAAGGTAACGGTGCCGAACGCAAAGTTGCTACTGACGACAAGCCAAAGAAACTGCCACTGAAAACTGAGCTAAAACAAGCTCTACTTTCTGGTATTTCTTATGCCGTTCCTCTAATTGTTGCTGGTGGCACTGTTCTAGCGGTCGCTGTTCTTATCGCGCAAATTTTTGACCTGCAAGAGCTCTACGCAACAAAAGATTCTTGGTTATGGATGTATCGCAAACTAGGTGGCGGCCTACTGGGTACATTAATGGTTCCCGTTCTGGCAGCTTACACAGCCTACTCATTAGCAGACAAACCGGCACTTGGCCCTGGCTTTGCCGCGGGTATTGCAGCGAACATTATTGGCTCTGGTTTCCTTGGCGGTGTTGTTGGTGGTTTGATTGCGGGCTATGTGATGCGTTGGGTCAAAGAGCATGTTCGATTAGGCCCTGCGTTTAACGGCTTCCTAACTTTCTACCTTTATCCTGTGATCGGTACTTTGGTGGCAGGTAGCTTGATGCTATTTGTTATCGGTAAACCTGTAGCGTTCCTAAACCAAGGTCTAACGGACTGGTTGAACGGTATGTCAGGCACCAATGCATTGTTATTGGGTGCGATTCTTGGTCTGTTTGTATCATTCGATTTGGGTGGTCCGGTAAACAAAGCCGCTTACGCATTCTGTTTAGGTGCAATGGCGAACGGTGTTTATGGCCCTTACGCAATCTTTGGTTCAGTAAAAATGGTATCGGCGTTCACTGTAACGGCTTCAACCATGATCGCTCCACGTCTATTCAAAGACTTTGAGATTGAAACGGGTAAATCAACGTGGCTTCTTGGCCTAGCGGGTATTACCGAAGGTGCAATTCCAATGGCGATTGAAGATCCAATCCGTGTAATCGGCTCATTCTTACTCGGTTCTGTCGTTACAGGTGCAATGGTTGGCGCGGCAGGTATTGGTCTATCGACTCCGGGTGCAGGTATCTTCTCTATCTTCTTGTTACATGATTCAGGTCTAGGCGCATTCTCTGCTGCTGCAATCTGGTTCGGTGCTGCGATTGTCGGCACAGTGATTTCAACCGTTACCCTTCTGATGTGGCGTGGTCACGCCGTAAAAAAGGGTAAATTTGAAGCAAGTACTGCAACACAGAACTAACTGAATTTTGAGCTCACTTCTAGCTCGTAATTAAAACACCATATAAAAAGTAACGAACAACTTGGCTGTCCTAAATACCTGTGCTCCTAGCGGTTTTATTCACACAGATTCTGGGCGTGGTTTTCTGCACCCTAAATTTAGTGGCAGCCAATTTTAACCCCTTGAAAAAATTTAATTTAGTCGTATTTGAGTTCGAACTTTAGTTTTACTCGAAGCGATACATTTAGGTAAATGATTATGACTACATCACGCGTACACATTACTCCTCACATGCACTGGGATCGTGAATGGTATTTCACAACAGAAGAATCTCGCATTCTTCTTGTGAACAACATGGAAGAAATCATGAACCGTCTGGAGAGCGATCCAGAATACAAATACTACGTTCTAGATGGTCAAACAGCCGTTCTAGAAGACTACTTCGCAATCAAACCAGAAAATACAGAACGCGTAAAAGCATTGGTTGAAGCGGGCAAGCTAATTATTGGCCCTTGGTATTCTCAAACCGACACAATGCAAGTTTCTGGTGAGTCAATTGTACGTAACATGATGTATGGCATTCGTGACTGCATGAAGTTTGGCGATGCAATGAAGATTGGTTACCTACCAGATTCATTCAGCATGAGCTCACAGCTGCCAATGATCTACAACGGATTCGACATCACGCGTGCAATGTTCTGGCGTGGTTGTTCAGAGCGTCACGGCACCAACAAAACAGAATTCTTATGGCAGTCAAATGACGGCAGTGAAGTAACCGCACAAGTGCTCCCTCTGGGTTACGCGATTGGTAAATACCTTCCGCAAGATGAAGAAGGTTTGCGTGCTCGTTTAGATAAGTACTTCCCAGTGCTAGAAAAACCATCGGTAACGAAAGACATCTTGTTGCCGAATGGTCACGATCAAATGCCTATTCAGAAAGATATCTTTGAAGTAATGGACAAGCTTCGCGAAATCTACCCAGATCGCGAATTCTCAATGAGTCGCTTTGAAGAAGTATTCGAAAAAGTAGAAGCAGCGCGCGATCAACTCGACACAATCAAAGGCGAGTTCAACGACGGTAAATACATGCGTGTTCACCGTACGATCTCTTCGACGCGTATGGACATCAAACTGATCCACGCAGAAATCGAAAACAAGATTGTAAATATTCTAGAGCCTCTAGCGTCTATCGCTTGGACATTAGGCTTTGAATACCACCATGGTTTGATTGAGAAAATGTGGAAAGAGAGCATGAAGAACCACGCTCATGACTCGATTGGTTGTTGCTGTTCAGACAAGGTACACGCAGAAATTCTAAACCGTTACATCCTTGCGGACGACATGGCGACAAACCTAATCCACTTCTACAAGCGTAAGATTGTCGACCACATGCCGGATCGCGAAGGTTGCGACAAACTGGCGATGTTTAACCTCTCTCCGTACGAGCGTGAAGAAGTGGTGAACACAACCATCACTATCCGTGCTCAAAAATTTTCTATCTTTGATGAAAACGAAAACCCAGTTGAGTACTTCATTCAAGACAAGCGCCAAATTGACCCAGGTAAAGTAGACCGTCAAATCGTTCACTACGGTAACTACGACCCGTTCATGGAGTTTGATATTCAAATCAAACGCACTGTACCAGCAATGGGCTTCACCACGTTACACATTCAAGGTAATGAGAAGGGCGCAGTAAAAGTTGCTGAGCAGAAGGACTACCTATTAGAAAACGAATACTACCGAATCAATGTAAACGACAACGGTACTCTGACTATTTTCGATAAAGAGACAGAGCAAGTATTCGACCAAGTGCTTCGTTTAGAAGACGGTTCTGATGACGGCGATGAGTACGATTACTCTCCATCTCGTCAAGAATGGTTACTGTATTCAGACGAATTCCCAGTGGAAACATCGATTGACCACCAAGGCTTCCAATCGGTTGCGAACATCGCTTTCCGCATGAACGTGCCAGCAAACCTTGCAGAGCGTGAAGAACGCACTGGTCAAAACGGTTTTGTTGAAGCGCAATGCCAAGTGGTGTTGAAGCAAGGCTCCCGCCGCATTGAAGTACGCATGGAATTAGACAACCAAGCAGACGACCACCGTGTACGTGTGCTAGTACCAACACCATTTGTATCTGAAACTGTGGTTGCTGATAACCAGTTCGGTTGCATTACTCGACCAACCAATGACCCAGCAATGGCGGTTTGGGAGGAAGAGAAGTGGAAAGAAGCGCCAGTTCCTGTGTATCAGTTAATGAACTTTGCTGCGCTAGAAAACGGCAAAGCGGGTATGGCTATTATGTCGAATGGTCTGCGTGAATTTGAAGTGATTGCATCTAAAGGTGACGAAAATAGAGATACCTTCGCACTGACACTATTCCGCGGTATCGGCGTGTTAGGCAAAGAAGAGCTATTGCTTCGTCCGGGTCGTCCTTCAGGTATCAAGATCCCGACCCCTGATTCACAAGTGCGCGGCAAGCTAGTGTGTGAATTCACGCTGTGTGGTTTCTCTGGTAACCACATTGACGCAAACGTCATGGCGCAAGCACGTGACAATGTCACTCAAATCGAATGCTACAACAAGATCCCTTACAACGCGATGAAGCTAAACGTGGGTGAGCAGAACCTTCCAATGAGCTTCAGCTTGCTATCGAAGCAACAGGCAGGTGCGGTACTAAGCGTACTTAAGAAAGCGGAAGACGAAGATGCACTGATCATGCGTGTCTACAACCCAGCAGAAACAGGTTCAGTGTCAGATTCAATCTCTTTCACTCAAGCGGTTTCAAGCTGGAAAGAGACAAGCATGGACGAGCGAGTTCGTGAAAGTGATGTGGCAATTGAAACCTTTGGTGACTTGTCTTTTGGCGACTTATCTTTTGGTGAATTGGCATCTTGCCAAGCAAAAACATTCCAAATCAAATTCTAATTTTAATCACCCGCTCACCTTGGTGGGCGGGAATGGTGAACGACAATGAAAATTGTAATTGCCCCTGATTCATTTAAAGAATCACTCGACGCTCATCAAGTTGCGTCTTGTATTGAGCGTGGATTTGCTGACGTTTTTCCTCACGCAGAGTTTGTGAAAATGCCACTCGCCGATGGCGGAGAGGGCACAGTAGACGTGTTGCTAGAGGCGCTCAATGGTAAGAAACAACAGCTGCAAACGACGGACCCAATCGGACGTGAATGTACGGCTTATTGGGCATCGTTAGAGCAGACTTTTGATGGAATTAAGGTGAAAACTGCCTTGTTGGAATTTGCTCAAGCGTCGGGCTTAGACCTATTAACCGTAGAAGAAAGATCACCTCTAACTGCATCGTCTTACGGTACTGGGTTGCTGATTAAAGATGCGTTAGACCAAGGCGTTGAACAAATCATTATCGGCTTGGGCGGTAGCGCAACCAATGATGCAGGTGCTGGCATTTTACAAGCGTTGGGAGGCAAGTTACTAGACAAGCAAAGCAACGAGTTATCTGGTGGCGGCGCCGAATTAAGTCAGCTAGCAAACATCGATCTTGATGGGCTACATCCGAGATGCAAAGAAGTCACGTTCGTGGTCGCGTGTGATGTGAATAATCCATTGTGTGGCGAAAGCGGAGCAAGTGCCGTGTTTGGTCCTCAGAAAGGGGCTTCACAAACTCAAGTTCAACAACTTGATGCTGCTATTGGGCACTTTGCCGATATCGCTCAAGCCCATACAGGCGTTAATCATCGCGACAGCAAGGGTTTTGGTGCTGCTGGTGGCACACCCCTAGGGTTAAGCCTGGCATTCAATATCCAAATTAAAGCGGGTATTGAGATGGTACTCGACGCTTTAGATGCGGATAAGGTGCTTGAAGGCGCTTCACTGGTCGTGACCGGAGAAGGACAGATGGATAACCAAACCTTGCAAGGTAAAACACCTTTCGGTATCGCTCAGCGAGCTCAAAAGCTGAATATTCCAGCGATAGGAATTGCGGGCTCTTTGGGGCAAGACGTTGAAAAGCTTTACGGTTCAATGTCTAGCTTATTTGGAACTGTACGTTCATCTCAGTCTTTAGACCAAGTTTTATCAGAAGCGAATCAAAACCTGACTCGCACTGCCCGTAATATCGCCGCCACGCTCAAGCTTGGCAGCCAGATTTTTAATGAGAAGTAATTATGTCTCTATTTAAACTCGACAATGTTATTCAAAACTACGCATGGGGAAGCAAAGACTCCATCAACCAACTGTTTGGTATTGTGAACCCAAACCAAGAACCTCAAGCAGAAATTTGGATGGGCGCTCATCCTAATGGTTGCTCAAAAGTAGGCGATACCGGTGAGCCGCTTTCTCACATGATTGATGAAAATAGAATCGATGTCTTAGGTGGGTACACGGCGGCACGTTTCGGTGAACTACCTTTCTTATTTAAGGTATTAGCAGCTGAAACACCGTTGTCGATTCAGGTTCATCCGAATAAGCGTAAATCTGAATTAGGTTTTGAGCGAGAGAATGCACTTGGCATCCCTTTGAATGCGTCAAATCGTAATTACAAAGATCCAAACCACAAGCCTGAGTTGGTTTATGCGTTGACCTTCTACAAAGCGATGAATGGCTTTCGTCCAATCGACGATATTATTGCCTTGTTCGAAGAAGCAGATATTCCTTCGTTAGCGATTGAGCGTAATGTACTAAAAGCCAATGCCGACAGTGATTCTTTGAAGTCTTTCTTTAGCGCAATTATGTCTCTTAAAGGTGACCGTAAAGCCTCTGCGCTTAATGAGCTTTATGCCGCGCATGCGCGACCAGCCAAAACGGCCATGGGGCGTGAAGCTCTGCAATACAGCATTGAATTCAAACAGCACTATCCGGGTGATATTGGTTTGTTTGCACCATTGATGCTCAACACGGTTGAACTGGCGCCCGGTGAAGCGATGTTCCTGTTCGCAGAAACACCTCACGCTTATGTTCAAGGCACAGGCTTGGAGATCATGGCAAACTCAGACAATGTGCTGCGTGCCGGTCTCACACCCAAATACATAGACGTTCGGGAGCTTATCGACAACACGATCTTTGAGCCGATTAAGCCAGAAGATATTCGCCTTAAGCCTGTATTGAAAGAGGGTAAGATGAGCTATCCGATTCCAGTGGATGACTTTGGCTTTGATATCTTGTCTGCGACTGATGAGAGCAAGTCACAGTATTTACGTAGCGCGGAGATCTTGTTCTGTGTGGAAGGAGAGGCGACCGTCACTTCAGAAGGACGGTCAGTTTCTCTTAAGCCCGGAGAATCGGTCTTTGTAAGCAGTAATTCAAGTGTTTACCAATATCAAGGGAATGGCATTTTGGCTCGTGCTTTTAACTAGTGCCCCCGTGCTAGCGATCAGCAAAAGAAATGTCAGAGTGCCACTGTAAAGAGGCACTCAATATTGGATTGATGGTTGTTATACCAATCACAGTAAGTAAGTGATCAGAAATAGCGCAGGAAAAAGACTTGAGAACAAGGCAGAATTTTTCGATAAGTAGTTATTCTACAATCAAAAATTCTAACGCAGTTATCAAGTTTTTGAACCAGCTAGGCTGACAGTTATTTACTACGATTGGTATTATCTAATTGTCTTTGACAGTCATGATTATTGACCATACCCGCTACTCTGGCGGGTTTTTTCATTATTAGAATGAGCAGATATAAGCGTGTAGAAACGAAAAACCCTGCGATCAGAGCAGGGTTTTCTATTGAATCAGTACTGAGTGATTGGTTAGGCAATGTGCGTCATTTTATTAAGCACAAAGGTTTCGATACAATCTTCAGTCGCAGCCATGTACTCGGCGATGTGTTGGCTCGCTAAGTGCTTCTCGAGATGAGTTTCAGACTCCCAGTTCTCATGAAAAACGAAGTGAGCAGGGTTACTGTTATCTTGGTGCAGATCGTAATTTATACAACCATCTTCAACACGGGTTTTATCGATCAATTTAATCATCTCAGCTTTTACAAGCTCAGTTTTGTCTTCTTTAGAGACGATTGTTGCAATAATCGTTAGCTTGCCCATTCTTTATTCCTCGATGTTCCATTCAATAAGTGCAAGTAATATAAGTATAAATTCAGACTGAAAAAAGAGTTCTGGGATCCAATAACTATGGGATTTTGTGTCCATAACCTCAGTAAGTTATCGGAGTGATATATTAAAAGGGACGTTAGAATAATAAATGCCCGACTATAGGAACCGGGCATGATTGATAGAGTTTATCTGGCTGTATTAGTTGTGGATTTCAGCTTTAATCCAAACCATACGGTGATCTGAAGAAACATCTTTTCCGTTGCCGTAGCTACCTACACGCTCGTCATTCATTAATAGACGGCCGTCTTCGAACGTTGCTGGCCAGTAAACACCAGAGTCTGAAATCGTCAGGTTTTCTGATGGTACAACATGATCAAGGCGTAGTCCGCTCGTGCTAGTCACTTGACCTGGGTATGGAGTATCCCAGTTTGCTTCTTTGCATTCGCCAAGAGCTAGACATTCGGGGCCACCAAGGCTGGCAGGTGCTAATGGACCGAACGTCGCTAAACGGTTAACTTTGTCGTGGTCCATAAGTGCATTGATTGCTGTCAAATCACCATCACCTTTAAGAGGGTCAGCGTTAAGGTCGCCCATAACAACGAATTTAGCGTCTGTGCTTAATCCGCCAGTCACGCCTTTATCGTCGTACATGTAGTTTTGACCTTCGATGTAATCGACCCAGAAATTGACTTCATCAGCATTTTGAACTTTGTTCTTACCGGTGTCGAAAATAGGTGGCGTTGGGTGAGACATAAGTAGGTGAATCGTCTCTGAGGTACCGTCTTCTTGAGGGATTAGGATTGGTGCGTCAACGTGGTTTTTAGAAGAAAGGCGAACTTCTGCCCACTCTTCAGCGGTATACCAATCATCACCACACTTCATACCTTCAGGGATAGGGTTCCAAGAGTCGTTACAATTAGTGATTGTTGGCATAGTTGCTGTAGGCATGTCTTTCCATTTGAACTTTTGGAATGTACGAATGTTGTCGTGGTCAATCTCATACATAGACATTAGAGCGAACGCATATTGTCCGTGGTAGTTACCAAAGCCCCATGCATCGCCAGGTAGAGCTCCGGCAACACCATCATTATCCAGATCGAAGCCAAATTCATTAAGCAGGCCAGTGTTGGTTGCGAAGTTTGTGAAATACTGGAATACGATCGGTTCTAACTGAGTGCCGTCTTGATCAAAGCTGTTTGAGTTTTGAGATACAGATAGGTAGTTCAAGCGGAAACCGATAAGAGCATCGTTATTTTCAGCTGTACCATCGTTGTTAAATTCAGCCATCATGATTACAGCTGGGCGCTCAGTTTGAATGATTGCTGCAACATTACGAATTTGGATAACTTTCAGCGTAGTCGCTTTGTCTTCGTCCGATAGAGTGTCATTTTTCCAACCTTCAACCAGTGCATCTTGCTCTGGCTTAGTCAGTTTCATTTCAGCTACAAGATCTTCGTAGGTATAACGGTCAAAAGACAGATTAAATACGGCAATTTTAGCTTCTGTAGAAGAAGGAACAGTTGGTTCTTGAGGGTAGTAGTTATTTGTTGTCTCGTCACCGCAACCGAATAAAAGGGTAGTAGAGATTGCTAGCGCTAGTGATGATTTTAACATTTTCATAAAATGGGTCCGCTAATTGCTGAAAGAATTTTGGGACGCGCATGTTATGGGATGGGTATCGTTCTGTAAGTGACATTTGTCACAGCAAGCTCTATAGGTTGACATCTTGTTGCAGTGAAAGTGTGACATTTGGAACTAGTGTCTGTTATTAGAATAAAGACTTAAAATTCATGTATTTAATTAGATCTGTGAAATAAAAAAGCCCCCATAGCAAAATGAAGGCTTTCGTCTAAAAATCAAACAGTGTTGTTATTGGGGTGTTAAGCGTATTGCTTTACTTTAAGCATATTGTTCCACTGTCATCGCCCAATTTTTCTTCTGCTGTTCAAAATTCATTTTGATTTGTTGGTAACGAACCTTTAGTACTGAGTGTTCGTACTTTTTCACAACGTCTTCGCGTTTACTTTCAATTAGCTGCTTTTTGACTTCGTAGTATTCGTTCATGTTTGATACAAGCGCATCGAACTCCTGTTGAAGCTTTTCCGCGATTTGTTGCTTATCGGCACGGTGCATGATTTTTTGCTGCGTGCGCTTTAATAACATTGATGCTTCGGCCTTTTCAATACGAGCTTGTGGTGTTTTCTTAAGCTTGCTTGCTAAGCCCATTAAAGAAGCACTCTTAATCAACCATTTTGTTGGATCGTATTGCCACCAGTAGATGCCGTTACGGTAGTCGTTCTCAAAGATGTGGTGGAAGTTGTGGTAACCTTCGCCAAAAGTGAGTACCGCTAGCACACCGTTGTCACGCGCTGTGTTTTTGTCGGTAAAAGGCTGGCTACCCCAGATGTGAGCAAGAGAATTAATGAAGAATGTGGTGTGGTGGTTGAGGACCAAACGAACTGCACCCACAATTAACAACATGCCAAGCACGTCACCGTAAATTACACCTAATGCGATTGGAACACCGAAGTTCATAAGTAGTGCCAATAAAACGTAATGCTTGTGCTGCCACATAACAATCTTATCTTTTTTCAGGTCGCGACAATTTTCGTAATCTGTGTACATTGCAGTGTTGTAATTACGAATCATCCAGCCGATGTGCGAATACCAAAAGCCACGCTTTGCTGAGTATGGGTCTTTGTCGTTGTTATCGACATGCTTGTGGTGCACACGGTGATCAGAAGACCAGTGTAGCGCGCTGTTTTGTAGAGCAAATGCGCCACCTAATGCAAATAGAAATCTTAGGCTTGAATGCGCTTCAAATGCTTTGTGTGACCATAAGCGGTGATAACCCGTCGTGATAGAAAGGTTACAGAACGTAAAACAGATCGCTAGCCATATCCAGTGCTCCATACCATAGCCAAAAAAGTAGCCATAAACGGGAGCCGCGACAACAGCAAGTAGCATGCTAAAAGAGAATACAAAAATATTGAGCCAGATTAGTGGTGGCTTTTTTGTTGATGGTTTATCGGCACTATTCATTAGTAAATTTCCATTGAGCTTACATCTGTTCGCTAGAATATCAGCGTACACGTGTAAGTCAATATTGAAAGTGTAAACGTGTATTAGTATGTTTTGCTTAAATATTGTATAAAGGTAGTGTGAAATGTAGTAGCAAGTCATAAATGGAAGTACTAAGGGCTAATAAATGGAAATTAAGGTAGCTGAATATAAAGATTATGAGCGGATTGCCCAATTACACGCGGATAGCTGGAAGCTATATTACCGTGGCATTCTTGCTGATGATTACCTAGAAAGTGATGTTTTGGAGGACAGATCTGTTATTTGGCAGACTCGTTTGATTAATCCTCCTTTCAACCAACATGTTTTATTGCTTGAAGAAGGCGGTTTACTGGTTGGTTTCGTCTGCGCGTTTGGTAATCACAACTTTGAACGTGGTACGTTCATTGATGCGTTACACGTAGACAATAATTACCACGGTCGTGGTGTTGGCAAGCGTCTATTGTCTGAATTGTCAAAGTGGTTGCAGCAATACTATTCTGATTCGGGGCTTTACCTAGAGGTGATGTCTGAGAACCACCAAGCGATTGCTTTTTATCAGGCGATTGGTGGCAAAGAAGAACTAGAGCAAGTTTGGAACGCACCATGTGGCAGCCAAGTGAATGAAAAAGTGATTTCTTGGAGCTCTCCCGTTGAACTTGAACAGAAAACAGCGAGCGTTGTGTATTCTTAGTAGATTCTTGTTGAGTACTGGTTGTTTGCTGAGTAGCAGGTTCTTAACGAAGCTATTTTAAAGCACAAGAACAAAGACAAAAGCCCCGAGCATTCAATTGTTCGGGGCTTTTTTGATTGGATTAATGGTCGTTATAATGAATCGCTAAGGCGCGTAAAATACTGGGCGATTAATCACTCCATGTGATCTTATTTCTACCGCTCTTCTTCGAAATATAGAGTGCTTGATCGGCATCGTCGATAAGTTGTTCGACAGAGCCGAGAGCCTGTGACGCATGTTTCACACCGATTGAAATCGTTACTTCTAACCGAAGGAGAGAAGGAGATTCTAATAGGGAGTTAACTAGCGATTCAATTGAAGCCTCAGTTTCTCCTTGGACCATCACCAAAAACTCTTCACCGCCGTATCGAAAGCAGTTACTACTGGTTGGTAGTCTTTTTTGAATCTCATCGGCCAGTTCTTTGATCACCATATCACCCATTTGGTGGCCGTAGGTGTCGTTAATCGATTTGAAATGATCAATATCTATCATGATCGATGTAATGGATAACTGACGGTCTATGCTTGGTTCGATCACCTGATGAAGATAAAGGCGGTTGTAGCAACCCGTTAGCGCATCTTGATAAGAAAGGGCTTCAAACATATTAGATTGCTTGCGGAGTTGTATTGCTTGTTTACGAAGCTGTTCGGATTGAGTGAAGCGTTTATGCACTTCGAAATCTCGTCTTAAACAAGAAGCTGCAATAAGAATATAAGCTGAAGCGTATACGGAAATGGTTTCTATTTCGTGACTAGGCTCTGCTTCATAAAGCTGAGGGGCAAGGCCAATGAGATAAGCCAAAAAGATAAATGACAGCGTAGAGATGCTGTATTTAACAGACAGTCTTGAAAAGGTTCCGATGTAGATCATGACGAGAATGATGCCGCCTTGGTAATCGAAATTACTCAGCTCGATAGCGAGTCGGCCGACATAGACCAAGAAAAGCGCGCTAATTACAAGGAAGGTACTTTCTATGAGTTCTAAAGCGTTGGGTTTATTTGTAATGCAGTATCTGGCGACAGCCATCATCAATAGAAAAAGTAAGACTCGGAAAATGATAGGTGTTACACACTCTGTACCAAAGTGAATGTAGTCGGTAACAATGAAAGCACAGAATATTGAGATCGGGATGTAGATAAAATTTATGTACGGCAAATAAATTTCATTATCGAAATAGGTTTTAAATCTTTGATTCTTGAACCCAGAATAAGAGCGCATTGAGAAACTAGCCGAAATGAATACACAATAATTTGCGTAGTATGTCACAGCCTTTGGGATTGTAAATGACCATTTCTATAGATTTGTCAGTATGTTGGCTAGATCAACAAACGGTACAAGGCAATATTCACGCTCTATTATCGGTAGAACGTGAATATCTTAGAGACTGGTGTAAGAGTGGTTAACAGAAACTAATGGAGATTAACAAAAACTCATAGCGATTAGCGCTTGTTCTTTAAGTAACGCTTACGACGTTCTTCTTTCTTCTTAATCTGTTGCTCAGCTTTCAGTGCAGCCGCTTCTTCTACTTCAACCAACTCTTTGGTGATCATCTCTGGTAGTTCTAGCGTTACTTTACCTAAAGTACCACTGCGAAGTTCATGAAGAAGGATTTCCGAACATTTGTGAATGTCTATATGACCACCTGCACGAAGTGCACCACGCTTACGACCAATCGCTTCCATCAATTCGATGTCAGACTCTGGCAGCTCTTCAATTTGGTAGCGTTCCTGCAGTAGGTGAGGGTACTGCTTTGCTAGGTATTCTACTGTGTAGAATGCCACTTCGTCGTATTCCATTGCTGTATCTTTTACCGCACCAGTCGCAGCTAAACGGAAGCCGCTGTGTGGGTTTTCTACTTTAGGCCAAAGGATCCCAGGAGTATCTGAAAGGATCACGCCGTTTTGCAGGTTGATACGTTGTTGGCGACGAGTTACCGCAGGTTGGTTGCCCGTTACCGCAATCGTACGTCCAGCCAAACAGTTGATAATGGTCGATTTACCCACGTTAGGGATACCCATAATCATTGTTCGAATATTCTTGCCCATTTGCTCACGGTGCGGTGCCAGTTTACGTACTAGCTCCATCACGTGGTTAACTTCTTCTTTTACGCTGGTGGTAATGGCAATCGCTTTAACGCCTTGCTCTTTCTCGAAGTGTTCAATCCAACGCTCAGTAAGCTCAGGATCGGCAAGGTCGCGCTTGTTCAACACTTTTACACAAGGCTTATCGCCGCGCAGTGAAGAGATCATTGGGTTTTCACTACTGAACGGGATACGAGCGTCCAGTACTTCGATGATCACATCAACCTGTGGGATAACTTCTTCGATTTCTTTGCGGGCTTTATGCATGTGACCCGGAAACCATTGAATAGACATAGAGATAAACCTTGATAAATATATTTGCTGCACATTGTAAGGCTTGGATGATACGTGTAAAGGTATATCTATCCCGACCTTCAATGAGTTCATTGAGTTTGCTTGAAGTATAGGCGACGTGGTGATGTTTATTCAGTTGATGATTGGTCTAATAAAGATGGGAGCCGCTAATGTTGTGAAGCATAAAAAGCCGCTATATCTCTCAAGTCTTGATCATCGAGCTTACTGAGTTGTGCTCGCATCATTTCTGCGTAAGCGCCTTGTCTATCTCCGCTTTGGTACGCTTTCATCGTGTTATAGAGGTAAGTTGAATCTTGACCCGAAAGTTTGGGGTAATCAGTGTTACTTGTTTCACCCGTGGGGCTATGACAGAAAACGCAACTTGGTGATTTCATTTTACCCAGTTCAGGATCGCCAAAATCAGAGGCATGAAGGCTAGGGGAAAGAGTGAGTAATAGTAAAGCGAAGAATTGATAAGTCATGTTTTTACTCCAGTTAAAAACATAACAATAAGGCTTACCCTAAGGGGAAGCTCAAGTCTGAATTGCTATAGGTACTAATGGTGTTAACAGTTAAAGCGTACTTTTTGCTCTGTTAGGTAAGTAGAGGGGCCGCAGAAGTGATGTTTCCGAGAGTTGACAAATTCGACTCGTATTTTAGAGGGCGGGATGTTTTTCTATTTTTTAAAGTGTGATTAAACCACAGACGATTCGATTTAAACTTCGTTTATTGCCCTGACAGTGATTCTATGAGGAACTGAATAATATCAGGTCACCTTTCAAGGGCTTAAATTCTAATACGTCTGTTTGAAAAAGAACTGCAATCTGCATTTTTGTATTTATGTTCATAATTTCAACTATATGTCTGGTTGTATAATAGTCTCTAAACTATTGATAAAATGTGCTTTTCTTATCGCTTCTTTTCTATTAGTGACATTTATTTTTTTGTATATGTTGTATACGTGCGTTTTTACCGTACTTTCTGAAATAAATAGTTCGCTTGATATCTCTAAATTTGAATCACCTCTGACAACTCGTTTAAATATCTGAGCCTCTCTTTTCGTCAGATTAGACAGTATTACCTGAGACTTGAAAGTATAAGTGCACGCATTGGATAAAATATGTGACATTAACTTCCTAGGTAGCCATAGATCGTCATCACATACTGTTTTTAAACAACGTGTAAGGTGTTCAATAGGAGCATCTTGATAAATCATCCCCTTTATATTAAACAGGTTGAATAGCTGCATTACGGTAATACTCTGTCCGGTAATATCTGAGGGAACGTCATAGACTACCCATTTACTGGACTCTATTTTTGATAAGATGATGTTGATATCTTCGATATTTTCCAAGAGTAAGTAGCTAATGAGAACGACATCGAACGTTTTATGATTACGAGAGCGCTCAATGCTTAAAATACATTCTCTGCTAAAAGAAAAATCACTGTATTTCCCTATTTCTCGTTGAATAAACTGGTTGTTAATACCGTTGTCACCTACCAGGAGTATGTGCTTTAAATTATTTTTATTTTCATACATAATTTACTCCGAAACTGAAAAATCGTGTTTGATTGTATGATGATGGATTTTATATAATTGAGTTGCATATCTCACTTTTTATATAATTGCATAATTATGGTTGTTGTGAAAGTTGGGGTTCGATAGAAATTTGTAATGTATCGTCATATTGTCCTCCTGGTTTGTTCTCTGTCTCACCGATGACAAAACTCAAAGGAATAGGCTGACCAATCGTAGCGGAAAGACGTTGAATTCTTGCGTCAAGTTGTTCAAGGTTTACTCTGTCGTTTTCGAGGGAAAGTTGGTATGGAATGTCCCATTTTGCCTCATTAGACTCATGACGTAGCATTCCTTGATGGGATGATTCCAAAACGATGGTATAAGCTGTATTGCTTTGAACCCATAGGTTAGGTGCGGAACGAATAACCTTGTTGGAATATAAAGTCCCTAGATCAAGGTCATAATGTTGTTGGGTCAATCCATAAAAATGAATTTTTGCAGCAGGCGGAACGTTAACAGATACCGGGAGTGAACTAGGGCTAATTTCTATTTGTTTACTATTTGAGGTATAAGAAGGCGAGACTTCTAATAACCCTCGATAGGTTCCTGACGCTAACCATTGTTTACTTGGGAAACGCATTTGTATCGTTGCCGAAGGTTGGTTTTCGGTTAATGATAAGTGCCATTGATTAGCCACTGACATACCAATCTGCCCACTCCATTCAAAGCCGAGTTTTGCTTGGTTTACCCCTTTTAACGATCGACTTGTATCGTTAAGTTGTAAAATTAAATCTAATTTGCAGGGTTCACCTATTATGATCGCATCTATACGGTAAGTGTTTATTGTTGCGAACGTTCCTGCGCTGAAAACATCATATTGTGATTTCGATGAGACGGGTTGAATCGCCAAGGCACTGGCTTCACACGCCAATGCCGAAGGTACATGGCTTATGGCGATGAGGAACAAGGCTCCACAAAGAACTTGTTTATTCCACATAAACATCTCCTAGTCTTATCAAGTTGTCACTGCGTTCACTGAGGGTAATGATGACTGATTCTTGTTCTTTAGTGTCGAGTACCAATTGATATTTTCCCGGCTTTAATCCAGAGATTGCGAATATGCCGTTACGATTGGTAAAGAAGTCAATCGGCAACTGTTTTGCCTCACCAAGGTAATGTGCTACACCAGCGACAAGTGAAATAGGGTTGTTACTTTGACGATCGAATAGCTTGCCAATAACAGTTAATACAGCATCAGATCCGATCTGTAGCTGGAATCCCCGTTTATAACCAGGCTTAATCCAAAAAGCACCATCGCCTAAGTCATACCCTGGTGGCAAGTTATCGACCTCGTAACCGACTACTTGGCCATTATAAGCAACAAGGTCAGGAACCATGGCACTTGCATCTCCTTTAAGGTAAACGCGTGCGTACTCACCATCTTTTGTTGGGTCGACAGCCACGTCATTTTTTGCGAGGCTTTCGTGCTTGCTAACAATAGCAAATGCTTCGCGCACCGGTCTGCCGAGCGTCACAGATGAACCTGCAAAAGCAAGGGCACTACTTATAGTCACATCAGTACTGTGATTTCGTGTTTCACCACTAATGTCTTCAAGCCGCGAAGCGTGGGTCGCGTTTAATTCATAACGGTTGGCCGTGTAGTTAATACCAGCATCCATATCGGCATCCGTTTCTTCGTTAGTAATGACACTCGCAAACGCCGACATCCCCCCTGTGTTACCAATATTATTCTGATAGCTGTAATCTAAGGCGGCTTCATTAAGCTCTGTGGTGTAACGACCGACTACACGAGTTTGTCGACTAAGAGGCCAACTTATGGTGACAGTAGTGCTGATATCATCGTCTTCGGTTGCGTTATGCCGATAGTTAACGCGGGCACTCCAGGTGGCGGGGGTATCAAACAGTCCGTCCGATAAACTCGGGCTAATCAGCCAATAATCGTTTTCTTTGTCTACTCCCGAGCGATAATTGAGGGTCATGGCCGCGCGTAAAGACTGACCAAGGTAAATAGAGCTGAATGCAGATACATAATGGGTGGTTAAGTTGATATCGATATCGGAAGCATCAAACCCTGAGACCCCAGCAAAATTGTTGGTCAGATATTCATAGCTCACACTCAGTTGTGGGGACAGCGTATTCGTATTGGAAAATTCCGCATCGAACGCAAATTTGTAAGCGTCGCCAGTTCCAAATGTAGGGTGTTCGCTACGCGAAGCATTGAGTTCAGTGACGCCCCATGTAGAAGCGAATAACGCGGTAGCACCATATTGGTAAAGATCTTCACGGGTTTGGAAGTTGGTACCTAACGTTAACCAAGGATTAATACCCACATCGACATAACCATGGAAAATACGCTCGTTGGTTAGGTATTCTAGTTGTCCATTTTGTAATTCAGAAGGTGCTCCATACATGACGCTATATTCAAACTCACCGCTATTGAGCAAGTCGTTCCCGGTCGCAACAGAGAACTCGATGCGTTCTTCATTCCCGGAGCGGTCGGTGATGACGAGTACAATATCATTGCTACCTTGCGCTAGAGGTATGTCACTAAGGTTATAGCTACCGGCGCCTAGCGTTAATCGCTGAACTGCAATCCCATCTATATAGACATCGACATTTGAAGCTCTTTGAAGTGTGAATGATTGATTGGCCCGTGGTCGTGCATTTCTGGTTGGAATGAGTGTGAAATCTCGAGTTAAGCCAATACCAAGTATGTCGGTGCTGTCCTGAAAAGATTGACCACTGTTGTACATATCGCCGAGTACAAGTCGTGTGCCTTGTTCTGCAAAGTCAATATTAAGACGAGATCCTTCTCTTACGTATCGCGAATCTTGTGATGAACTGTTTTCTAAATAGGATTCATATTCAAAGTTTAGAAAACCAATGTTAAGTGCTGAGTCAAACTGACTGCGATAGAGGTCCTGCCTTGACGAATTCTGATCGACATATTGGCTCTCATTAGCCGAAAGGGCAAAGTTAACGTATCCACTAAGCAAACTTGGCTCGACATAGTTATAAAAATCATCTGCACCGTTCATAGACAATTGCTGGGTTAAGCTAAATTCAGGCGGTACCGTCACGATGCATTCTAATGAAGAGAAATCGAAACTAAGGCCCAGTCCTACGCTCTCAAAATGGTGCTGGGACAGCATCTTATCGTCTGTTGTGTCAGTGAGTTTCCCAATACCTTCTTGAGTTACGACGGACGAAAGGAGAGAAAGCGTACTTTCCTTCGGTAACAAGATTTCATTGTTTGCAGTAATGATAATGTCCGCTTCCCCAAGTATGGTGTCACTTATCCTTAACAAAGAGGTAAGTTGAATATCTCGTCCTGTCGGGTTCAAGACCATTTCTTGACCCCAAGCTACAGGGCTTAAGGCGGCACAATAAAAAAGTACTAATCCCAAGACATACAAAACTTGCCACATCTTGTGATGGGTTTCAGTTTTCATGCCCATGGTAAGTGCCCATTGGTAAGTAATTTAAAGAAGAAGGGAAAGTAATAGTGGAGCGTGGTGGAATAAACTGCTCACCTAAAGCCGCATGTACTTTTTGGCTCTGAGATTCGAGCCCCGCAAAATGAAGTAACGATGTATAGGTAAATCGCGACCCAGAATTAGTGAGTGTTAGTTTACCTTGTTCATCTATGTGTAATTTCACGTCAGGCTCTAAAGAGGATGAGTGAATGTGTAACAACGCATTGTAGTGAACTTGTAAATTGATACCGGTTGTTAAGCCGATGGGTTTGTTTATTCTCGCGTTGTTCTGGCCAATATTCACGGTACTGAAGCGAACAAAGTAACTTTGGGAGGTTTCGAGTGATCGGTTTCCCAACCACTGTATACGGAATACTTGGCGTGCACCGGGTGCCAACATTGCGGCTGGTGGAAACACAAACATCTCTTCACTCGATAGATCTGATGTTTGGAACGTGCCATCAGATAAGAAGTTCAAACGACGAACGTTAGCTTCTAGTGGGAGAGCTTGTGTTGAATTGTTAGTGACAACCAGTTGCGATGTTGCCCGGTGATCTGTATTGAGCTCGATGACGGTTGGAAACAATGTTATGCCAAACGTTTGTGCACACAGAAGCCAATAAATGAGCCCACCCAAGATATAGCGTCTCATTGCTATTGATCCTGCTCTATTTCAATCGATAGGGTGTTCACGTCATAATTTTTAAGAGGCTGCATTTCGAAAAATCGAGTGGAGTAGGGAAGGACCAAAGTACCCGGAATACGTTTAGCGATTTCTACGCCTTTTAAATAGGTTGAATTTTTACCATCAGATATCTTCCATGTTGTATTGGTTAATCGACCATAACTATTACCACTGTTAAGTACTTCAAGAACCCATTTGTTCTTTTTGTCATTTTGCTCGATGCTTTTAATTTCTAGCTGGGAAGCTGTGTTCTGAGGTCGCACGTTGATAAGCGTATTAAACTGAAGTAAAAGACTTACTTGCCCTTGATTACTGCTCGCTCTTTGAACTTTTACTTGCTTAACAGCAATGCGATAGGCTTTAGATTCTGTGATGGAAGGATCGCCCAAATACCGCACCATAATGGATTGCGATCGTCCAGGTTCTATTATTGCGGTCACCGGTATCACTAATAGCTCGTCATCTGCAGGCGTCGTGGTCTCTTTTCCATATTCGTTCATGGTCATAAATACTGGAGACAATTCAACCGTGAGTGGTTCGGTTGAAGAATTTTCAACCCTCATGGTCATTTGAGCTCTTTTGCCAAGCGGTGTCATTTCCATAGACATCGGTTCGACTTTGAACGCATGAGCGGACAGACAAGTGAATGACAATAGGAAAAGAACGATCCATTTATGCATGATCCATTTATACATAGCGAAGAGCTCCAAATTAAACTTATGTCGTTGATATTGATATTGATATCGAGATTAAGTCGGAGGCCAAATAATAGCCCCCGACTTATTAACCTCTAATTTGAGGTGATATTTACGGTTAATGTATCTGAGTAGCCACCTGCCCACGGGGAGGTTTCTGTCGTCACAATATCAATAGATGCGGCAACACCTGTCGCTAATGCTCCAGAACCGCCATAAGAATTACTGACTGAAACGTCATTTAGACCTGGGCCCCCTGGTGCATTAAGCGTGAAAGCAGCTAAACCTGAAGGATTAAATGTTGCATCGTAGGTAAGAGCGTAGTCTTCGCTATCGTCTGACTCTAGACCACCTTCAGCACTTGTCAGTGTCACAGTTGCACCATCGACGTCATTACACTTCATGTTAAGACCACTAACAGAAAGGTTTTGAATTTGAGAGACGTTACCGAAGTCCATCAGTTGCGTTGAAAGACCAGTAACTTCACATACAGGTGAAACAAAACCAACTAACTGGACATCACCAGGAGCGGCTTGGACTTGAGCACCAAAAATAGCAGTGACTGTTGCTGCGTAGAGTGTTAGCTTTTTCATTAGAAATTCCTTTATCTTAAATGATTGGCTCGAATACTGCTGAGCGTTTGTTGTTCTGCAGATACATTGCA
This sequence comes from Vibrio sp. G-C-1, assembly GCF_021728015.1. Taxonomy (NCBI): domain Bacteria; kingdom Pseudomonadati; phylum Pseudomonadota; class Gammaproteobacteria; order Vibrionales; family Vibrionaceae; genus Vibrio; species Vibrio sp. G-C-1. Next base: position 115,831 of record NZ_JAKKCR010000004.1, on the reverse strand, counting down.
GAGTTTTCACTTTGTCACGCTATGAATCGAAGGGTAAACTTCGATCTCAATAACGTCTTGATAATAACCTGCGAAACGCAAGCTATTTTCGAGTGCTACCCTAAGGCTCCCATGTTGAGCGAAAGGAATAACACCAGAACTGTTTATCATTACCGGTGAAGTAAGTTGGCTGCTGTGCCTACTTTCGTAAAGACGAATTTCGTCTATTTGTAATGACAAATTGTAACTTTCAATAATATCAACCCCTTGGTGTTGATATTTTAAGCCTCCATATTTTGAGTTGATCGTTATACCCAACGGACGGTTACAATACATATTAAAAGGCAGCGATTGCACATCACGGTGTTCCGTAAAATTCATAATGTTGCCAGAGAAAAAGTTTATTTCGCATCGATCTTTGATCTGACCACTAATTCCTAACGTTAAGTTGTTAGCTCTAGCATAGAATGAAAGTGACAGACTAAAAATTAACACGGAGACGATGAAGTTATGAAGAATCCGAAATACTCTAACCATAATTTCACCTCTCACTGATTGAATGTAACTTGTTGCTTAACTTTCAAAACTATAAGTGCTTTAAAAAATGGTGAAGTAGTAAAAAAAGTTTATTATTTAGGAGAAGTATGAGTTTTAGTATGATTTTAAGCAGAGAGGTAGAAGTGAAATTATTAGAGAATAATTTAATATTCAATTAGATAGGTTGGTTTTACTCAATGCTAGTATTAACGGAGGTTTTTTATTTAATTGATTAAAATAGGACTATGGTCTACACGGACGTTTTGGGTTTTTTGATGGGTTACTGTCATCATGAATGTGACAGCATTGTTAGCGAAAACACTAATTTGATTATTTAATTTATAAGTTGATTGTAGCGATTCTAGATTGTAATAATGGACAGCGACTATCTACTTTTCTTTATTAAAATTAGTTCTTTACAAGGGTCTATTAGGATTGATGCATTCTATTTTTAATTACCGTGTGCGTGGTGATTAAACACTTTAAGCTATTATGACTAAGTCATTTACCTTTAGTGATAATACAATGCGGATAATCCATTAATATAAATTAAACTTAAACAATAATTTAATGTTTAAATGTTAGAATAATTCTCAGAGGGTATTCTCATAGGCCAAAACGAGATTGCGTTCTGTTCCAGTCAATCAAGTGTGTTTATTAGAAAACTAGCATGTGTCGAAGGCTATTTGGGCTGTGGAATTGGTTAATGATTTTGCTGAAAGAATAAAGCTTCCCACAGGGGAAGCTCAAATCTCAATTGCTATAGAGGCTAATCTCGTCAAGAGTTAAAGCGCATTTTCTAGCTTTGTTAGGAAAGTAACGATGTCTTCTGAACTGATGTCTCTATGGGTAACAAAACGTACTGGATTACCAGGCGACATAGTAATGCCTTGTTCACCTAACTCTCGTGTGATGCGGTTAATATCAACAGACTCATCTAACTTAGCGAACACGATGTTCGTTTGAATGAAATCAGGATTAACAGAGAAGCCTTCTAGTTTACTTAGGCCAATCGCTAGGTTTTTCGCGTTCTCGTGATCAGTTTTAAGTTGAGCTACGTTCTCAGTCAGCGCCATTTTACCTGCGGCGGCAAGAATACCCGCTTGGCGCATACCGCCACCGACCATTTTACGCAGTCGACGAGCTTTAGCTATGTACGCTTTGTTGCCAAGGAGTAGTGAACCGATTGGAGCGCCTAAACCTTTTGATAAGCAAATTGTCATAGAGTCGAAGTGCTGTGCGATCTCTTTGATGTGTACATCCAGCGCCGCTGCTGCATTATAAACGCGCGCGCCATCTAGGTGCATTTGTAAGCCGTGTTGGTTTACGAACTCACGTGCTTCCGCTAGGTAAGACATTGGCAGCACTTTACCATTGATCGTGTTTTCTAAACTAAGCAGCTTAGTTCGAGCAAAGTGGCTGTCGTCTGGTTTAATTGCAGCAGCAAGCTTTTTAAAGTCAAGTGTGCCGTCTGGGTTGTTTTCAATTGGCTGAGGTTGAATAGAACCAAGTACCGCGGCACCGCCGGCTTCATACTTATAGTTATGCGCTTGTTGGCCACAAAGGTATTCGTCACCACGCTCACAGTGTGCCATTAAACCAAGTAGGTTGGCTTGTGTCCCTGAAGAAGTGAACATCGCTGCTTCAAAGCCGGTTTCATTGGCAGCCCACTGTTCCAATTCGTTTACGGTTGGGTCATCGCCATAAACATCATCGCCCACTTCTGCATTTGCCATTACATCACGCATAGCTTGCGAAGGTTTAGTTACGGTATCAGAACGAAAGTCCATGCTTCTCTCCTAGAGTACTTTAGGTAGTCATATAGTTGGCTATAGATAGCCACATAGTTGGGCTTTGCTTAAACAAGCTATAGTTTTTGTATCGGTGATTTGATCGTGTCGTATTTTGTTGTGCAGTTCTTCTAAGCTCAGCTCTATCACTTCTATAACTTCATCTTCGTCGCATTCAAATCGGGTAGTGAGGCTAAGATGTTTTGCGACAAATAAATGCTGAATCTCATCACAGAATCCAGCCAAAGGTGTGACTTGTCCTAAGCTCTGAAAAGAAGTTGCACTGTAACCGGTTTCTTCTTCCAATTCGCGCTGGGCACATTGAAGAGGTGTCTCATCAATTTCCATCGTGCCTGCAGGTAGCTCCAAAAGCCATTTCTTAAGAGAAGGACGAAACTGATTAATGAGGATGATTTTTCCTGACGAAGTGATAGGAAGAATAACGGCCGCGCCAGGGTGGTGTATTGTTGTATGTTTTACCACGACGTTCGTAGGGAGCGTCACGTTCTCTTCGATGAGAGAAATACTTTTCCATTGATGGATAACTTTACTCATGCAATTTGGCCACATTCCTTGCCAATTTTTCGTATAACTGAAGACGTGTACCACCATAACGTCTATGGTGTCGAAAATAAAAGAAAAATTAGGCTTAGTAATAGATTTAATCTCACGCCATTCGTGATGTTACTCTCATAATTGGAATCTATGATTGCGCGAAAATTGCAGCGTAACCATCTGATATAAAGGCAACTCAATAATAAAAGATACTTGTAACAAAGTGCTAACAAATGTATAAAAACGTATCTACACTCTCAACTGTTCAAAGATTTTCGGAGTAACGCATGAACCCTTCTATTTCCTCACATGCTGACAAGGCGCTACTCTCTGAAAGAATTAACAAATTGGCACATGCTCTCTCTGATGGCGTTTATGAAAGAGAAGACACGATTAAGCTTTGTTTACTGGCGGCCCTGGCTGGCGAAAGTGTGTTTCTATTAGGCCCTCCGGGCATCGCAAAAAGCCTCATCGCTAAACGCCTCATCCAGGCTTTTGACAACAGTAGCTATTTCGAATATTTAATGACACGTTTCTCTACTCCAGAAGAAGTGTTCGGCCCACTAAGTATTCAAGAATTAAAAGATAACGGTCGTTATGTCAGACTGACCGAAGGCTACCTACCAACAGCGCAAGTTGTATTTCTTGATGAGATCTGGAAAGCAGGTCCTGCAATCCTAAATACGTTGCTTACGGTCGTTAACGAAAAGACATTCAAAAATGGCGCAGACATCGAGCGCGTACCGATGCGCTTATTAGTGTCTGCATCCAACGAACTTCCAGATGAAGACAGCGGCTTAGAAGCTCTTTACGACCGGATGCTCGTTCGCGTGTTCGTAAACCGAATTCAAAACAAACAAAACTTCAAATCGATGCTGACGACGGGTACCTCTCAGGAAGCTGTGATTCCAAAAGGATTGGCGATTACTGATATTGAATACCATCAATGGCAGAAAGAGCTCGATAACCTGGAATTGACAGATAACTCGTTCAATAAGCTATTTGAACTGAAAACCATGCTCGAAGAGACTGTCAAAAAGCAAAGTTCGGCTACTGAAACTGATCTATATGTATCGGACAGACGCTGGAAGAAAGCGGTCAAGCTGTTGAAGGCTAGTGCATTCTTCAGTGGTCGTGATAGCGTAAACCCGCTGGATATTATGCTACTGCAAGATTGTTTATGGCATAGCCCAGAATCGCGTGATGTGGTTCGTAGTGTGGTAAAAGACTTTGCATTGAACCGAGCGTTCGACCAACAAGAGTCGAAAGCTCAAATTGAAATGTCCCGTGAAGAACTTGAAGAGATTCAAGACGATGTTGAATCAACGCTGTCTGTGTCGCTCTCTATGGAGTCAACCAGCGGCTTGTTGCGTAAAGACGTTTATCAGAATGACATCAAGAACGCGAAAATGTACAGCGTCGGCAGTGCATACAACCTAGTTAAACTGGTGATGTTACAAAGCAACATGTCGGTGTCTGAATCTGAGAAAGGCGATAGCCGTTGGGTATACGTAGCCAAAGACGATTTTGATCGAGTTCTTAAAGAAGGCCATGGCGACATTTACGGTTACGTTAACGAAAATAAAAACCTATGCCGTTTAAAACTCGACTTGGATGCATCGAACCAGTTAGTCATTAAAGATATTGCTAATCGTTCTGTACTGGTGAGTGTGGTTACAACTGACGGTTTAGACCAAGAATTGTACAACAAGTGGTTGAGTGGTGCTGAGAAAGCCCTAGAGCAGTTAACTGAAGCTGAATTCAAGTTAAAACGAGTTCGCACTGAATTCCATGACGCGCTACCTCATAACTATATAGACCCTGATTTACCGAAAGCGATGGAATCAAGCTTGCAAGCAGTAACGCAAGATCTCGAAACGACAAAAGTGAAGAGTAGCAAGATCGCACAACGTATTAAGTTCATGAGTCAGTACTTCGAGTAAGGGGAGAGCATATGTTAGGAGCAGACGGCTTAAACCTCGCTTTGATGGTGGCTGATTCAGGCATAATTGATACCGCGATGAATGATCTCATCGCTCGTTCTCAAGTCATGATGGCTGCTGAGAACAAAGGCGTTAAAACATCAGTGAAAAACCACTTAGTTAAATGGCGCGGTAAAGTAAAAAAACGCGTCACTAAAGTGTGTGAAACTGATCGCTTCCAAGAGGAAATCGCACTTTACCAAGAAGTGATCTATTGGGATGAACCGCAGTTCTTTGATGAGATAGACAGTGTTATCAAAAAACTGGAGTGGCACTCGGCGTTTTATCTACAAGCAAGACGCTTGATGGAAAACAACAAAGGCGTTTATAACGCGATGTTTCCACACTATTTTTGCGACCAATGGTACCAATCACTGTCAGACGCGATTAAGCAAGCTCAAGTAACCGAACTCGAAACAAGCAAAGAAAAAGTCTTAGCTGATCTTTATCAACGCATGGAAACCATGAAAAACATGGATAAAGTGACGGAGTCGGGTGATGAGGGTAGCGTAGGGCGCTTGTGGGACATGGCGTCTGCCAAATTAAGCAAAACTGATCTCACCATCATGAAGCGTCATGCTGAGTTCCTGAATAAGCACAAAGGCCTGCAAGATATCGCTGAAAAGCTAGGTCGTATGGCGAGCGAGGAAGATGATCCTTCGTTACACAAAGCCCCTGTAGAAGAACTGCAGATGGTTGAAGAGAAAAGTGATGAGGCGGTCGATGATATTGTAGGAATTCACGAAAGTGATGACCTGAACAAAATGCTGCCGAACGAGACCATGTTCCTAGCTTATCCTGAGCTTGAGGTTATCTTTTATAAACATTTGGCCGACAAACGTTTACTTAGCTATCGCTCGCAAGGTAAGTCACGCACGTTACGTAAAGTAAAAGCGCAAAAGCCCGATAGCAAAAACGTCGATATTGAAAAAGGTCCGTTCATCGTCTGTGTAGACGCCTCTGGTTCTATGAGTGGGTTCCCAGAGCAGTCAGCCAAAGCAATGGCTTACGCTTTGATGCAAATCGCGCTTGCGGAAGAGAGAGATTGTTACGTGATTCTGTTCTCTTCTGAGCAGATTACCTATGAGTTAACAAGACAAGATGGCCTGCGTGAAGCGAGTGACTTCTTAAGCTATTCATTCCACGGCGGTACGGATCTAGAACCTGTACTCATGAAGTCGATTGACCTGATGACGGGTGATAAATACAAGAACGCAGATTTGATCGTACTTTCTGACTTTATTGCCCCTAAGCAATCTGATGAAATGATTGCTCAGGTTGAAAAATTGAAAGAGCACAAAAACCGTTTCCATGCGGTTAGTCTTTCTAAGTATGGTAACCCTCAACTTATGACCATGTTTGATCACTGTTGGTCGTATCATCCGAGTCTCGTTGGCCGCTTCATGAAGAAGTGGTAGCGCTAGAACATCTTATTTAAATCGTTTTTGCTGTGTGTTTTTTGATTGAAGAGATCGAACATGCAGCAATTTGATTTAAATGTCAGCAAACAGAATTTAAATTCACATTTTTGTTTGACTATCTTCACTCAATCCGTAAAGTAGGCACCCGAACACAGCGGGGCTAACGTTTAGTCGGTACTAACGTGTTGAAAAATGGCGCCTTGGCAGAGTGGCTATGCAGCGGATTGCAAATCCGTGGACCTCGGTTCGACTCCGGGAGGCGCCTCCATTCTCTTTCTCTTACGTTTTGATAAGGTAAGAAATTAGAAGAATGAAATTGCGATACTAGCTCAGTTGGTAGAGCGCAACCTTGCCAAGGTTGAGGTCATCGGTTCGAACCCGATGTATCGCTCCAAATTTTGTAATGTTGATTCATTTTGACATTAAGATGGTGTTTTACTTTTCAGTAATCGGCATCGCAATAAAGAATTGCGTGCCCTGGTGGTGGAATTGGTAGACACAAGGGATTTAAAATCCCTCGGCGTTCGCGCTGTGCCGGTTCAAGTCCGGCCCGGGGCACCATCTATTTGATTGTTATCTTGTTTGGTAATGTTCAAAAGAGTTGTTCTCTTAAAACACTATTGAAGGCGCCTTGGCAGAGTGGCTATGCAGCGGATTGCAAATCCGTGGACCTCGGTTCGACTCCGGGAGGCGCCTCCATCATTTAGAAAAAACCAGTCCTCGTGGCTGGTTTTTTCGTTTCTGGTGCTTTGCTTCTTGTTTCTTCATCCTTACCTCTTCATTTCTCCCTTTGATATTTGCTAAGCCCAACGCCGTTTTGGTGGAATCCTAAGTCGAGCCTTTGTTGATAAACCGCTAAATAAATCAAAGTCACAATTAACCACAATGCTCAATTTGTTTCATTGTTTTATGGGATAACCCTAATTAAAACATGCGCATGAGTGATAGTGTCCCTCTTTATATTTCTTTAATTATTCTATAAGAGGTTCTTAAATATGCAATTTAGTCTAAAGAGAAAAATGGTTTTCTCTGTAGTTTTGGCGATTGCTGTTACATCTGCCATTCTTCTTTTCATGGGTTATAAGACTTTTCAAACAAACAGCTGGCAAGCTATAGAAAGTGAAAGTCGTAATACACTTCAAGCCCATGCAAAGGGCATCAGTGACTGGTTTTACGATAAGAAACAAGCAGTACATGGGCTTAAACAACAAGTACAGCTTAACCCTTCAATAGATATCGTTCCTCATTTACGTCAAACCTTGGTATCTGGTGGGTTTGGATTGAGTTATTACGGTAACAAAGAAGGTGAGATGTTCCGTCATGATCCTTCATTGAATAAAGCGGGGTATGACCCAAGAGTTCGAGGTTGGTATAAACAAACCTTAGCTGAGAACCGTGCAGTAACAACCAAGCCGTATGTGAGTGTAACCATGCAAACCTTAGTGGTGACATTGACCGATCCTGTGACCGAGAATGGCTCGATCATAGGTGTTGTCGCATCTAACCTTGCCTTAGACAAGCTAATTGAAGATGTGTTGGCTATTCAGGTTCCAGGTAATGGACGAGCGATCCTAATTGATAAGCAAGGCACGGTTGTTGCTCATAAGAATAAAGATTTCATCCTTAAGCAAGTCAAAGAGATAGCACCTGAATTAAGTGTTTCTGGATTAAACAGTGCTGCACAAAACTTAACGACAATTTTTACACAAGTTAGTGGTGATGAGCGCGTGATCATGGCTGAGCCTATTAAAGGCACCGACTGGCTACTTGTGATTGAAATGGATAAAGACGTACTGGAGCAGCCCCTGTTCGATATGTTGATTAGCCAAATCACCACAGGTTTGATTGTATTGATCGTTATGGCTGCAGCAACCTCATGGTTTGTGGCTCGTCAATTAGTTGAGCTGGGTCGAGTGAGTGCAGCATTAGCTGATATTGCGGAAGGGGAAGGTGATTTAACACAGCGCCTTCAAGTGTCGAGTAAAGATGAAGTAGGGCAACTTGCCGACAAGTTCAATGTGTTCGTAGATAGACTCCATGCAATGATGAAAAACGTGACTGATGTTTCGACGGCAATGAATAACGGAGCTGAACACGCCAACAGCAGCGCATTAAAACGCAGTGATAGTGTAAGCAGGCAACAAGATGAGATCACGATGGTTGCAACAGCTGTAACAGAAATGGCGACAGCAACAGCAGAAATTGCTACGAATGCTGATAGTACGGCCAAAAGTGCGACTCACTCTGTTGAGTTGAGCGAACAAGGTTTCCAACAGATGGCTAAAAGCCAATCATCGATCAATGAGCTTGCAACAGAACTAACAAGCGCTGTGTCTATTATCAGTGAGCTTGAAGAGCATGGCCAGCAAATCGCGTCTATCTTGGCGACGATTCGCGAAATAGCGGAGCAAACTAACTTACTTGCACTCAATGCGGCAATTGAAGCAGCAAGGGCAGGCGAACAAGGTCGAGGCTTTGCAGTGGTTGCCGATGAGGTTCGAGTGCTTTCTCAACGAACTTATGCTTCAACAGAAGAGATCGAAGACAAGATCAAGCGCTTACAACAAGCAACTAGTGGTGCCGTTAAAGTGATGACACAAAGCCACGATATGGCGAAAACAAGCGTACATGACGTGGATATGGCCGGAGAGAGCTTAGCTCAAATCCGTGAGGCAATTCAGATGATCAGCGATATGGCAACTCAGATAGCTTCTGCTGCTGAAGAGCAGTCACTGGTTACCGCTGAAATCAATGCGAATACCGAATCTGTTCGTGAAGTGAGTGATGTGATGGCAGTTGATGCGACCGATGCGGTTTCACAAGCCGATCAGCTAAGTCATTTAGCGAGTGACTTGAAACAAGAGCTGTCACGATTCAAGCTTTAAGTTCAGGCTAATATTAGCTTAAGCACAAAGATCAATTAGAAACTAGAAAGAGCACTGGCTGTAAAAGCGTGTGCTCTTTTTTATTTATAGAGCATGCTCAATGTTTATCAAAGAAGTCTTTGTTACGAATATACTTACTCATTAGGTGATAAGAGAAAGGCCGGATTAACCAACTGAATATTGATCGCCCGAGGCGTATTAACGTCGGTGTGTTTTCGTAAATCCTGCCGTTATAGAGCCAAAGTATTTTGCCTACATGCCAATACAATAGGGGAACCGGGGGCATAAAGGTCACGATGTCGATGTCACAACATATTCGGTAGGTCTTCTTGCTTAAACGGTAGTTCTTTTTGAAACTCCAATCACCGACCGCGGGCTGCCCAAACGTGACGATTCGTTTAATACAACCTGGGTATTTTTGGTCGAAGTAATCAGCAAACACACAGCCAATAGCGCCACCAGAAGAGTGCCCGGTGATCGAAATTCTTTTCCCTTGCTTTAACAAAGGTGTGAGCGTAGCTTCTAAGCGTTCGATAACGGTTTGTCCAAGCTTGTCTTCGTTACGACTTGGTTGGCTTTCTTGGAACATGAGATGATAGAAACCAGCATGAACACGATAGTTCAGCCCAATCCTTTTACAGCTTCTGGTCCATAGTGCAAAAGTGAGTAGCCAGTCAGAAACGCTGTGTGACCCCTTGATAACCACGACGACTTCATCTTTGTCGCTGCTCCATAAGACTCGAATCATGGTTTTTCCGAACTGGTTCTTTATGATGCGCTGTCCATTAGGGTCAAAACCGTAACGAGTTTGTTTAAAAACTCTAGGGTAGGCGAGGTTGCAGAGCACAGCGTAGCGCTCATATTGGTATCGTTTTAGTGGCTTCACGTTGTCATTTCGTAATAGTCGTTACTTAAAACTCTAGCCTTTGAATGTGAAAAGCACATGAAAACGAAGGCGTGTTTCCTTAATTCAATGGAATTGACAGTATTTTGTGAGTCTGAAAATGGGAATTCGGCCTTTGAATTCCAACTCAAACTCAAAATCTACGAATAAGAACCGTACAAGCTGCACTAAATTCATTCGTTTGAGTTCGATAATTAATCACTTGAATTGAAAGATAAAATTTACTGTTGACGAATTTTTTCTATCCGTTAAAGTACACCTCGTTCTCACGGCTTAGGTCGAAGAGAGATGGTGTTTTACTCTTCAGTAATCAGCATCGCATGATTGCGTTGCCCTGGTGGTGGAATTGGTAGACACAAGGGATTTAAAATCCCTCGGCGTTCGCGCTGTGCCGGTTCAAGTCCGGCCCGGGGCACCATCTATCTAGTTTCTACTTTGAGTAGAGTGTTGAACAAAGAGTAGTCCTCTTAAAACACTTCAATATATTTTTATGTTGATAAAGGCGCCTTGGCAGAGTGGCTATGCAGCGGATTGCAAATCCGTGGACCTCGGTTCGACTCCGGGAGGCGCCTCCATTCTCTTTCTCTTACGTTTTGATAAGGTAAGAAATTAGTAGAATGAAAATGCGATACTAGCTCAGTTGGTAGAGCGCAACCTTGCCAAGGTTGAGGTCATCGGTTCGAACCCGATGTATCGCTCCAAATATTGTAATGTTGATTCATTTTGACATTAAGATGGTGTTTTACTTTTCAGTAATCGGCATCGCAATAAAGAATTGCGTGCCCTGGTGGTGGAATTGGTAGACACAAGGGATTTAAAATCCCTCGGCGTTCGCGCTGTGCCGGTTCAAGTCCGGCCCGGGGCACCATCTATTTGATTGTTATCTTGTTTGGTAATGTTCAAAAGAGTTGTTCTCTTAAAACACTATTGAAGGCGCCTTGGCAGAGTGGCTATGCAGCGGATTGCAAATCCGTGGACCTCGGTTCGACTCCGGGAGGCGCCTCCATTATTTAGAAAGCCCGATCAGAAATGGTCGGGCTTTTTTACGTCTTCAGGAAAGTGGTTTTGGTTTCGATAGCTTTTTGTCTTGTCTATCTCCGGTATCTTGCACGGAATTTCTAGGGGAAGGGTATGCGAGGAAATATCTGCGCTGATGAGTTGTGTGGAAATTTGGTGCGAACATACCGAAGGGAAAGCCTCTGGTATGTCTCTGATCTTTGTCTTGTCGGGCGGAAAGCGTACACGAAGCTTAAATAAAAAAATTAGTAGAGTTGGTGGTAACTTTTAGCTGGCAAGTGTTAACTGAAATGTTATTAGGCACAAAGGTGTCAGTGATGATCATTACTGACTGCGATCTCGTGAATCGAAGTGGTACTGCCATTTAACTAAGTACGAGTTCTAACTGTCATTCAGGTGATATCGAGATTGTTAATTTTGAGGATATACACCGCGTTACTTTTCACGATTCGGAGAAAAGTGGTGGATACTCGTGTATTCATAGTGCCTAATTTATCACTCGTCATAAGAGTATTTTAATGCTTCTTCGAATGTCGTTTTGGTGTTGTCTAACCATTCATAGCGGCGGCGGTACATAGAACGTTTAGAACGAGACATACCTTCGATGTCGCGACGTGGTGCATTAACGCTAAGCGAATAGAAGTTACGGTCGTATTCGGTGCCGCCCAATTCAATCCATAATGCGTCGTAGTCGGTCTTAATTCGCCCTTTTTTATAGCGTTTAGCCGCAAAAGTGTGAGACTGTGTCTTCACCGCAAGAATGGTCTCTATACCCCAGATCTGAGCAAGGATACTCAGTAGGCTTACCATCAGACTTTTTGGACGTTGGCCATAAAGTTTACGAGTCAGGTTTTTTATCTTCTCGTTGCTGGTCTCGTTACTGCGTGGACCTTGCAACCCGCCAATCTTAATGCAACGGATCCCATTTTCATTCCCGAGGATAAAGGAGATTGTGTAGAAGTTACCGTCCTCTTGGCTATGCAGTACTAAGCTCATATCGCCTTCTTTTTGATAGCGCTCTTCATATACCAATTTCACAGTGTATAAGATCTCATTAATCTCAAAGGTCATAAGAGTGAGCCCTTTGGAATCTGTATAGATCTGTTTCATTAATGTTGGTGATATCAGTTCTGATGCTGTTTTGTAATGCTCAATAACAAGCTCTGAGCGATCGATAGCCGGGTTGTTTTTGATGATGTACGGGCGAAAAGGTTTTTCCAAAAAGCGATGCGAGCGTGTACACAGCATCTCTAACACAGACTCTTCAATGTTATTAGCCAAGTAGTTGAATGCCTTTCTGTAGAATAACGCTCGCGCAATAAATTTTATGCGGTAAATCCAGATCGGGTGAAAGTTCTCTGCAAACTGCTCTGAGTAAATAGTCTTACTTTGATGAACGATGGATTTGTTCATGGTCATTTGATGATCAGTCATTAGCCGGTGCTTCTTTTGAAATGAATGACGCAATTTAACGTGATTTAATGTAATTTGACGTAATTTAATGTAATTCAAATTTATACAAAGCTAAGAAGGGCTGCCCAAAAAAACAAACGATTGAACGAGAGCTCGATAATGGACGTATTAGATGTCTTTAAAAAGAGAGAAAAGCAAGCTTAAGTAAGGCTTGCTCATTGTTCGACGTTTCTCGCCAATGTGTGTATCAGAGGCTAAAGTGTGAAAAACTCGTCAAGCTGAGTTTGCTCCTGGGAAAGGAATGTTCTGAAAGCTTCGTGCCCGATCTACCTCCGGTGTCTTGTGCGGAGTTTCTAAGGGAAGAGGTACTATCAATCGTATCTCTGCTTGTTCAGTAAACGCGTGTATGTGAATCAAAGAGTCCAAACCTGATCAGTGAACTGCACTTTTTCGATACTGGATAGCACGTTCAAGCCGTCACGCGAAGCAACGGTGTCATTGAGCTGAAATTTACCGCCCCCAAGATTGTGGATTTGGTATTCACTTGTAGGACCATGTACTACAACCGTATTAACACCTAAATTTCCGGTTACCTTATTATCATATCCATTGATCTCAATATTTGCGTTATTCTTGCCCGATAGCGTTAGTTTCGTCAGGTATTGAGAGTGATGAGTGTAGGGCGTTGCTGGGTCATATTGCATTTTAAAAGTGCCGGTGAATGTATCAGCAATGTATGCGTCGTAAGTCAGTGTTGGAGAGAAAATCTGTTCAGTAATATATTGCGCGTTAGGATCTCTTGTAGAAAAGTCGTCGCGAGTTTTAACTTTGTATAACCCCCACATACCTTCGCCACTATACGCCCCCCAAAGCCCGTAATAGCTATCAATGACGGCTGCAAAGTACTCTTGGTCAACACTGACTTCTTCTTGCCACTCTACCAAAGTGTCAACTGGAGGTGTATAGGCATTATGTAAAGCCTGAGTCTGTATTGTATTCAGCTCTTTTTGAAATAAAGGTAATGCCGATTCGCCACTTTGAGGGGAGTTAAGAACACCAATACCATAGTCATGGACTAGGTGGAGAATTTCTTCGTAAGACGCATCGCGATGCTCTTCATAATCCTGTCGAACGTACCATTCTCCGCCTTCTACTTGAATTTCCTCTTCGAACAAGGGTTGGCCATCCAAATCGTCGTTATATTGGGGCTCATCGTGATAATTCATTAGTTTCAATATTGCGCCATTGTTCGCCATAGCATTTGCAATATCGCGTTTTGAGTCAGCGCTCCCGTATTTAGTGCCATCAACGGGGGTTAGATAGTGGTTGAGAACATTGACTGCTTTGACTATCTGATAATCGCTCAGGCGATCCATAATTAGAATATGGATAGATTTGCCATTAGGGGCATTGACCGCGACATGTCGGTTATAACCTGCTTTGGAATACGCAGAGAACTGAGAAGGGACCGCTTCTATTGTGATCCCGTGAACAACGGATGGTTTGACATTTTCTTGGCTTGCCACAGGCTTGCTTTGGCTTGAACTATTACAACCGACAAGAAGAACAGTGGCAGCGAACGCAGTTAAAGATAACACTTTCATAGTACACATCTTATGATTTAGAACGTGGTGCTAATATACCGAGATGTCATGTGATATTGGGTGATTGCAGTTGCTGTAATACATACCCATACAATGTCTTACAATGCCCGTGATCTGTTGGTTCGCCAGGCAACCCCCAATTGTACTTAGCCTAAATCAATAATATAGAGGCCATTAAGAAATGATTTTTGCTACCTCATCGTTCGCGAGTTATTAACCGACTACCGCCAGAGGTTTGCAACCTTAAAAAGTAAAGTTGATTGGTAGCGTCAGGCTCAGTTTATTGCCTGCGATTGTACTCGGAGGTTTAGTGAGAGGCTGAGCTCGATAAACAAGATCAATGGCTTCTTTATCTAGGGAAGAAGTCCCTGAGCTCTTCACTAACACTACGTCAAGGACATGGCCTTTTCTGTCCATTGTGAAGCGAATAACAGGTGTTCCTCTTTGTTTCATTCGTTTTGCTTTTCTAGGGTACTTTTTTTGCTTCTCTAGATGAGCATGGAGTGTTTGTTGCCAATTCACCCTCGCCATACGTCCATTTTCTGAAAGTTGGCCTTTTCGTAAAGCAGATGCAGCATCTGCTGTTTTTTGTGTCGCAATATTTTGCTTAGATTGGGCTTTCTGCATGATTGTTTGAAGCTTTTGTTCTGGATACTCTTTTGCAATGGCTTTGACTATCTTGGGTTCTGGTCGCTTAGGCTTAGGCTTTATTGGTTTTATTTTATCGATCTCTGCCTTAACGGGTTTTGCCTGTATTTTCTGTCTGTCTTTTTTAGGTTTTTCTGGAGCCAAAAATGGAGACGTTTTTTTTCCTTTCACTAGCTGTGGAGTAGGGGCTTTCGGTGCAGAACTGGGGTCTGGCGTTATCATCTTCTGTACCGTTTGTTGAATGATTTCTTGCTGGGGTTCACCTAAGTCAGTGTCTTCTGATTTTTGCTTACTGGCGGCTAACGGGCCTACAATACTCACCATTATTGGGGCTGCCTGTACTGGAGGGGTAAAGTTGTATTCAGGGGTCCACATGTACGCAACAACAAACAATATATGTAGAATGATACTTCCGCTCAACCCAAAAAATAGAAATCTATTTCGAGGTTCAATCATTCTGTAGTTAGGGTCTGCCAATAAGCTCATTATTGTCGTTCCAATGGTGATTCGACACCAACTAGAGCTATCTGGCTATAACCAGACGCTACGAGTGTATTCATTACCGTCATTAAGTCTTGGTAATTGAGCTCTTTGTCTGCTCGGAGGTAGATGCGTTTTTCTTGCCCTTTTAAGGCCCGATCCAAGGCGGGCTTTATTTGACTCAATGGAACCGTTAAGTCTTCACCTAAAGTTAAAACTAACCCTTCTTGTACCGTTAAATAAAAGGGGCTCTTTGGTGGTGGTTGAGGTGTTGCTGAGGATGACGGTAAATCTACGGGAACATTAACTGTTGCTAGCGGTGAGGCGACCATCACTATGATTAGTAGCACTAACATCACATCGACTAAAGGCGTGACATTTATTTCATGATTCTCAGTCATTTCATCATTGTTTGCAGAGGTTTTAAAAGCCATTATTAACCTACCTTTTTTACATCTAAATCAAGGTTGCTTTCATTGTCGCTGTTTCTTCTATCGAGCTCTCTGCTGACTAACACCATACTCGCTGTAGACACATCTGTGACTAACGCTCTGTACTTTCCAATAAACCGAGTGAAGTAGTTATACATAATAACAGCGGGGATTGCTGCTATAAGTCCAATTGCCGTGGCAAGTAGAGCTTCTGCTATTCCTGGGGCTACAACAACTAAGGTAGTACTTTTGGACTTTGCTATTCCGATAAAGGCATTCATGATCCCCCATACCGTACCAAACAGACCTACAAAGGGACCAATCGACCCTATAGTGGCAAGAATACCAGTAAGCGATGTCATATTGCGACCGAGTTCAGTTTGAACTCGCTCTAGTCGCAACTGCACTCGCTCCTTAATACCGTCACCAGTTGCGTGGCCAAGGGAGGACATATAAAGCTCATGTTGAACCGCGGTTATTAACGATGTTTCATTCGCTTTGTGGTGAGCTATGGCGGTTTCCGCATCCATCATACTTTCGCTGTTTACCAGTGTAGCAAGTAATTTTTTCGTTCGCTTAGTCGCAAGGGATAATTGGACGTGCTTGGTTATAAAAACAGCCCAGCTCATTACAGACGCAATTAGAAGAGAGATCATAACTGTTTTCACTATCCAATCCGCAGCGTGGTACATGCCCAGAGCGGAAAAGTCGTGTGTAATTAGAGGATTTGAAGGCGGGGCTAGTTGTTGTTCGACAATGGGGTGATCAAGATAGGGTTGATCTAACAATGTGTTAGTTGAGGTTTCATTTGGTGGTGGCTGAGTTACTTGTAATTGAGACGACGCTGTCGTTGAAGAAGCTGAGAGTGCAGATGTTTGAGATGTTTCTGCTGTCGCGTTAGCCTGCGAAGTAATGGCCAGTGCGGAAAGCACTGACATTAGGCGAAAAAAAAGCGTATTCATTGTGGTTGCTCATTAGGTAATAAGTATTAGCAAAAAAGGTTTGCAGTATGTTCTGAAAGGGATACCGAATGAGAATGATAAAGCCGTAAGATTATTTTAAAATTTATCGAATTTAAAATAATCTTTACCTTTGAGGCTCGTATTCACCAAAACATGAAGAAATTTTTTGTATGGTTTAAAAGCGCTTATTTTAATCAATCAATCAATCAATCAATCTATCTTTCGAACACTCTATTTCTCAAAGGTTTTTAGACGGTCGAAATATTTCCTTTACGTGTGAATTTCTCTCCATCTAGAAGCGTTTAGTGAGCTTTAAGCCGATTTCATTCTGTTGGTAAGTATAAAGCCAGTCAATATTGCTTTTCACTCGTTTATGAGTCCAGCTAAGGGTGGGAGACACGCCTAAATACTCAATACTTGGTGAGTGAATGACTAAGGTGTAATTTTGTTCTCTGTCATGTCGCTTATCTCCAAGTAAAGCACTGAAATCTTGATATCGGCGATCTCTCAAAGAAGCAAATAGACTGATGTCTAACCATGGGCTGACGTTTTTATTAACCCCAAGTCGAACGCCAGACAAAGTATAAGCATGAACTTTTTGATCATTTCGTTTATCTGTCCAGTCCAAGCCTCCAAATAACAACCATTTTTCAGGTAATTGATACCAATAAGTGAACAAGGTTGAGAATTGCCAATCAGACTGATAATCCAGTTTTCCTGGTTGATAGTTTTGATAATCAGCTTTGGTTTCGAATTTAAATGCACTTTGTTTGTTTACGGTTTTGAACCAATCCAGTTTGATTCCGGAACTTAAATACAGGCTTTTTCCTGCAAACGTATTGAACTCAAATTGTGGTGCGAAGGACACGCGATCTCTTTGGCTCTGATAACTGTACCCAAAGCTCGCTTTGACGGTTTGCTCATCATATTCGTCATGACCTGAATAACGAGTGCCATAGGTGAGCCCACTAAAAGAAACGCCATGATGACCAGTGAGTGAGGTTCGTTTATTTAAGCTCGCTTCATAATCGATACCAAAAGCCTGTTGCTTTTTTGGGGTGACTCTATCGATGATGCATTGCCCAATATCGCTATGAACTAAACATGTGTAGCTTTCGGAAGAGCTGTTTAGATTGTCATTAAACGATGGCCCGAAACTAATGGAACCGCCCCAGTCATCACGAGCTTTAAGCGCACTTGAAAATACATCTATGGTTCGTTGAATACCTTGAGTTCGAGGGTTGTTAGATGGGAGTGAAGCTTCAATTTGTTTGAATAATTCTAATGACTCTGAGTTGTTGTGGTTTTCGAATAGAACGCGTGCTAGTTCTAATTGCGCTGGCATAAAGTTGGGTTGTAACGTGATTAACTGAGTGTATTCCTCTTGTGCACGTTTTAGCTCGCTTTGTGAACGATAAATACCACCTCGAACATAGTGAATAAGCAGCGGGTCTGCGTTATCGAATAGCTGATAATGGCTAAGTAGTTGCTGAGCTAAGCCCCAATTATGCTGCTGAGCAGAAAGGTGCAAGGCTTGGGCGACTTGGTTTGAATCCGAAATATCTATGTTGAACGTTGACTCAGGATCCGCTATTGAAGGGTCAATTAAATTAGAAGATGATTGCTGCGCGTTTTGTCGCTGTTCTTCATCTTGCAGCTCTTCAGCTAAAATGGCGTTTTCTTTTTCGACTGCCGATAGCGCATCTTGTTGTTCAATTCGAAGGCTAGTATCTGGGTTAGATGCCACACTCGGCAAACTGACTAATGCGCTTGGAATGACGACAAAAGAAATAAGCGGTAGGAATAATCGTTGTGAAAGGTTGAACTTCATGGATGTCTTAATGCGCGAGTGCTTATAAGTGAAGCACAGATGAAAAAGAAAGAAGCAGCGCGTGCTGCTTCTTTGGTTTAGGCTAAAGTGTTACTGCTTTTCACCACCAAAGGCAGTATCAAGATCACTATTACTAGTGAATGTCGCGATACCGGCTAAAGATGCGGCATCCGCACCGAAGAAGTGACCTTGAGATGAACCTTGGGTTACAGAACCAGCTTGTGTAGCGGTTGCACTTCCGTTGAACGACGCCGTTGCAGAGTCTATAGTGCTATTCACATCAACATCCAGGGTTGCATTCGAGATACTACCCGTTAAAGTTTGGTTATTGAAATCAGCATTAAATGTTCCAGACAATTTATTGCTGCCACTAAACTTATTAATGCCTGTGATGTTGTAAGTTGCAGTTCCGCTAGTTGGTACTGTTGTACCTGCATCGTTCCCTACGTAGTAAACCGTTCGGTTATCGAAATCTGCGTCTTGTTTACCCTCATACCATTCCCCAAACCAAATGTCTTGGTTCGCAACTTGTACGAAATTATAATGAGATTTACTGAAGTGCTTGCTCCCAACACTAATCACATTGTCTCGTACTTTGCTGTTGAAAATATTATCGACTAAGCCGTCGATGTCGACGCGTTTGCCGGTAGCGCTGCCGATCCCTGCTTTGCCTTTTGAGTGGAAAAATGGCACATAAACTTCTGATTCACCAACTTGGCGAAGTGAATTGTCGCTGATAGCACCGTCAAAACCGGCTTGAACGACAGGGCTTAGACCAAGAAATGCTGCTGCGATCCATGAAAGTTGAACTGGTTTCATTTTCTATTCCTTTTAAATGTATTTTAAATGATTGAAATCAAGCCAGTTGCCCGGTGCGCGCGACAGACATCTCACTTGCTTTCATCAAATACACCGAAGTAAAAGTCCAAACCCGTAAACAAATATAAAATAAAAAAAAGCGCCTAAGTTCATAAGCGCTTTGTTGAATGGATAAATCTAAGTAAATATATTGGCTATCGACTGGTGAATATGTAATTCCCACCCGCTCTTCGGATTGGACTGTAATCACCCAAGCCATAGAGGCTCCATGCAAAACCAAGGCCTATATCCGTGGTTTGACCTGAAGTCGGAGGGGAAAGGATTGTAATGACTTCTTTTGTGCCAGCTGGAATAACGTATATTTGTCTTTCCTTTAATTCACCAAAGGGGGTTCGAGCTATTGGTTGTACTGTATTCGATCGATCTCGGAGGGTACTAACCGTTAGAGTGATGTCATTGGTTACGGCTTCAAATGTATAAGTGCCCAGTTCATAATAGTCTGGGAGGTCACCGCTATCTTGTGTCTTATCAATGGTCCATGTATTGCGATACGGTAATAGAACAGGGTTGGGGTCATCATCAATCATTACCTTTGCATGGGGGCCCGTCAGCGAAGCCACGCGCACATAGGCAGCTTTTGATGGAAATGATGACAACTCTCCATCACTGACTTCGACAGTAATGCCATAGTCACCAGCTACGTCTGCTAAAAAATGAGGTTTTGGTGAGCTTGGGTTAACAATGACAGTGTTTGATGCTTGAGGTTTTGAGATGAATGACCATTGGAAAGTGATCGGGTCACCATTTGGATCTTCGCTTGTACTTGCGTCTAATGGAATGGTCATGCCTTCAATGGCACCGATAGGGCTTCCTGTCCCTCTAACAATTGGTGGGACGTTCTCATAGTAGAAAGAAACAGTGGCTGTATCACTGGCGGATGCTAAACCATCGGATACAGTAAGCTCCACAATGTAATCGCCGATAGTATCTGTCGTTAACCTTGGATATTTAGAAGAAGTATTATCCAGACTTGGGTTACTGTTTTCTGGTTGTTGTATGATTTTCCAGCGATATATTAACTCGTCATCGTCAGCATCGCTTGCGTTGTCAAAAATCGTAACAAAATCAATTAGATTAGCACGATAATGGTCCCGAGATATCGAAACCGTCGGTGGTGAGTTTTCTCCATCAGAAACCGCAACAACTTTTACTTGGTTGGTTCGGCTGCTGGTGGTTCCATCATGAACGACAAGATCAACAACATAGGTTCCTAACTTGTCTGCTATAAATGTGGGCTTGATTGCATCGACCTGAGACAGTTCCGCTAGGCTTTGAAGCGGGGTTGAACTCAAAGACCATTGATAGGTAATTTCGTCTTTATCATAATCAATGCTTGAGGTTCCATCGAGTTGTACCCGATCGCCTTCTTTCACTTGCTGATTTATGCCTGCAATCGCAATCGGTCTCTGGTTGTTCTGTAAACCTGGGTCGGTACTTGGAGTGTTGCTATCCCCACCACTGTTACAGCCTGTTGATAGCGCAGCAAACAATAAGATGGGTGCCCAATGAAAATTAATGTGCATTTATAATTCCTGATACAAATCTTGAATGGAATACAAAGAGGTATACGCTCATCGTTTATCCAGTCGGTTTTGAAAGTTGTAATGATGTCCTAACCGATACACCGAACGAACTATGAAAACCCTTAAAGGAAAACCTGAGTTTTGAATGAGGGTTAGGCTAAGTAATAGAGTCTGTCTAATTGAATAAGGAAAAATCCGAGTGTTCTGACACTCGGATTTGAACATTTCATAGAACTCATCATATCGTCGATGATACGAATTAAGAGTTTCTTGAACATAGTTAAAACGTAATAGTGTTGTTCTTATCTCTATTCCTAGCGATAATGCTATAGCATTAGCTTCAAGCAACTACGTTCTTATTATTCAGCCGTTGAAGTATACATATACCCCAGTCCCATATATTGCTCTAAAGTTGTATCAACAATGAAACCATATGAAATCATTGATAATTGACCTTGGGTTGGCTCTGCCCACATTTTTACGTTAATTTTATCGCCAGCATTTAGTACCTGACCAGCATTCATTCCTGTCATTACCGCATCAACATTACCAATATAATCGATAGCGGTTGTCTCATTAATTGTATAGTCCTTACCTACAGCTTCAAGGCTAAAAGTGCCTAGTAGAACATGAGCTGGTGCATCGCCCGTAGTCGAAATATTCGAAGTGAATTGTTCAGCAAATGGCCATGCTCTAGCCGTGGTATCTTCCGCATACTTAAGAATAAGGTCACTGGTTCCGACTTCTGTTGCAGATAAACGAATGTACTCTTTTTTACTGGTTAATTCGCCATCAGAAACGGTAAGGGACAATACATAGTCGCCAATTAAATCAGGGGTAAAATTCGGTTTTTCATCTGTTGTGCTACTTAGCGTTGCCGTGCTGTTTTCTGGTTGAGAAACCACTTTCCATTCGTAGGTTATTTGGTCATCGTTTCCGTCAGTACTTGCTGTTGCGTCAAGCAGTGCACTTGTACCTAATTCAAATGTTTGCTTGTTTTTTACGCTAGCTTTAGGCGCTACATTTTCAGCAGAATATGAAACAGTCACTTCTTCAGATATTGTTTCGTAGCCATCACTCACTGTTAGCTTTAATTGGTAATCTCCGGCAGTGTTGGAAAGGAGATTTGCTGTTGGAGTGGCACTGTTTGTTAATTTCATTGTGGCATTACTTGGCGATGAAAGTAGTGCCCATTGGTAAGTCAGCACATCACCGTCTGCATCATAAGCTTGTGAATGTAGATCGACGGTTTTACCAATAGCGACACTGTCAGGAAAATCTAGATCGACAATCGGCTGCGTATTAGTGCTCGCATCACTTACATCGATTACATAAGAGACTTTTTCACTGTCTTTACTACCACTTTTTGTGACCAAATCTAAGGTGTAGTTACCAGCTATATCCGGAGTGAAGTATGGAGAGACAGCATTGGCGTTATTAAGTGAAGCTGTGCTCCCTTCCGGTTTATTACTGATTTCCCATTGGTAGCTAAGAGATTCTCCATCTAATCCTTCACTCTGAAGCCCATCAACTCGAACTCGACTGTTAACCTTCGCGACACTTTGCGCGGAGATCACCGCTAAACCCAAAGGATCTTGCGCTGCGGGTGTTGAACTTGAGCTTGAGCTTGAACTGCCTCCACCACATGCGATTAAAGTTGGAATAGTTAAAGCAAGTAATGTCCATTTAAAGTTCGACTTCATGTATTTCATCCTAATTGTGCTGAAGGCTACTTGAACGTAGTTTGGTTCAGTTCGTAGCCATATCTGATTTTTAGTTTCATATATATACCGTTTGAGTTGAGCGAATCCGTAAATAAAAAACGCCCAATTTAAGGCGTTTTTTATTTTGTTATCTATCCATTTACTTATTTAGTAACTAGAGCAGGATGAAGTTAGGAAAGCAGGCTAAGTTATCAAGGGCAAACTAAATGGCATCTAAAACTTTCCACTTAGTTTTACACCGATAGTTCTTCCTGGAGCTGGCATGCCGGAAACAGAACCTGCTTCTAGGTAGTAAACATCTGACAGATTTGTTCCCACGAGTTCGCCTGCGATCTTTTCAGTGAATTTATATTTCATATAAGCATCGTAAGTTGTCACATCGGTACGTTTTATTACATCTTCATCATGGCTGCCTGAAACATAATTGGTCCTAAAACCTACTTCTAAATCTTGGTTGAAAAAACGAGCCCCCAACAACAAATTGGCCGTGTATTCAGGAGCCGCATGAGCGGCTAGGAAGCTTTGTTTGGAAAAGCCCCCTCGAACACATGTTTCATCCGAAGGCGTATTTTTTTTAATCGTGTCGTATGCGTAGAGTTGTGCTGCTGTATTTTTATCACAAACTTCATTGCGGAAATTATAGGCAAAAGACCCATCGGCGAAATAGTCGGTATTGTCATAATGAGTATTTAATTCTATGCCGCTGGTGCGTTGGCTGTCTAAATTTGCAAACGCAAAACTGTCTCTATCTCGGTCCATAACGTTTTCAATGATCTGGTCGAAATAGGTGATTTTAGCGCTGGCATTGTCGAAGTAATGGACGTAGGCCGTTTCGAATAAACGTGCTCTTTCGGGTTGTAATGGAGCGGAGGCACTTGGATTACCACTAAAGCCACTGGTACTTTCAAATAAGCTAGGGAAGCGGAGAGTTTCAGCGTATCTGGCATAAATACGGCTATTATCATTGAATAACCAAGTCGCAGTTAAAGAGGGCATCCAGCCACTTCCGCTATTTTTGTAATCGGTGTTGTAAACTTCTTTTAATTCAATAGCTTTTGCAGTGCAGCTGCCTTTAACATAATTGTCTTTTTGCATTGCATTTTTACAAGCATTATTAGCTAGATTTAAATCATTGCGACTATTTACTAGCCAATCGGCTGAATGTTCTTCGATGAAAGTTGTTTGGTTTTGAGCTGCATTAGTTCCTTGCTGAATCTTTGAGGCGAGTAGCGAATCAAAGTTAGCTAGTTCCTGCTGCTTAGTTTTAAGAGATGCTTTATTTTCAGTTGCCTGACTAGGGAATTGATAGATTAAATTTTTTAAACGTGTTATTTCTTGAGTGATGTTACTTTTGCTGAATGTTACTCGCACTTCATGTTCTGCGTTAGCAACGTTTTGGGCGATTTCTTCTGCCGCATAGTTTTCTAAAGTTTGGTAACTGAGGTGGTAACCATCTTTTTTGTATTCTTTTAGACTTGAAATGTCACCCGCGTTGACTCGGTTTTCTATGTAGTAATCTGTGGAGTTGTATGAGATGTATCTAACACCAGCATTAAGAATTAGTGAGTCTAACGGTCGCCATTCGACTTTGGCTGAGCCATTGTACTCTTCACGTTCGCCTGCTCTTACCGCGCCTTGGTAAAAGTTAATCATGTACTCGAGCCCTTCTTTGGGCATAAGTTCATGTTTTTGATAGCTACCAGCAACGGTCAGATCAAGTGAGCTACTTAATAGCATTTTATTTTTGAAGT
Source organism: Vibrio sp. G-C-1 (assembly GCF_021728015.1). Classification (NCBI taxonomy): domain Bacteria; kingdom Pseudomonadati; phylum Pseudomonadota; class Gammaproteobacteria; order Vibrionales; family Vibrionaceae; genus Vibrio; species Vibrio sp. G-C-1. Next base: position 91,515 of record NZ_JAKKCR010000004.1, on the reverse strand, counting down.
TAAACCCGTATCGACTTTCATCACGATTTACGGTTGAAGTGTTAATGATAGTATCAGGTGTTTCGCTTCTTCTGTTGACAAAATTAGGAAAGCCATAACCAGTGTTACTTTTTGAATCGGTTTTAGTAAGCCAAAGATTAGTGCTTAAATCAAGAAAGCGGTTGGTTGGGTTAGCTCGATATTTTAGGCTATAAGCCTGCATTTTTGCATTGGCTAAAGGCCATTGAGGTAATCCATTTGTATTTCGATAATCTGAACGACTTGCGAGTATTTCACCGTGAATACTTTCTGTATATCGGGCATTGAATTGCAATTTATAATAATCGTTAAAATTAAACGTTCCTTTAACCAGTACCGATTCCATTTCAGAGGATGTATTAGGTACTTCATGCCCAGGCCTATGTACTAAAGCCATATGTTCTGGTTCTAAATATGGGTTGCGACCTTGGATTATATTCTCACCACCTTCACTTGACGGTTTGGAATAAAACTCGTCTTTGTTGGTGCCCGAATAATAATTACCACGGTTACGATAAGCATAAGCGGCAAGCCATTCAAATTTTGGTGTTATTCCGGCGAGAGCAAGGCGGTAAGCGATATCTTCACCATTAAAAGGATCATTACTTTTATTATCACGAGTTTGGAAACGTAATTCTGGATCATCATAAAGTGGTACCCCCCCGATGTCTGCATAAGCTGGAACATCTTGCCAGCGCTTTCCCGTATGCAAGCGCGCTTTGTTTGGCGCAACTGAATTACTGCTTGTTTCAGTAATGATTTCTATACCAAATTCATCACCTTCAGGGACTATATCTTGTGGTTGCAATGTCGTAACTTGAACAGCACCACCTGTAGAGGTATTGATGTCGGAGCTCAATTGGGCACCTTTGTACACCTTCATGCTACCTATGAGGTTAGGGTCAATGTAGTTCCTGTTTGAAGAGCCGCGATAACCGTTGTAAACAGAAATGGCTTGCTCGGTTCCATCAATCACGACAGGTACACGACCAAACCCTTGCACACCGCGAACGTTGGGGTCTATACTTCCTCCACCGTTTCGAGACTCGCCACTGTGAACATTGCTTACACCTGTAAACAAGTCGGCGGCTGTTGTTCCTTTGAAACGTTCGATTTCTTCTTTACCTAAGTAGGCCGTGGCAACGTCGGCATCGTATACGGCCATTCCACCTTCTTGATCACGCTGGTAGGCATCCTCAAAGTGAGTTCTTACTTGAATGGCATCAAGTGTCATTTCATCAGATGAAGGGGAAACATAGTACACTCCATCAGGTTGTTTCTGTGCATCTAACCCCGTATTTGCTAGTAAAATATTCAGCGCTTGTTCTGGCTGGTAATCGCCAGTTAAACCTTGCGTATACAGTTCTTCTGAAAGAGAAGAATTGAGATAGAACTCAACCCCAGACTCAACCGCAAACTGGTTAAGAACGCTATCAAGAGTTCCTGCTGGTATATTATATTGTTGGGATGTATCTGCCATTACGGTGTAAGGCAGCATTATCGCCGCCACACCAAGGTTGGCTTTTATGAACACAGAGAGCAACTGACGTGGTGTATTATACGGCACCATTATTTCCTTATTGGTATTTAGACTCGCTTAACTGTCTGATACACCGGATGAATAATTGAAATCCGTAATGTTTATACGATTTAGTTTCAATATTTAGGTTTAATGGTGACCCACAAAGGTGTGCGGTATTGAATTTTGATAGGTAAGATCTGACTGATGTTATATAGTGTTTGGTCGATATTGCTCGTTGAGAAAATACCGGTCAGTTTCAAATCTTTCAATGAAGGGTCAATATTGAGTATTCCACGACGGTACCGAGATAACTCGTTTATGAACTCAATTAAAGGCGTAGCTTCGGCTAATATCTTTTGAGATAACCACAGTGCTCCGGTACTTTTGTTTCTTTCAATACTGGAAACTGTACGTCGGTTGAAGCTTGCTTGATGGCCTGCCAAAATATGGGAAGTCCCCATTCCTAGCATCGGTTGCAATTTCACTTCGCCTTCGTAAACGCACACTTCGGTGGCGGCATCATGTTCGCGAACTGTGAATTGTGTCCCTAGAGGTAGTACTCGACCTTGAATAGTCGAGACAGATAGAGGTGTTCTATGGTGTGAATTTGTAATCAACACCTCACCTGTAACTAGATGTAATTGGCGGTGGTGTTGGTTAAACTCGACATAGATCTGCGAAGCGGTATTGAGTGCGATCTCGGTGCCATCGGATAAAATCACTGATTTCATTTCACCAGTGGCAGTTGCATACTCAACACCTTTAGGTGCTGTTCGATAAGTCGATATACCAACAGCTAGACTAGTGAAGGAAAGACCACTTAACATAAGCATATCTCGCCTAGAAAGAGCCGATTTCTTCGGAGTCAAGATTTGTCGGCTAATATCCGATTGAGGAACGTTTGCAAACTTATTTTGTATTAGTTCTAGTTTTTTCCATGCTTCGGCATTCTGCGGATGAGCGTTCTTCCAGCAAAGGAAGGCATCTTGGTCTTGTTGTGTGACATCATCTGCCCATAGACGAGCCATCCAGTTTGACGCTTCTGTTAAGGTTTCTCGTGTTAGCTTGTGCATAGGATTACGCATCGTCTAACATAGCTAGCATACAACCTTGTAAGGCTTTAGCTACATACTTTTCGACAGAAGAGATAGAGACTTGCAGTTCTTCTGCGATAACTTTGTAACTCTTTCCTTCTATCTGACGCATCAACAAGGCTTGGCGAGATTTTATAGGTAACCGGTGCAACAGAGAGTCAATCTCAACTAAAGCTTCTACTACTATTGTATGGTTTTCTGGCGAGCCAGTAATTTGTAATGGTTCGCTTTCGATCAGTTCGAGATAGGCCGATTCAACTCGTTTCCGACGATACAAATCGATCACTAGACCTTTGGCTATATGGGTCAGGTATTTACGTGAATCTTTATATTCTGGTAATTTTCCGCGAGTCAGTAAACGGAGGTAGGTGTCTTGAACTAAGTCCGCAGTGGTATCCGGACAACCTAAACGGCGCCTAATAAATATCGAAAGCCAGCCATAATGCTCTTGGTACATATTGTCTATACGTTCCATATTGGCAGGGCTTGTTAATGTCATTGCCTGATACTCCCTAGTAATTCGAATCGTAATGATAACTGTTATCATTACGGATTGAGAAATATATCAGAAATGCAAATATGTGCTACATAAATATTTTATAAATGTATTTAATTTTGTTAAGTGATTAAAAAGGATGCAAGGTTGATTTAAGCGTAGTCTGGTTGAGGGGGCATAACATTACCCCAAATTATAGGATTCCAGAATTGATGCTTAATGCTTAATGCATTGGTCAATGAGTCATATCAATATCTGTCGCACCTAGAAACGCAAGGGCAGCTTGTAGAGCTATTGAAGGTGAACCTTGGATTTTCTCAGCAAGTACGTTGTAGACTGTATTGGCATCAAAAAGAGAGATTTGAGGATAAAGTACGGGTTCTTTTAAGATCAAGCTAACTAGCTCTTCATGTGAGCAACCACCAGACTGTTTTAATTGCTTCAGCGCTGCGATTTGGATACCAATATAAGGGTGCTTTAGTAGCCCGAGTAATTCTGTTTCGTCAGTGGTATATCGCACTAAACAGACTTGTAGAGCGAGGCTTTCAGAGGCTATTAGTTGTAAACGGTGTTGATCGATCCAGAGAGTACCAAGCCAATCGATGATACTTTCGAGATTGGAACAATCATCATTCAAGACTAGATCTAATACCGATTGGTTGAAGTAGGGCGTCTCAACGTCGGTCAAGTTGATATGATGACAACGCAAGGCAATGACTAGCGCGTGAAATTCAGCGTTGGATAGGCTGGTAAATTTTTTAGTCGAGCAAAGCTCCATCAGATATTGCTTGTCTTGACAGTATTCAATCGCTAACGCTAGGTTTGACAAGCTTTCGATTGCAACTCGTTTGGTTCGAGCATGTCTTGTTGAAGGTTTTGAATGCGCTGATTGCCTCAACGAATCAAGCGTGGAAGTGATAGGAGGCTGTGTGGCACTAGCGTCATCATTCGGACCGTCAAGTTCTCGATGTGGTACTTCTGTTGTCGCCGTTTCTCTTTCTGTTTGATTGGTTGTAATAATTACAGGTAAGTCGACTATGAGCTCTTTTAGATAGGCCTGAGAACTCGGTGCTAGAGTATAAGATAGGTGTTCAATGAGTTGTCGCCTCACCGAATTACTGCAAGTGCCCGATTGCAGTTGCTGACGGATAAAGGCAAGGCTTAGGGTTTGTGATACGTCACTTAATAAAACATTCAAGCAATCAAGTTGAGTCGCTTCGTCTAAGCTCGAAAACTTCTCATAAAAGACTGGCATAAATCGGCTAAGTTGGGCTTGTTTACTCTGCGGGTTTAAGCTCGAAATTAACTGAAGTATCGCCGTTATTGAATGAGGGGGCTGCCGTTTATCTTGCCATTGATTCACGAGTTGTTGCTTGTGATTATCGCTAAGCAGTGCCGAAAGGATATCGATTGGAATTTCTTGCAATAAGTCGTGCTGACCAAGGTGCTTAATGTCGACTTGGTAATTCCATTTTTCCAATGTACTGAGAGATGTTTGTCTTATCAGTGGGTCTAAGTGCGAAAGGCCAGTTAAAAACATTTGCAAATACTCACGACTGTTCATTTGAGACAGGCGTTGAAAGGCGATTTGCTGGCAACGTAGATCTTGGTGTTGCGTGGCTTTGAATAACGTTATCTTATCCGGTGTGCTTTTCAATAACATACGCATATCACTTGTGCGCGTTACTGCAAAGTTCTCTTTAAGTAGTGCCGGTGAGTGACGCGATAGCACTGAGACTAGTTTGACCTGAACATCAGGCTCAGGGTCACTTCGAAGTAGGGGCAGTAAACGACTCGCTTGAATATAATCTAAATTAATTTCATGGTTATCCAAAATACGTGCAGCATTCAAACGGATATCATCACCATCATTCCATTCACCTTCCCAGTAATCGATATCGTCACAAACGACGTCTATCAATAATCCCTTCGCTTGTTCTGAATCGTTGTTGTGCTCAATAGCATTCAATGCGGCTAGTTTTACTTCGCTGTCATCCCACTGTTGAAAGCAATGAATGATGTCTTTGATAGGAGCATGCTTGTCTTGAGCTAAACATTCTAGGCTTGTGATAACAACATCTACAGCGCTGGATTCTAAACCTGTAAGCAAGAGGTGTTTAGTTTGCGAAAATTGAGCGAGAAACTGAGTTGCTAGAATTTGATCGGATACGTTCCCAGCAAGATAGGTATGTTCGACACAGAGAAGGAATTTATCGAGAGACATAGGGTTTAGTACCACTGAACTAACAAGTTTGAATAATAACTCTTATCATTCCGAATTGTATGATCCTAATCATATCTTTAATGTTTCACGTGTTAATAATAGGCTTCATTGATAATAATCCTTAAAAAGGAATGCCGATGAGTGTTTTACGAGCACAGTCCACACTTCAAAGCTTCGCTCGAAAAGTCTGCGTAGCATTGTGCTCCTTTTTTACGATGAATTTACATGCTGCTTTGCTTCCTTTAGATATCGATCCAGCTCAAGCAGAACTCGGTAAACGACTGTTTTTTGATACGCGCTTGTCAGGGGATGACTCGATTTCGTGTTCCAGTTGCCATATTCCGGCGAATGGCTTTTCTTACCCTGAACCGTTGAGCCCTGCCTATACGGGGAGTGATGGATTTCGCAATGCTCCAACACTTATTAATGCAGCCTATAAAGAGGTGTGGTTTCACGATGGTCGTATTGGCACCAATCTAAACGATGTGGTGCGGGAGAATATCACTGAAGACTGGCTGATGAATATGGACATGCGTTTGATGCAGGAACGTCTCAAACAAGACCCTATATACGTCGAGATGTTTAAAGCGGCCAATCTTGGAGAACCGTCAAATGGCGGAGTACGTAAAGCTCTGCCTGAATACCTAAAAACATTGACTTCGAAAAACGTCCCTTTTGACAAGGGTGAGCTTAGCGACTTAGCGAGCCAGGGAGAAAAGCTGTTCACAGGCAAAGCGGGGTGCAACCAATGCCATCGTGGCGCTCTGTTTTCGGACGGAAAGGCACACAATACCGGAGTGCCAGAAAATCATGAGATATTTTTAGACCCAATGCGGCATCAATCTTTTCTCGCCTACAACATGTTTATGGGTGTGCAAGATTACTTAACGTTAAAGCGTGATGTTGGTACGCATGTTCAAACTCATAAAGCGGATGGTAGTGATCGCGGTAAGTTCATTACGCCAACGCTGCGAGAGCTGACTCAAACTGCGCCGTATATGCACAATGGCATGCTGGCCACGCTTGAAGATGTGGTTGAGTTTTATAATCAAGGCGGTGGCGAAGACTCAAATAAAGACTCTCGACTCACCACTCTTTCTTTAACGGGAAAAGAGAAAAAGGCGCTGGTGGCCTTTCTGGAATCGTTATCTGGAGACGCCCTTATAGGCGAAGAATACGAATGGTTAGACTATGACTTCGGCTACGAATACACGGAGGATTGGTCAAATGCTCGTAACTAAGCGCTCTGTATTAAAGGCAGCACTCTTTATTTTTATTGGGATAACGGGGCTTCCCAATGTTGTTAATGCAAAAGTAAAGCTTGAGCCTCTCGGGGAGGTGCCTGTACCAGCGGACAATAAACAAACGCCTGCAAAAATAGAGTTGGGAAAGATCTTATTTTATGACGGTCGGCTAAGTGGCGATACGACGAGCCCATGTGCTGGTTGCCATATTCAATCTCAGGGCTGGGGTTTTCCTGATGACTTATCCATGGGATATCCGGGTACGGTACATTGGCGTAATAGCCAAACGATTATTAATGCGGCTTATTATGACAAATTTTTTTGGGCGGGCAGCGCTATGTCACTGGAAGTGCAAGCCAAAGATGCAGCGAAGGGCGCGGTCGCGGGTAATGGTGAAGATGACATCATGGAAGCGCGTTTAGCCTTAGTTCCTGAGTATGTTGAACGCTTTAAGCGAGTGTTTGGTGATGATACTCCGAAAATACATAACGCTTGGCGCGCTATAGCCGCGTTTGAACGCACGATGGTTCAACGTGACACACCAATAGACAACTATTTACTCGGTGACAAAACCGCTTTGTCTGAGTCCCAATTGAAGGGTAAAGCTCTGTTTGAAGGCAAAGCGAATTGCATTGCTTGTCACAACGGGGCTTTGGCATCTGACCAAAAATTCTACAACATTGGCGTGCCGCCAAGCCCTTGGTGGGATGATGATGGACTGGCACAGATAACGTTTCGATTTGAGCTTTATTCTAAAGGTGTCACCGAAGAGATGTACCGAACCACAAAGGCCGATCCCGGAGCTTACTTTCGTGCTAAACGTAAAGAGATGTTAGGTAAGTTTCGAACGCCAAGCCTACGTTATACAAAATACACTGCGCCCTACATGCACAATGGCACTATTCCAACTTTAGAAGCGGTGATTGATTTCTACGACCGAGGTGGTGTGGCAGATGATGGGCGCACTACTGGATACCCTCAGACTAAATCTGCTTTGATTCAACCTCTTGGTTTAACGGAACAAGATAAAAAGAACTTACGGAGCTTTGTAGAAGCATTTTCAGGTGAGCAGATTTTTATTGAAGAGCCAACCATTCCAGAATACCAACCGCTATTTACTAAAGAAGAACTTGCTGGAGCAGAAAAATGATCGCCAACTCAGAGCAAAATTCGAGTAAACGACACAACAAATGCATGATGTCACGACGTGATTTTTTACTTTATTCCGGTGCGGCTACTGCCGTATCTATGGTTCCTCTTACCTTATTTGCTGGGACTGATTCTGAAACTCAAGTTGAAGGTCGTGTTGTCGGTTACCCGCGTAAGAAAATCGCCCAGTTAAGCCAACTTAGTAACCACACTCCGGTTCACTTTCAATATCCAGATGGAGGAAAAAACTCGATTGCGATGCTCGTTAAATCCGACATCGAATGTGGCGGTGGGATAGGGTTACAGCGCGATATTGTGGCGTACTCGATGACGTGTACTCATCAAGGTGGGCCTTTAACCGGTGCTTATAAAGCAACAGGAGAGCATCGCATTGTAGGTCAGTGTCCATTCCATCTATCTACATTTGATTTGCGTCGCCATGGAATTATGGTGTCTGGTCAAGCCTTTGAGAGCTTACCTCAAGTACTGCTCGAGCTCGAAGGTGACGACATCTATGCAGTTGGCGTTATGGGGTTGATCTTTGGTCGCATGGAAAACCTGATCGATGTGGAGGTAGTTTAATGAGTGAATCTTCTTCAAGCAATCAATCTCCTTTAAACCGTCAGTATCTGCAACCGACTAATACTTTACTGCCTCCTGTTCATGCTGAAGTTATCACAACAGCCTGTGATTATTGTATCGTGGCGTGCGGTTATAAGGTTTATCGTTGGCCTGTAAATAGCCCTTCAGGTGGAGATCGCGCTAACGAAAATGCGTTTGCTGTCGACTTCCCCGTTCATGCATTACAAGCTTGGGTTTCGCCACAGCAACATAATATTGTTTCGCATAATGGCAAACCACACCATGTGGTTGTAGTCGCAGACAAAGACATACAGGTCGTCAATAAAGGCGGTGATTCTTCTGTTCGTGGTGGACTGCTCGCAAGAAAGCTTTATAACCCAGAAACACCAACCAAAGATCGATTGAAACAACCACTTGTTCGAATTAACGGTCAGTTACAACCTGTAGAATGGGATTTTGCGCTGGATATTGCAGCCCAAGTTGGTCGTCACGTGATTGATACGCACGGTTCGAACAGTTACTGCGTAAAAACGTATTCTTATCAGTATATTGAAAACACCTATGCAATAACAAAGTATGCATTGCGTCATGTCAATACTGCGAATTTTTCGTTTCATGACACGCCGTCAGATGTCACCGCAACCCCGGGCTTTCGAGATGCGGGTTTTGATAATTTTGCTCCAAGTTATGATGATTGGGGCGCGGCAGATACTTTGATGATCTGCGGAACGGATCCGTATGAGACCAAAACCATCATTTTTACGCAGTTCATTATGCCTGCGGTGCATCGTGGAATGAAAACCGTGATTTTGAACCCTCGTGAAACTGCAGGGATAGCGTGGCTTAAAGCTCAAGGTGGATTGCACCTCGATATTAATCCCGGTAGCGATAATCTTGTGATTGGCGCAATTGCTCGTGTGATCTTAGAGCAAGGCTGGCAAGACAATGAATGGATTGAAAACTGGGTCAATAATAAGTGGGAATCAAGCTCTGGCTTTGGCCAAGGTACACGTAACACACCTTGGCAGTGGAGAACCACTTGGGGCAAGTTCCAAACCGATGGCTTTGATGATTATAAGCAATGGAATTTAGAGCAGAAAGAATACGCACCTGAGTATGCCGCGTCGATAGCGGGTATCGACGTCGAGAAGATCCACAAAGCTGCCGAGATGTTGGCAATGCCAGTGAATGGTCAAAGAGTTAAAGCATCAATTGGTATAGAGAAGGGCTTTTATTGGTCGAACAATACCGGAAATACCAACGCCATCGCCTCCCTTGCAACGATCATCGGTACTGGTGGCCGAGAAGGGCGTGTTATTGGTCGATTTGGTGGGCATCAACGCGGTGGGTTAGCGGGTGGGAAACTTCCAAGGAACAAGTCTCCTGAAAAAGTGGCGGGCAGACGCAGACGCTCAATAGACACCGATAGGTACCTCTATTCCGGGCATACCCGTATGGCACATGTCATTGGTACAACATGGATTCAAGCTATGTGTGGCAGCTATGGGTTGAAAGAGAAATTCACTGATTTAACGACACGTAACCCTCACCAAGCGACGCGACGTGATAAACAGCACATTATAGATACACTCAAAAAGCGTGCAGATTCCGGTGGAATGGTCGTCATCAATCAAGATATTTACTTACGTGATCCTATAGGTAAACAGTTTGCCGATATCATCTTTCCGGCTGCGACTTGGGGGGAAGAGGATTTCATGCGTGCTAATGGTGAGCGTCGGCTGCGCCTTTACCAACAGTTCGCTGATGCGCCGGGTCAGGCTAAGCCAGACTGGTGGATCGTTGCTCAAATGGCTTCGCGAATGGGGTACGACGGGTTTGATTGGCAAAACTCGAATGACGTAGCCGAAGAGTCATCGCGATTTAGTCGCGGTAGCCGTAAAGATTTCAATATGATCAAAGTTGCAGCACATTCTGAAGGAAAAACACTTCATCAAAAGCTCGCTGAATTTGGTACCGAAGGGATCCAAGGCCCTGTATTTTATAACTATGACACCAAAAAGCTGATTGGCACTAAACGCCTACATGATACTGAAATGAGTTGGGGTGATCTGGTCGACAAAGGGCTGCAAGATGGGCCTCAAGGCGCCAATATTATGCGTAAACAGCTCACTCAATTTAATAGTCAGACGGGGAAGGTCAATCTTCAAAAGCACCCTTGGGATCTGTTCAGTGATTTCCACGCTTGGCTTACCCCAAAACAGGACGAGTTATGGTTTTCGAATGGTCGTATTAACGAAATTTGGCAGTCAGGGTTTGATGATACCGAGCGCAGGCCTTACATCACTCATCGTTGGCCTGAAAACTGGATTGAAGTACACCCAGAAGATGCGGAAAAACGGGGCATAGAAGCCGGAGATGAAGTGCTGGTGTACTCGGAGCGGGTGGCCAATTTTAAAGATACGATTCTGGGTATCGAGTCAGACGATTTCCAGTTTAGTAACCTAATGAAAAATGGTCACATTCAACTGGATTACGCGGAGATTAAAGCCGTTGCGATTGTCACCTCAGCCACGAAGAAAGGTGTGTTGTATTGCAATATGATGGACATGAAGAACCCAGCGAATGCTTTAACAACAAGGGTAGTTGACCAAATCAGTGGTAACTACAACTACAAAATGGGCGTCGCCAAAATAAAGAAAATTGGTGAATCAAAATATAAGCGTGAGTTTGAAGGGTTCTCCTTTGCACCACGTAACATTGTGTAAGGGAAGTTTATGTTTGGCGTATTATTGGTTTTGCATGTATTGGCTGCCACCATTTGGACGGGAGGGCACATTATTCTCAGCGTCGTTATCCTTCCTAAAGTCTTGAAACACCGTTCTCCAGAAATGTTATTGGAATTCGAGCAAGGGTACGAAAAGGTGGGAATGCCTGCTTTGGTAGTTCAAGTGGTGACCGGGTTGATGCTCGCTTATCACATGTTGCCGGACGTTAGCTTATGGTTTGATATGTCGATTCCATTGGCTCATGGCATTGCCACTAAATTGACGTTGCTGTCTCTGACGGTATTGCTGGCCCTAGACGCACGCTTTCGTGTGATTCCAAAACTATCGAAGAACAACTTGGTTGATATGGCGCTGCACATTGTGCCAGTGACTATTATTTCAATTTTGTTTGTGGTTGTCGGAGTTTCATTCAGAACGGGGTGGCTAGTTTGATATGTTTGTACGTTTAGTGCGGAATATTTGACCATGTCTAAGTAGATAACAAGAAACAGCGCTAATTCGGCGCTGTTTCTTGTTACTGACTCCCGAAAACCGTTTTCAGACAGGCATTCCTATCTCAATACCAAATGGAGAGTCGGTGCTTTAAAAGTAGGGACAAAGGTTATTGAACCTTTTGCTCTGCTTGATCGAGCAAGCCTTGCATCTTCTTCTGAGCTCGGCGACTCACACGTTTTTTGGCTGCAGTGCGAGCTTCTTCTAAGTTAACACTTGGGTCACCCACGACCACTAGCGCCACCATTCCGTGTCGGTGATGTACTTTACATTTTATGCCATAAACTCCGGGCTTATCAAAAGTGACTTCCTGAGCGTTTGACCCGGATATCATAAGAGGTTTAGCGCCGTTAGGAAGCATCCCTTGAATACTATGGGCTGTATGAGAGCCAACGGTTCCTTTAAAAAGCACCTTATCACCAGGTTCGATTTCTACGTAATCAGGAATAAATTGATACATCTTGTCGATGTTCTCAGAATTCATGTCCATCACTTGTTTTATGACTTTTGTTTCAGCAAGTGCAGGAGTGGCAATGATAGTTAAGATCAGTAGAAGTACACGCATAGTCGTTGGCTCTATCAAATGAGAATTATTTCCAATAATTTTAATTTATTCACTGTTTGGTTGAAAGCTTGATTTGATATAGTTTCGGTGAATCTGAATGCTATATGTGCTGGATCAATTAAATTAACAGTTTGATAACTGGGAAAGCTTTGTCTTCAAGGCTCGTTAATAATCTAAGGACATTTTGCGAGTTGTTTGTCACGATTCGGATTTAATAAAATGGATGACATTATGATTCAATGTTCATTTTTTGATCATTCATTCGGCGAAAGCCTTTCATAACTGCACATAGTTCTTCATGAATTTGGAAATTAACGTAAGTTTCAGCGTTGTGTTAAGTCAGTAAATGAAAATGATTGTCATTTACTTACGTTATTGCTAACCTATTGTGAAACTTTACAACACTCTTTCAAGTGCGCCAAAGTGTATATAAAATCCCGCTAAACCCTATCAGAACCAAGGTTATTCGTTTGCTTAGCTCGATAAATAAGCAGATCTACCTCTTTTGTTCTACCCCTTTCGGGTAGTTCGTTTTCGTAATTGATTTACATCATATTTTCATTTTCTTTCATAATTCATTATTCGTGTAGTTAAGAAATATATAACCTTCAGGAATTCTTATGAGCAAGATGAAGCTAGTCGTAATCGGTAACGGGATGGTAGGCCATCGCTATATCGAAGATTTAGTCGAGAAGACAGATGTTGCAAACATGGACATTACGGTGTTCTGTGAAGAACCACGTGTTGCGTATGACCGTGTTCACCTTTCTTCTTACTTTTCACACCACACTGCAGATGAACTTTCTTTAGTTAAAGAAGGTTTCTACGAGAAACACGGCATCAATATGCTGATCGGCGAACGTGCTATCAACGTTAACCGTGAAAAGAAAACAGTTTACTCAAGCACTGGTCGTGAAATTCAATACGACAAGCTTATCCTTGCTACGGGTTCTTTCCCATTCGTACCGCCGATTAAAGGCCACGAAGGCAAAGACTGTTTTGTTTACCGTACTATCGAAGACTTAAAAGCTATCGAAGCGACCGCTAAGAATTCTAAATCTGGTGTTGTTGTTGGTGGTGGTTTACTTGGCCTTGAAGCAGCAGGCGCACTTAAAGCGCTTGGCGTAACCACTCACGTTGTTGAGTTTGCTCCAAAGCTTATGGCAGAGCAGCTTGATCTTGCAGGTGGTAATCAGCTTCGTCAAAAGATCGAACGTATGGGTGTCAATGTCCATACAAGCAAGAACACGCTTGAAATTGCTCCTGAAGGCACTGAAGCTCGTAACGTGATGCGTTTTGCAGACGGCACTGAGCTAGAAACTGATTTCATCGTATTCTCTGCTGGTATTCGCCCACAAGACAAACTTGCTCGTCAAATGGGTCTAGGTATTGCGCCTCGCGGTGGTATCGAGATCAACGATCACTGTCAAACGACAGACAAAGATATCTACGCAATCGGTGAGTGTGCGTCTTGGAACCAAACGTTCTACGGGCTAGTGGCTCCTGGTTACAAGATGGCGACAGTTGCCGTTGACCACGTTGTTGGTAACGAAAGCACATTTGAAGGTGCTGACATGTCTGCGAAGCTTAAGCTTCTGGGCGTGAAAGTAGGTTCAATCGGTGATGCAAACGGTCGTACTCCTGGCTGTAAAAGCTACGTTTACCAAAACGAAGAGCAAGAAGTTTACAAACGCTTAATCGTTTCTGAAGACAACAAGAAACTGCTTGGCGCAGTAATGGTTGGCGATACTTCTGATTACGGTGACCTTCTTCAACTTATGTTGAACGAAATTGACCTACCAGAACACCCAGATGCATTGATTCTTCCAGCACACGCTGGTGGTGAAAAACCAACGCTTGGCGCTGATTCATTACCGGAAACTGCCGTTATCTGTTCTTGTTTCGACGTAACCAAAGGCAAGATCGCTCAAGCGGTTGCTGAAGGTCACCATACCATTGGTGATATCAAAGCAGTAACCGGTGCAGGTACAGGTTGTGGTGGTTGTATTCCACTTGTAACTTCTGTGCTAAACGCTGAACTTGCAAAAGCGGGTGTAGAAGTGAAGAACGACGTTTGTGAGCACTTTGCTTACTCTCGCCAAGAGCTTTTCCACCTGATTCGTATCGAAGAAATCAAAACATTCGACGAGCTACTTGAGAAATACGGTAAAGGCTACGGCTGTGAAGTCTGTAAGCCTCTAGCGGGTTCTATCCTTGCTTCTTGCTGGGGTGACCACATCCTTAAGCCTGAGCTAGTAAAGCTGCACGATACCAACGACAACTTTTTAGGTAACATTCAGAAAGATGGTACTTACTCGGTTATCCCTCGTATGGCGGGTGGCGAAGTAACGCCTCAAGCTCTAAGCGTTCTTGCGGATGTTGCGGCTGAATACAACCTATATACGAAGATCACTGGTGCACAACGTATCGGTCTATTCGGTGCTCAGAAAGATGACTTACCAGCAATCTGGAAGAAGTTAATCGCTGCAGGTTACGAAACGGGTCAAGCTTACGCAAAAGCACTTCGTATGGCTAAGACATGTGTAGGTTCAACTTGGTGTCGTTACGGCGTTCAAGATTCAGTTGGCCTAGGCGTGATGATCGAGAACCGATACAAAGGCATCCGTACTCCTCATAAGATGAAGTTCGGTGTGTCTGGCTGTACTCGTGAGTGTGCTGAAGCTCAAGGTAAAGATTTAGGTATTATCGCAACGGACGCTGGTTGGAACATGTATGTGTGTGGCAACGGTGGTATGAAGCCTCGTCACGCAGATTTATTGGCAAGCGACTTAGACCAAGAAACACTGCTGAAATACATCGACCGTTTCATGATGTTCTACATCCGCACGGCTGCACCACTACAACGTACTTCGGTATGGATGGACAACCTAGAAGGCGGCGTTGACTACCTACGTGAAGTGATTGTTGATAATAAACTTGGCATCAACGACCAGCTTGAAGCTGACGTCGCTGGCCTAGTGGGTAACTTTGCTTGTGAGTGGACTGACACTATCAACGATGAAGCTCAACTTAAGCGCTTCTCACACTTCATCAATGCTGATGATCGTGATGAAAACGTTGTGTTTGTTGACGATGGCCGTGAACAACACCGCCCAGCAACATTTACTGAAAAACACCCAGAAGCGAAGGGCGACATCCTTCACGTTGAACTGGTTTAATTGGGAGACGACATCATGGCATTTACCAAAGTTTGTAAGATCGAAGATATTATTCCAGGTACCGGTGTTTGTGCATTGGTTGGTGGTGAGCAAGTTGCTATTTTCCGCCCAACTAAAGCCGAAGAAGTGTTCGCTATTAGTAATACTGACCCGTTTTTCCAATCAAACGTTTTATCTCGCGGTTTAACGGTTGAGCACAAAGGTGAGCTTTGGGTGGCGAGCCCACTTAAGAAACAACGCTTTAACCTAGCAACAGGTGTGTGCATGGAAGACGAGAACTTCAGCGTTAAAGCGTATAAAGCTCGTATTACCAAAGGTGCTGTTGAAATCTCAGCATAATCGAATACGTAACAAGATTTGATAGATCAAGGGTTCTAGTTATCGACATTGCCTTAGTTCGGCAACTAGAACCTTTTCCTATCCGATTTTAACTTTTAATTTTAACTTTTTAAGGACAACCTTATGTCTCCTGATTTTAAACCAGCTGAATTCGTTCAAACGATGATCGATGTGGGTGAAGCGAAAACGAAAACGAGTACTCGTGATCTTCTGATTCGAAGCACAATGGCAGGCATCATTCTTTCTCTTGCCGTTGTTGTAGCAATCACGGCTATCGTGCAAACAGGTATCGGCATCGTTGGCGCACTTGTGTTCCCTGTGGGTTTTGTCATTTTAAGCGTAATGGGCTATGACCTAGTAACAGGTGTATTCGGCCTTGCTCCTTTAGCGAAATTCGATAACCGCCCAGGTGTGACTTGGGGTCGTGTACTGCGTTGTTGGGGTATCGTTGGCCTTGGTAACCTTATCGGTTCTCTAATCGTTGCGGTACTGGTTGCTATCTCATTAACGGGTAATTTCTCTCTAGAACCAAATGCAGTAGCGCAGAAATTCATCACTGTTTCTACTGGTCGCAGCCTAGGTTTTGAAAACATGGGTATGGACGGCTGGATCACATGTTTCGTGCGCGGCATCTTCTGTAACCTAATGGTTTGTCTAGGTGTGATTGGTAACATGACAGCACGTACTGTGTCTGGTCGTGTCGCAATGATGTGGTTCCCAATCTTCATCTTCTTCGCACTAGTGTTCGAGCATACAGTAGTAAACATGTTCCTATTCCCACTGGGTATGATTCTAGGCGCTGATTTCGGTATCGCGACATGGTTGAACTTCAACCTTATCCCAACAATCCTAGGTAACATCGTAGGTGGTTTGTTCTTAACATGTGTACCTTTGTTCCTAACACACGCTAGAACCGCTCCTTCTTTAGGTGCTAAGTAATTCTGAATACGGTGAAACGTAATTTAGTATGAGATTAAGAGCCCCAACAACATGTTTGGGGCTTTTTTAGTTCGAAAGCCTTAAACATCATCAATGCGCTGATTTTTATTGAGTAATACCAATCACAGTAAGTAAGTGATCAGAAATAGCGCAGGAAAAAGGCTTGAGAACAAGGCGGAATTTTTCGATAAGTAGTTATTCTACAATCAAAAATTCTAACGAAGTTATCGAGCGTTTTAACCAGCTAGGATGAACAGTTATTTACTACGATTGGTATAAAATACCTGCAATAGACTGTTTTGTTATAATTACTTCTATCTTCGTTAGTATTTAGACTGAATATTTAGCTCAACACCTGATAGTCTAAGGGTTAAGGATTTGGATAAGTCATCATGAATACAGTGACTTATCACATAGATTGAAGCTTGAGATAAAACAAGCAAACCTTCGGAGCACAGCATGTCAGAAGTATCGTCATCGAATGTTAAAGAAGTAACCAAAGGATTGGTTTCATTAGTAGGCGCGGGCCCTGGTGATCCAGAGTTACTTACCCTAAAAGCGGCACGCGTTATTCAGCAGGCTGATGTGGTCGTTTATGACCGCTTAGTATCTAAAGATATCTTGGCAATGGCTAACTCCGATGCAGAAATGCTGTATGTGGGGAAAAAGCTCGACCATCACTGTGTACCGCAAGATCAGATCAACCAACTGCTCGTGACTAAAGCGCAAGAAAACAAGCATGTTGTTCGCCTTAAAGGCGGTGACTCGTTTATCTTTGGTCGTGGTGGCGAAGAGTGTGAAACTCTCGCTGAAAATGGTGTGAAGTTTGAAGTGGTACCCGGAATCACGGCAGCGGCGGGCGCGACGGCTTACGCAGGCATTCCGCTAACACATCGAGATCACGCACAAAGCGTTCAATTCATTACTGGTCACCTAAAGAAAGATGGTGAAGATATTGATTGGCGTTCGCTTGCTCAACACAATCATACGATCGTGTTTTACATGGGTCTCAAAGAGAGCCCGAACATTCAGAAAAACTTACTGGATAACGGTATGCGAACAGACATGCCGGTTGCGATTATTGAGAATGGTACGCGTCAAGAGCAGAAAGTGTTCCGTGGTGGTTTGAGTGACTTAGCCAATCTTGCGAGCGTTGCAAAGAGCCCAGCATTGATTGTGGTAGGTAGCGTTGCCCAACTTCATGAAAAATTGGCTTGGTTTAACAAGCAAGCTTAATTGATTAATTTACAAGTTAGTGTGTTAAGCGACCGCTTAGCTGACTAAGAATCAAATACTGCAGCGGCTACTTTGTCGCTGCATTTCTTTTTGGCGCATAGGCATCTCATCAATAATGTTGGTGATAAGGTTCCAATCAGTCTTCCCATTCCATCGGTGCTTTTCTTTTCCGTCTTTACCTATCAAAACAGCAGTATGTGAGCCTTTCGGTATTCCATAGCTGTCGGTTACCGCCTCTAAGTTAAATTCTTCTTCAAGCCAAGTAGGAACTGTGTAGCCGCTTTCCGCGATGACTATGATAACCACGTCTCGTTCATCCAATTGACAGTTATTGATCAACACTTCATTGAGAAACTCTTTGACGGCAGAATCTTCTTTCGGTGCAAAATAGATCACACTGCGGTGCGGTAAGGCCTTGGAGTGAGAGTAGGCTGGGTAAGCGTGTAACGAGTTGACTGACAGAATCATAAACATAACCGCGCTTGTTAATAGAGTTTTCAGTGATTTGGATAGTGCTCTGGCTAATGCTGCACAGCAACGTGGCAACACTGAGCCGTTGCTGTCGCTGCGAAGATATGATCTGATTATTTGTCGGTACTGCATGTTCCACCTTCCTTGATAAACTCAAACAAGCTCTGAGTTAAGCGAATAACAACTACGTTGAGCCAATAACAGCTACGTTAAGCTAATAGTAGCGACGTTAAGCCAATAACAGCTACGTTAAGCGAATAACAACTACGTTAAGCATAGCTAATGAGTTCATTTTTATTAAAGAAAGCGGCTCGCATTTTAGAGTTGAATAGAATAGGGTATACGGAAAATCTAAAGGTATGAAATTATGGAAAACATAGCAATTTTGGTCGACGTTCAGAACGTTTACTACACAACGCGCGACAAATACCGTTCTAACTTCGACTATAACCAGTTTTGGTATGTTGCCACGGAAGGGCGTAACGTTGTGGCAGCTAATGCTTACGCAATCTCAAGCCAAGATCCAAAGCAGCGTCAATTTCACCATATCCTTCGTGGTGTGGGTTTTAATGTGAAGTTAAAGCCCTTTATTCAGCGCCGAGATGGCAGTGCAAAAGGCGACTGGGATGTAGGTATTGCGTTAGACGCGATAGAACTTGCAGAGACGGTTGATACGATTGTTTTGGTATCAGGAGATGGTGATTTCGAAATCCTTGTAGAGCGAATCAAAGAGCGTTTTGGCAAACCTGTTGAAGTGTATGGTGTTCCGGGGTTAACTGCTCAAAATCTTATCGATTCTGCCTCAAAATTTGTACCGATTGAAAAAGATTTTCTTCTATAGAGGAAATCCCGCACTTTATAATTGAAATCAATAATAACGATAATTAGAATGCAAACTGTTCTTATTTATCGGTGTGTGCAATGTCTCGCGTTTTAGTTGTTGATGATGATATCCAGTTGTGTGAGTTACTGGGTGAAGTATTGGAAAATGAGGGGTATCACGTTGATACCGTTCATTGTGGTGAATCTGCGCTAGAGTTTATTCAATCGAACCCTGTCGATTTGGTTCTACTAGACGTAATGCTTCCAAACTTGAGCGGAATTCAAGTGGCAAGGCGTATTTGTCAGCGTTTTGCTACTCCCATTCTTATGCTGACTGCACTAAACGACGATGCCTCTATGCTGGATGGCTACCAAGCTGGAGCCGACCAGTACATCGCCAAACCTTTCAATGTTCCTGAACTACTGACTCGCATCAAGGTGATCTTGCGCCGCGTTGGTTTTGAACGTCAAAGGCAATCTTTGGCTTCATCTAATCAGGGCTTGTGTGAACAACTTTCTCGTTTACCTCTCACGGGCACTGAAAAAGACCTGTTGGATTATCTTGTCAAAAATGACGGGATTGTCGTATCTAAATCTGACCTTCAAATCCATGTTCTAAAGAAAGAGCTTTGTCCTTTCGATCGTAATTTAGATATGCACATCAGTAATATACGACGAAAGCTTGTTCAGGCTGGCTTGTCTAAACAACACATCAAAACCGTTCGTGGTAAAGGTTATAGCTACCTAGAGTCGGTAGGGGTATGAGCCAAAAACTGCTGCGTTGCCCTGATTTTATTGCCAAGCGTAAGGATGGCTTAACGTTTCAATTATTCAGCTACCTGACGGTGATCCTAGTAAGCATCTTGATCCTCCAAGGCGTCGCGGAACGAGCGTTGATGAAAGCCTTATTGAAGGTACCTGAATCGGTAAAATCTGAAATGCTCGACCTCGCCTACCAAGCCAATGTGCTGATTGAGGAAGGTGACATGGATGAGTTAGCCGACTGGGGTAATGCTCAAGGCTACTATCTGTTTGTTATCGACGAAAACAATCGACCCATTACTCATCGACACATGCACCCGCACTTTGAATTCAAACTCAAGTACTTGCGAACGTTAGATCACCAACTTAGTGATCGTGTGAGTAAGCCGATATTCGGCCTGCCACTCAATAACGGTAAAACACTGGTTATCCAACTCCCACACCAGTTCCACCCGGCTAAATCCTTTGCGCCATATTCTTACATGTTGAAAGCGGTAATAGCTTTGATCGTGTTGTCTCTGTTCTCAATTATCATGGCGAAAAGCCTGCAGCAGCCGCTGGATAGATTAAGAGAAGCGAGCCGCAGACTTGCGCAAGGCGACTTCACTGTCAGTGTTGTTTCTGAGTTAAATTCCACGACGCGTGAATTCAACGAACTTGCTCATGATTTTGATCATATGACGGTAGAGATTAAGTCTCTCGCTGAAAAGCAACGCCGTTTGATTCGTGATGTGTCTCATGAGCTTAGAACACCATTGGCAAGGCAAAACCTCGCATTGCACCTGTTGCGCAGTAAGGTAGATGATAAGAGCATAGGCTTGCTTGAGCGAATGGAAAGTGAAACGGAAGAGATGAACAAGTTGGTGGGTGAGATCCTTGAATTCAGCCGTCTAGAAACGTCTCGCTATGACTCCAAGTTAAGCTTGATGCATCTTGAGCATTATTGTTCGATGCTAATCGCGCAGATGCAAAATGATTTAAAACCGAATCAAACCTTGATTGGTGATTTAGAGACGCCGACATCAATGGTTAATGTTGATGAAAGGTTACTCCTTCGAGTTATCGGTAATTTGGTGAGTAACGCGATCAAATATGCGGGTGAGAATGCTCATGTTGTCGTGACTACCTATGAACTGTTAACCGATAAACGTTACAGTGTCATATCTGTAGAAGATGACGGTGATGGCATTCCTGATAACAAGATTGCAGGGATTTTCGATCCGTTTACTCGCATAGAGTCAGCCCGAGACAAACAGTCTGGCGGTTACGGCTTAGGCCTTGCGATCGTGAAGGAAGCCATGGGTGTGATGAATGGGCATGTAACCGCTGAGAATAGAGAAGGTGGGGGATTGAGAGTAAATCTAATGTTCCCAATCGCCGATTAGCTTCCTGCTGTTACCTGTCTTGCTCCATAGATAACTATGACTGAAAGCGTGCTAAGAAACATAGCCCAATAAAAAAACGCCACTGCATTAGCAGTGGCGTTTTTGTTTATATGCTTTTGATTATCAGCTAGGCATAGCCATTAATTACGCCTTAGCTTGAAGGTAAGAGCGACAGAAAAGCTAGATTATGCCTGTTGGCGTGTTAGCTTAACTTCTTCTTCTTTCTCACCAGCAGCAGGGTCATTGAAGCGAGCTTCGTCAAAAGAACCTTCAGACTTAGCCACAATGATAGTTACGGCACTATCACCTGTGATGTTTACTGCGGTACGAATCATATCAAGAAGACGGTCAACACCCATGATAAGCGCGATACCTTCAAGCGGTAGACCAACTTGGTTCAATACCATCGCTAGCATAACAAGACCTACACCTGGAACACCTGCAGTACCAACAGACGCCAATGTCGCTGTTAGGATAACCATAAGGTAATCACCCATGGTCAGGTCGATGTTGTATGCCTGTGCGATAAATGCCGTTGCAACACCCTGCATGATAGCAGTGCCGTCCATGTTCACTGTTGCACCTAGCGGTACAGTGAAAGAAGCGACTTTGTTGTCTACGCCCATGCGGTTTTTAGCCGTTTCCATCGTTACTGGAATCGTTGCGTTTGAAGATGCCGTTGAGAATGCAAACATGATTGCATCTTCCATCTTACGTAAGAACGTAATCGGGCTTAGGCCTGTGAATCCTTTAAGCATTGCACTGTAGGTAACCAAACCGTGTAGAAGTAGGGTACCAGCAAGTACTAAGAAGTATTCTGCTAGGTTCCAAATTGCGCTTAAACCAAGGCCAGAGAACAGCTTTGCCATCAAGAAGAACACACCGTAAGGCGCAAGGTTCATCAGAAGTGCGACAAGCTTCATGATCACTTCGTTCAAGTCAGAGAATACCGCTGCGATACGCTCGCCAGGTTTACCCGCTGCACTGATAGCAATACCAAACAACACAGCAAATACGATCACTTGCAGCGTTTTGCCCTCAGCCATCGCCTGAATAGGGTTGGTTGGGAACATGTCGATGATTACTTGGCCCAAAGAAGGGGCATCTGCTGATTTGAAAGAGCTCGCAGCAGTAAGATCCGCACCAGCTCCAGGTTGGAACAGGTTACCGATAGTGAGTGCTAGAGTGATAGCAACGGCTGTAGTACCGATATAAAGTGCAAGCGTTTTGCCACCCATACGGCCAAGAGTTGATAAGTCTTTAAGAGAGCTTGTACCGCACACTAGTGAAACGAAGACTAGTGGCACAACAAGCATTTTTAAACTGGCGACAAAAATCTGTCCGCCTACTTCAAAGAGTCCGTTAACGATGTAGTTGTTAACAAATCCGCTGTCTGCAAAAAGGGATTGAATGGCAAATCCCGTTAATATGCCCACGACCATACCGAGGATAACTCGACCAGTTAGAGACATAGGTTTCTTGGTATTCATTTAGAACACTCCTTATTATTTATAACTTTGATACCTTTTCAAAGTGAGCGGGAGATTAGCAGTCGGTTGATCAAATCGAAAAACAAAAAATGAGTTTGAAATTATAGATGTGATCAGAGTCACTGATAATTGTGTAAATTAAACAAATGAAAACAAAATAATTCACCATTTATTTACATTTATCGAGGGTTTTATACATAAATCAGTCGTTTCAAAGGTAGTAAATAAGACAAGACAGTATTTGTATTGCTCTTGGCTGTTTAGATTGATCAGACCAATGACCTTATAGTGAAATGTTGAATTCATGTTTACAGATCTGCACGCTCAATTAACGTATTGAATTGATTTTGTTGAGCTAAAGAAAGTGTACGTTCAGTGGGCTTTACAAATCTTTACGAATGCAAAGAATGTAAATTTAATGCAAATGGTAATAGTTATCACTTATATTCACTCCCGAAATGATTCAGTGGTACCGGAAACGGTTCAACAGAGCACATCGAATAAATAACAAAGTGCTCGTACAAAAGAATAAAAGCGGAGTAAAGGACATGTTTTCAAAGAGCCCATTGGCCTTAGTGATCGGCGCAGTATTAGCTTCACCAGCAGTATTGGCAGAAACAGTAAAAACAGACGAGCACATGGTTGTTGAAGGTCGTGACTACGGTTACAAGGCCGACACAAACACAACAGCAATGCGCATGGAGGCGACTCAATTAGAGACTCCGGGACAAGTTTCAGTAATCGATGAGCAAATCATCGATGAACAGCGTGCAAGTACGTTAGGTGAAGTTCTTAAGAACGACGCATCTGTTGGTGCGGGTTCTAAGTCAACTAACCGTGAGCGTTTCACGCTTCGTGGTTTTAATTTGGAGAGTAGCTCTGGTTACCTGCGTGATGGTGTTCAACACTGGTCTCATTACCGCCAACCGGTAGAGCTTTTGGAGCGAGTTGAAGTATTGAAAGGCCCAGCTGGTCTACTTTACGGTAAGTCTGCTCCCGGCGGTCTTGTGAATATGGTTTCTAAGAAGCCAACATATGAAACTCAAGTTAACGTAAGCCAAGATATTGGTTCTGATAGCTACACTCGTACTACTGCTGATGTAAGTGGCTCATTGAACGATGACCAAACCTTACGTGCTCGTCTCATTGTTTCACAAGAAAATCAAGACTCTTACCGCACACGTTTTGATGGTACAGATGTAGAGACGGATCGTTTCGTTGGTGGTCTATTTGTTGATTACGATATTAACGAAGACATCATGTTGTCTGTGCACTACGACCGCACTATTGAAGAGGGCGATTTAGACAACGGTTCTAAAATCGATACTTCTACTGGTAAAGTTATCGACCCTAACACGGTTAATGACCAACGCTTTGCTCAAACAGATAACGACGTTGCAAACTACGGTGCATCTGTAACCGCTAACTTGAACGACGCTTGGTCTGTGAAGACAGGCATCAGCCGTCAGTTCTATGAACGTCAACGTACAGAATCAAACAACACAGTATATAGCGATAAGAGCGGCGGTTACGGCTACAAGGTATCAGACCGTCACGATGAATGGACGTTTGATACGGCTTATGTAGATTTTACTGGTGATTTCGATGCACTAGGTGTCAACCACCGCCTACTTGTTGGTGTGAATGGTCTTCATTACGATTACGAGCGTTTATACGATTCTGGCTACACATGTGTCAACGCAACAGAAGCAGAAGCTGCCGCTGCATGTGGTAACGGCTTTGATATGCCTTCTAACGTTAGCTACAAGAACGACAATGAAGTGTCTCACTCTGAAAGCCAACACTACGGTCTTTACGTTCAAGATCTAGTAACACTGACTGAACAGTGGCAAGTACTTGGTGGCGTACGTTTCGCTTACGACAAAACGACGAGCAGTTCTAATCAAGAAGAAAGCTACAACAACATCCTTCCTAAGCTTGGTGTGATTTATTCACCAGCGCCTAATGGTTCGATTTACGCGGTTTACTCTGAAAGTTTCGAACCTGTTGGCGAAATCACAGATAAAGATGACGTGAACTTTGGTCAGTCTCAAGATGCTAAGAAGGGTACGCTTTACGAACTAGGTTCTAAGTGGGAACTGTTTGACGAACGTCTGTTCGTATCTGGAGCGGTTTTCCAAATCACTCAATCGAACATGCAAGTGACGGAAGATCTAGACCCGGCAAACAACAACGGTAAAGACGCACGTACAACTCAAGTTGGTGAACAAGTTCATACGGGTGTTGAACTGGCTGCAACGGGCTACATGACGGAAGCATTCTCTTTGAGTGCATCAACCATGTTCTTGGATGCTGAATACCAAAATGATCCTGCACTTGAAGGTAAAACTCCAGCAGACGTTCCTGAGTTTACTGCAAGTATTTGGTCTACTTATGCATTCAACAATGGTACTGATGTAAACCTAGGTGTTTACCATGTAGGTGAGCGTTATACAGAAAGCGCTAACACGTTTAAGAAAGATGCTTACACTCGTGTAGACATGGGTATCGCCCATACAATGAAGTATGACGAAAACCTAGATTTCGTTGCTCGTTTCAATGTAGAAAACCTGTTTGATACAGATTACCTTGAAGGCGGCAGCACAAGTAGCGTAGTTGTTGGCGAAGGTCGCAACTACATGGCAACACTACAGGTTAAATACTAATTTGTCTGTAGGATGTCATTGATAGCTTAAATACTAAGGGGAAGGTTTCGACTTTCCCCTTTCGTGATTCTGCTATTTAGTAAAAATATCCCTAGTAATGCGAGTGACTTTTAATGATAATGAGACTGCTTATCAATAAAACTCATTTGACCTTCTTCTTATAGTAAATGACTACAATTATGAATCTTTTAAAAACTAGCCTAGCACTTGCGATCAGTTTGGTTGCAACGTCTTCGATGGCAAACAGCTTGGATCAAGCTCAATCAATTCAAAACAAGACCAATAACGCGTCGGCTTCGAGCCAAAAGGTTATTGATAAAAGCTCACAAGCGACTTTAATGCTGCAAGCTGAGATTGAGCGTCTGCAAGAAGAAGTTAAGAACTTAGAAATCTATCACGATCACCTTGCTGCATTGGTTGAGAGCCAGAATCAAGAAGCTCAGAGCATTGAAGGGCAGATCGACGAAATCAAATATACACGTCAAGGTGTTGTGCCTCTGATGTACCAAATGATTGATGGCCTTCAGCAGTTAGTTGAGCAAGATGTGCCAATCAAGAAAGAACAGCGTCTAGAAAGAGTTGAAAAGCTGCAAGCAATGATGACTCGCGCGGATGTAAGTGATGCAGAAAAGTATCGTCGTATCCTAGAGGCATATCAAATTGAGATGGACTACGGTATCAAGCTGGGTGTTTATCAAGGTCGTGTAGCATTGACCAGTGAAAAAACGATTGAGGCTGATGTACTGCACCTAGGTCGCATCTCTTTAGTCGCTCGCAATCTAAATGGCAGCCAATATTGGTCTTGGGATCAAACAGAAGAACAATGGCAAGAGCTTGATTCTTCGATGAAGTCTGAGCTAGATAAAGCCTACGATATTGCTGGTCAACAAGCGGCTCCAAGCTTGATTACTTTACCTGTTTCTTTAACTGTTGCGGAGGTTAAGTAATGAACTTAAAGCCATTAGCAGCATTGCTTTGTATTACTTCAATTTCATTTTCTGCTTTCTCAGCTTCTGATACGACTGCTCAGCTAGTTAACAAGGCTAAATCAGAGAATCGTACCCAAGCTTCTCACAACGTAGTGCGTGAAGCTGACTTCAAAAAGACTGAACAAGAACTGAAAGCGATCAAGGCGCAGCTTGAAGCGAAACGTACTTCAGTCCAAGGCGCTACAGACGTTCTTACTCAAACCTTCAGCGATAACGAAAACAAACTTGCTCGTTTAGAAGAGAAGTTACGGTTAGAAACTGGCAGCCTTGGTGAGCTATTCGGTGTCGTTCGACAGAACGCAAAAGAATTGGGCGCAGAGCTTAGCTCAACCGTGAACAGTGTTGATCGCGCTGAACACACGGCAACTGTTGATCAAATCATTGATGCTAAATCACTGCCTTCAATGCCACAGCTGACCGGTTTGTGGATGAGCATGGTTGAACAGATCCAAGCGAGCTCTGAGCTTAGCAAATCTCAAATTGCATTCATCAATGGTGAAGGCAACACACAAACTGTCGACGCTTATCGCTTAGGCTCAATCGGCCTAGTAACAGAACAAGGCTATGTTAGCTGGAACACTCAGCGTGAAGATGCGATTGCGTATCTGAAACAACCATCGAATGGTCCAACTTTAGCATCGCTATCTGCATTAGCGAATGGCGACGTGTCTAACGTGGTTGTCGACCCTTCTCGTGGATTCATGCTAGATCAATTAGCTTTGGAACCAAGCCTAACTGACCGCCTTCAAGCGGGTGGTGTTGTTGGTAAAGTGATTCTTGGCTTGTTGGCAATTGGTTTAATCATCGCATTGGTTCGTGGTATTTCTTTGGCTATCGCTCGTCAGAAAATTCGCGCACAACTTAAGAACCCTGAACAAGCGGGTGACAACCCTCTGGGTCGCGTTCTTGCGGTTTACAACAAAGAACAAAACCAAACGGTTGAAGCACTTGAGCTACGTCTTTTAGAAGCGGTCGTTGATGAACAGACTCACCTAGAGAAAGGTTTGTCGATGCTGAAACTTCTAGCAGCGCTCGCACCTATGCTTGGCTTGTTGGGTACCGTAACCGGCATGATCGAAACATTCCAAGTGATTACACAGTTTGGCAATGGCGACCCTAAAGTGATGGCGGGTGGTATTTCGATGGCGCTTGTAACAACCGTACTTGGTCTTGTTGCTGCAATGCCACTACTACTGGCACATAACATTCTTAGCACTCAATCAGAGAACATTCGCAATATTCTTGAGAAACAAGGGATTGGCCTTGTTGCTGAACAGGCAGAGAAGACGGTTGAATCAAAACTTGTTGTTTCACCAGTTGGGACTGCTGCGTAATGGATATTTTGTCGGGTTCTCTATTACCAGCGAGTTGGTTAACGAGTGACTGGCTGCTGTCTTTATCAAGCTTTATGGAGCAGGGCGGTTTCGTCCTGTGGTGGCTAGCCGCTGTTGTCCTAGTGTATTGGGTGCTTGTGGTAGAACGCGTGCTTTATCTAGCGTTCTACTTTCCAAAGCAACGCCAAGTTTGGATTACAAAGTGGCATGAAAGAGAAGATCACTCTTCTTGGCATGCTAAAGCCATTCGTGAAGGTTGGTTAGGGCAAGCGAGTATCTTGCTTAACCAAAACTTGAATTTTATTAAGCTGTTAGTCGCTATCTGTCCTATGTTGGGCTTGTTAGGTACCGTTACCGGTATGATCTCTGTTTTTGATGTCATGGCGACTCAAGGAAGCAGTGACCCTAAATTGATGGCTTCAGGTATCTCGTTGGCAACACTGCCAACCATGGCAGGTATGGTTGCTGCATTAGCGGGCATGTTTGTTCACGCTCGTTTAGCGAAAGTGTGTAACCGCTTAGAATTGAAATTAGAAAAATCTTTAAGGAGTCAACGATGAGACTCGGTCGACGTCATTCTAAAAACGAAGAGGCTCAAATAGACCTTACTTCGATGCTTGATATTGTATTTATCATGCTTATTTTCTTTATTGTGACCAGTTCATTTGTTCGTGAGTCAGGGGTTGAAGTCAATCGACCACAAGCGTCTAACGTAGTAAGCCAAAAGGATGCGGGCATCTTTGTAGCGATTACTTCTGCGAATGACATCTTCATCGATAAACGTGTTGTTGATGTTGAACGTGTCCAAGCAACGTTAGAACACTTGTTGCTAGAACAACCTGATGCTTCTTTGGTTATTCAAGCGGATGAACACGCTTACAACGGTACGGTTGTTAAAGTGATGGACGCTGCTAAAGGTGCGGGTGTTAAAAACATTGCGCTTGCTGCTGAAAAGCGATGATCTTGGAGGATCTTCATAAATGATTCGCCTATTTCTTGCTTTACCGCTAGCGGGCGCATTGGGCTTAGCTCTGTTTTCTTTTATGGCTTGGATGGTCGATAATGGCCACCAACGTTCACCAGATAATAGTGAGACGTTAAGTTTCAATATGGTGATGGTGGAACAAGAACAAGAAGTCCAAAGAAGACAGCGTGCAGTCCCTGAAAAACCAGAAATGCCAGAGCCGCCACCGGAAGCGAAAACGTCTCAGTCACAAGCTGAAGTTACGCCTCTGAATTCGATGTCTTCACTGCCGTCATTGGATTTGAATACATCGGTTGATGGCTTAGCGATTAACGCGCCGACATTTTCTGATTTTGGGTCGAACCAACAGGCAATGCCTCTGTATCGAGTAGAACCTCGTTACCCAGCAAAAGCGCTGAAGCGCGGCGCTGAAGGCCATGTCATTATGTCTTTTACCATCGATGAAACGGGACGCCCAATTGACATTCAAGTCACTGACGCAAACCCACGTCGTATGTTTGAACGTGAAGCGATGAGAGCACTTAAAAAATGGAAATATCAACCAAAAGTCGTCGATGGAAAAGCGATAGCTCAGGTTGGTCAAACCGTGAAACTAGAGTTTAAGTTGGCAAAATGATGAAACAGATATGGATATTAGTGGGCTTGTTGTTAATGCCCCTTACAACACAAGCAAAAGAGCTAACTCAATATACTGCTATTCGTGTTCAAAAGGCGCACAAGCTTGCTCAAGATGAACAGGTTAAACAGGCGATTGACGTTCTTGCAGGCTTGGAGCTTTCTAAAGGCTACGACAAAGCATACGTAGCTCGTATGCTGGGTGTGTTTTACTGGCAAGATGGAAAAACCGACACGGCAATTAAGCAGCTTACTTATGCGGTCGACAGTAATTTACTGGTTGATGAGCAAGCTTGGATAACGAAGCGCATGCTGGCTGATTTGTTGTTGAACGATCAGCAGTTTAAAAACGCGCTTCCGCACTATTACGAGTTAGTGAAAACAGCGCCAGAAAAAGAAAAGAAAGACACGCTTTGGATGCGAATTGCACAAGCTGAATACCAAATTGAAAACTGGTCGAAAGTCTTAGTTGCCATCGGTAATCGAGACAAATTCAATTCAAAAGCAGAGTTGTCGCCTCTATCGCTAAAATTGGGCGCACAGCTTCAGTTAAAACAGTGGAAGCAGTCTATTCCGACACTGGAAAGCCTCATTGAACTTCAACCAGAGAAAGATAACTGGTGGCGTCAACTTGTCGGTATTCAGCTAAGATTGGAACGTAATCGTGATGCATTGAACACGTTAGCACTGGCTGATTTACAGGGCGTTGAGCTTAAAAATTCGGATCGCCGTTTATTAGCACAGCTTTATGCCAAACGCGGCATTCCAGAACGAGCTGCTGAAGAAATAAGTAAGTTAGATGACGCGAACAGCGATGTTCAACTTCTGGCTGAGCAAGCAACTTACTGGCAGCTAGCTAAAGAGTGGGACAATGCCATTGAAGTGTGGACGTTAGCCTCTAAAAAAGACACTCAATACCACTGGAATGTGGCACAGCTATTGGTTCAGCAAGGTTACTATGACCGAGCGTTGGTTGTTTTAGACAAAGTGAAAGACAAAAACAAACAAGCCGACGTTGCTTTAGCGAAAGTGCGTTCATGGTACAAGCTTAAGAACTTAGATAACGCCCTTGCTCAAGCCAAGCGTGCGAATAACATTGAGCCCTCTTCTGAGGCGAAAGGTTGGATCAAATACCTGACTCAGCTTAGAACGGTAAGTGACAACGGAAACGTCTAACCGCTCATAGCAAACAGAAGACAAGAAACAGCACATTAGAAACAAGAAAAGCAAAAGGGTGTCATTTGATCGTTCAAATGACACCCTTTTTTATATATTGAATAAAATTGAGCCTTAGTGTTTCATTAGGCCTTGGTGTTTGATCGAGGTATGAGCAAAGGCAAAGTTAAGGGCTACACATCTCGCCACTGTGCGATCCCGCGATGATCATTCCGTTTTGGTCAGCAACCCAGTTGATAGTGCAGTCACGATAGGGGTTTTTGAAAGCATGTTGTGTTTCGCCATTCTCGAGTGGGGTTTGAGTTTCTACCCAAGCAAACGTGCGCGACTCCCAAAATGAAACAGCTTGAGAGTGAGGCGTTAAATACAACTTTTGGGCGTCGGCAATATTGGAGCCGATATAACTCTCGATATGTTCGTCAGTGCCGATAATCTGGCTAGTACAAGCCGTTACCAACAGGGTAAAAGCTAAAATAATAATACGCATTTCAAAATCCTTTTAAACATGTATCGCCATGCTCGTTTTATAGACAATAAGCTTAAACTACTCTTGAACAGATCGTGATGTTAATGATCTTGATAGTGATCTCAGTTCTAAATACTTCCAGCTTTCCTTTCTTAAATGCACGGTGTATCCACCTATTGCTTTCTATCGATGATCTTTGGGTTGAATCACATTGACGTTTGAAACTGTTATTACCGCCAGCTCTAAACGTTAACAAGATTTACATGTTAACAGAGTAGATAAGCAGTTCGATTACTTCCCTTGTAATGTTATGTAAATTTGCTTACGCCGCTCGGCAAACGTAAACAATGTAAATTGAATGCCAATACGAATGATTATCAACTAAATTGACGCCATAAAATTTATAGGTATTGGTTTGTATGTCGTTAAAAAGTAGGGCGGTTCAATCATGGGCTCGTCGACTTCATGTTTATATTTCAATGGCGCTTCTGTTCGTTGTTCTTTTCTTCTCAGTGACAGGTATCACCCTTAATCGACCTGAGTTATTTGAATCAACCCAACCCAATATCCAACGGTCTACGTTAACGCTTCCTACAAGTTTATTTTCAATCCAAGACGGGCGATTAAAAGCCGACGAAACGGCCTTTGAAACATTTCTGCTTGAAGAAGCCAACCTATCTGGCGTTCCTTCAGGTTTAGACATCTACGCCGAGATTGAAGGCGGTGAGTTGCTGATCGGTGAAGTGTCTATGGACTTCAAAGGACCAGGCTACAACGCCTCTGTGTTCGTTGACGTGGCGTCTGAAATGGTGGAAGTCGAAACCACCAATTACGGCGTTATCGCACTTTTGAACGACCTACACAAAGGGCGTAATAGCGGTGAAGTATGGAAGTGGTTCATCGATATCACTGCACTGTTGATGATCTTCTTTGTGCTTACTGGCGTGTGCTTACTGTTACCTAAGAAAAAAACACTCAATACCTCCATTAAATGGACGGTATTTGGGTCTGCAATCTCGCTTGTTATCTATTTTGTCGCCGTACCTTAACCCCTCGTTAGCTTGATGAATTAGGCTGATGAGTCAGTTTAGTGAATCAGCCTGAAGAACGAACAAAAGGTTAAACGGATTTAAAAGGTTGTTAAACATGAAAAAAATGAACTGGAGCAAGGCGCTTCTTGCTTTATCTCTTTTGCCAAGCCTAGGTATGGCACAAGTGATCCCTGATACGGCAAAACTTGATGTGAACTTTAAGCTTCCAAAGATCGATACCTCTATGTACGCGCGTCCTTATGTGGCGGTGTGGGTAGAGAACAGTGAACGAAAATCAGTGAAAACGATTGAGCTGTGGGTCGGTAAAGATGAATGGCTTAAAGACTTACGTAGCTGGTGGAGAAAAGTTGGGCGTTACGATCGTGAATTGGTTGATGCAGTGACTTCTGCAACGCGTCCTGCTGGCCAGTACCGTTTCGTTTGGGATGGTAAGAGCGATGATGGCCAAACTCTAGAGCAAGGCGAATACACGGTTCATATCGAGGTTGTGCGTGAACACGGCGGCCGTAATTACCTTCGTCAAAAAGTATCGCTAACGGATGTAAATGCTTCTTATGAGCTAAAGGCGACAGAAGAGACGGGTGAAATCACTCTGAACTACATCGCTAAATAGTAAGTGCGAATAGCAAAAGCAAACTGAACAGAATAGACAGTCGTCATCGTAGGCTCAGATAGAGCGACACGGCTAACAATTATAAATAATGGAATTTAACATGATGAAACAGACAAAAATTAAGGCACTTGCACTAGCGGGTGTGATGGCATTCGGCCTAGCAGCGACGACAACGGCACAAGCTCACCCACGCTGGATTTTGCCATCACACTTTACCGTATCGAAAGAAGGCGGCGATTGGCTAACGTTCGACGTGACTGCATCTCACGGTACGTTCGTTTTCGATAAGCCAGCAGGCAGTGAAAACGCTCATATCATCATGCCTGATGGCCGTAGCGAACGTCCTAACTTTGTTGTTCGCGGCAAACGTCGTTCTATTTTTGATTTCTACTTCGAAGAAGAAGGTACGCACAAAGTTGCAATCAACAATGAGCCTTCTTACTACACGCAATACAAAGCGGGTCGTCGTGACACAGTGAAATGGATCAAAGCAAACAAAGCGGAACGTGATTCAGTTCTTCCAGAAAAATCGCGTGACGTGGTAACACAAATTAGTTTCACCCGTGCAGAAAGCTACATCACAGTGGGTAAGCCATCGGATTCAGTCTTCAAAATTGAAGGCAAGCTACTTGAAATGAAGCCAGTAACGCACCCTTCAGACATCATTGAAGGTGAACCAGTAACGTTCCAATTCTTCTACAACGGTGAAATTCAAAAAGACGTGAAAGCGGAAATCACTCGTGAAGGCACGCTTTACCGCAACCACCAAGAACAGATTGATGTAGTGAGTGATGAGAACGGCGAAATCACGTTCACTCCAGACGTGGCTGGTCGTTACGTAATGAAAGCGAACTACAAAGGTGAGTTGATTGACAACCCACTGGCAGACAAAGCAAGCGCGAACGTTCACCTAACGTTCGAAGCACTGCTTCAATAATTGTGATATCGGGGCTAGATCCCTGATTAAACGACCAAAAAACTTAAGGGCTCATTTGAGCCCTTTATCGCTCAGTTTACTTCTGAGAATTTGCACTGTGGCTAGGGTACGAACCATGACAATAAAAACAAAACTAAAATCGATAATCACTCCATGCTTGGCTTTGGGACTTGGTTTCGCTGCATTACCTGCGCAAGCACACTTTCCCCTGATGAGTTGCTGGTTTGAAGGCAAAACCGTTGCTTGCGAAGCGGGCTATTCAGACGGTAGTAAAGCGATTGATTACGCGGTTGAGATGTACGACTACGAAGATAATTTGATTGCAAAAGAGATGACGGATAAGCGCTCTATCGTTGAGTTTCCAAACCCTGACACTGAGTTCTACCTTGTGTTTGATTCTGGCCACGAGTTTCCTGTTGAAGTAGACGTTGTTGAGATCAGCGAGAAATGATGATTCAAGGTGTACGTGCTGACACGGGCGGCAGAGAAGGTAAATGGGTAGGGCTGATCATTGTGTTCATTCTGAGCTTTGCCACGGTTGCTATCCCATTTCATCAAGCAGAATCGCATATCAAAGCGGTACTTGATCATCAAATCTTAGTGACCGATGTCGAGCAAGAAAACTTGGCGATGTTATCAGAGCTACGTTTAGCGCATGAAGAGATTCGTGACCTGCGTATGGACTCAGACGGCGAATGGCCAAGTGTTGCGTCACTTAAAGATGAATGGGTCGCGCCATTTGTAGAAGACCAGAGTTGGAAGCGCAAAGGTTCTCATACTTGGTTATTGGACGAGCGTGGTTATTACTTTTCTACACCAAGTGAACAAGCTACATCAAGTGAAGATACTGCACCAAGTGAACAAGCTACGCCAACCGAACACGGCTTCGCTGACTCCTTTATTTTGAACGCCAACAGTGTCTCTCCTGAAATCTGGATTTTCTTTGGTGGCGTAGCAAGTCAACCGACTAATTTTGATGAGAACACACTGGAATCTGATGGCTGGAAAATGGTCGTCAATGAATCAGAAGTTGACCTGCATGATGCTTCTTCTCATTAAACAATCCGGCTTATAAAAATGCTCACTAATAATAAGAGAATTACTATGCGAATTATGACTCTATTGATGTCGTTATTGGCGGTGTTAATGACACCCAATGCATTGGCAAAAGAATATAAGATCGATAGCGACAAGCTAACGATTGGTATAACCCTTCAGCCTTACTACAGCTATGTAAAAGCGGTGGTGGGTGACAAAGTGAACATTCTTCCATTAGTTGATGCTGGGTTTAATCCGCATAACTACTTACCACAACCGAATGATTTGAAGCGATTGAGCCAAATGGATGCAATCGTGGTAAACGGTATTGGTCACGATGACTTCGCGCTTAAAGTGATTTCAGCCGCGCAACGTGATGACTTAGTGGTTATCGAAGCAAACAAAGAAGTGCCTCTACTTCCCGCATTAGGCCAGTCTGTTGGCCAAGGCGCGGTGAATCCACACACGTTTGTTGGCCTTTCTACAACGATTCAAAAGGTTTACACCATCGCGAGCGAAGTCTCTAAGCTCGACCCAGACAACGCTACGTTTTATCGCAAGAACGCACGTAAATACGCCAAGCAATTTCGTTTTATGAAGCGTGATGCGATGTTGTCATTAGGTGAACTCGATACTTCAGGCATGAAAGTAGCGACCACGCACAATGCTTATGGGTACATTCTGCAAGAGTTTGGTGTTGATGTCGCCGCGGTGATTGAGCCAGCACACGGTGTTGAGCCAAGTGCGAGCCAGCTACAAGATACGATCGAAAAGATCCGCGCTTCGGGCATTGATGTTCTGTTCTATGAGCTCAACATGCCAAACCGCTTTGTTGACACCATTGAAGCGGAAACAGGTGTTCAGCTTTACCGTTTTTCTCACATGACGCACGGCGAATATGAAGACGACAAAGTCGAAGTTGAGATGAAGAAGAACCTCGAGACGTTAATCGAAGCCATGAAATTTGCTGCGGCTAACCAAGCGAAGAGCGGGAACGCATAATGTTAGGTCCATCAATTTCAATTAATCAGCTCGGTCTGCAATACGACAATAACGTCATACTTGACGATATCTCATTAGAACTTAAAGCGGGTCAGTGCCATGTGATCATGGGGCCAAACGGCGGTGGCAAAACCTCTTTGCTGCGATCTGTTCTTGGTTTGACGCCTTTCTCTGGGCAAATCAATATTCATTGGCCAGAAAAGCCAAGTATTGGTTACGTTCCTCAAAAAGCGACCTTCGAATCGAGCTTGCCTTTGACGGTCATGGATTTCGTGTTGCTTAACCAAACTCGAATTCCGCTATTTTGGCGTCGTAAGTCCAAGCAATTGGATCTTGCATTAGCACAATTGGATCGCGTCGGTATGGCGACACGTAGCGATCGCCGAATGGGACAGTTGTCGGGTGGTGAACAACAACGTGTGTTGTTTGCTCAAGCGCTATTGGATAACCCAAGTTTGTTGGTGTTGGACGAACCAACGACCGGTATGGACGAGCAGGGCGTTCGTTATCTTGAATCTTTAATCCATGAATGTGTTGATGAAGGCCGTACGATTCTTGCCGTTCACCATGATGTAACCGCAGTGCGTCGCCTAGAGGCTAATGTACATGTTGTGAATCGATTCTTGGTGGATAGTGGTCCACATGAACAGGTACTACACCCAAGTAAGATTGAAAGCTTGTTCCAGCACTACAGCAGTGGCGTAGCTATCGTTAAATCGAAGGAGGTTGCGTAATGGATTGGTTACGACAACTTGCCATAAGTGGCGTTGAAGCGGGTTGGTTATCAGACAGCTTCATGTACGCGTTCATGGTGAATGCCTTGGTTGCGGCGTTATTACTCGGCCCGTTATTAGGTGGTCTTGGTACTTTGGTGATTGCAAAGCGTCTGGCTTTCTTCTCTGAAGCGGTAGGTCACGCCGCATTAACCGGTATTGCTATCGGTGTTTTGCTTGGTGAGCCACCAGAAAACCCAATTATTGGTCTGTTTAGTTTCTGTATGATCTTTGCTTTGCTTCTTCATTTTGTAAGAAACAGAACCAATGTGCCATACGATACTTTAGTCGGCGTTTTCCTTGCGCTCGCTTTAGCGGTCGGCGCGGCATTGTTGATGTACGTGGCGCGTAAGATCAACATTCACATGCTTGAAAACGTGCTGTTTGGCTCGATTCTCACGGTAACAGATCAAGACTTAGCAATCCTCGCAGGCAGCTGCGCACTCATCATTTTGCTCTTGATACCGACGTTCAACCGTATTCTTCTCACTTGTATTAGCCCTGATATTGCCAAGGTTCGTGGCTATAACACCAGCTTTTATGACTACTTGTTTGTCATGATGATCACCTTAGTGACGATTGCAGCAGTGAAGATCGTGGGGGCGGTTCTTGTTGGGGCATTGTTGCTCATCCCTGGCGCGACGGCTCGATTGTTGACTAAACGCATGGGCAGCTTTGTTTTGCTTTCTGCGTTGCTGGCAACCATCGCGTGTTTGGTCGGAACAGTATTGCCTATGGAGCTAAAACTGCCAGTGCCATCAGGCGCTTCAATCATCATCGTTTCTGCGACCTTTTTCCTAGCGGCGACGCTATACCGAATTATAAGAAAGGCATAACCATGACTTCTTTAATGAATCGTATCTCAATCTCAGTGAAAACAGCGTCTCAAGTGAGTGCACTTAGTAGTCTGTTGTTGGTTGGCTCAATGGTGTCTCTCAATGTTAATGCTGAAGATATCCTAACCAGTACGCCGGTGACCTACGCGTTGGCGACTGAGCTGACCAAAGGCACAGACATTACGACTGAATACCTACCACCAAAACGCTACGGTATTGATCGCTTGCCTAATTGGTTTGGCACTAAGGGCGCAAGTAAGGTGCTTAAGTCAGGTGAAAAGGCGACTGTTGCACTAACGCTGTCATCGATCTGGCAAGCTGATCCTACATTTGTATACGCAAGACAAGGCAACATCCGTTTGGTTGAGGTTGATGCTGCTCAAGCGATTACACCGCGTGCGCAAGGTGTCGCTGCGCTGACGTTATCAAATGGTGAAGTGTCTAAATACGCGTGGTTAAACCCAACCAATCTAACGCGTATGGCGGCAATTGTGGCTGATGACTTTAAGTTGTTGTGGCCGGCGCAAGCTGAGACCATTGATAGCAACCTACAACGCGTGATGCTTGATGTTCGTGAACTGATTAACAAGCAACAAGCGGTGTTATTGGATAACGACGTAGATTCAGTATTGTTGCTTTCAGAAAGCTTGGAAGATTTTGCTTCTGGTAGCCAACTTTTTGTTGAAGAGCGCATGTTCAAAGCTGAACTGGAATGGACAGAGCAAGACAAAGCGAAACTCAAAGCCATGTTTTCAGAAGACGATGCACTCTGGTTAGTCACAGCGAAAAAGCCAACGACGTTGATTAAGTCACTGGTACCGAATGAGCGAATTCTTGTTGTTGATTCCGTAGACCGTTGGGGAAGAGCAGGGATTAATGCAAAAGCGCCATTTGCTCGCTGGGAAGTTGAGCCTTTCAAAGGTTAAGTGGCTAAAATAAGTTAGCTAATAAACCGTTAGCTAATAAACAGCTCGTTCAAAAACACGATCAAAAAAGCAGCCCAAATAGAGGCTGCTTTTTTTGTTCTTGTCCGTTGGCTCTAGTCTGAGTTTTGGTTCAGAGTGCTGGGCAAGAGTACTGCGAGTTTAAAACTTACTCTGCAGCTTTTGTCTCTTTAGTTTCGATACCAGCTTCTTCCGATTCAACAGAAGCTTCAACTGTGCCTTCAGCTTGCTCTTGAGCGGCTTTCGCTAGCTCTTCAGCTTCCATTTTTGCGCGGTCAGCTTTAGAAATATAGCGAGGCTTGTTGCTACCATGCAGTTTAGACGTCGCCTGTTTCTGTCTTTTCTTTAGAATTTGATTGATTTTTTTCTTACGGTTCATTGCTGCATAGCCTTGTATTTAGTTTATGCGGTGGAGGATAATCATTTTAGATCTAGAACTCAATATTTACATGCTATCCAGCAAGGAAAATATCACTATGCAGGCAGTCGAAACCGCACGCTTACGATTAAGAATGATCGCACCTCAAGATGCGGCGTTTATTCAGCGATTATATAGCTCAGAAGATTTCTTACGTTACATCGGAGACAAGGAAATTACAGATACTGGCAAGGCTGTTGAATACATCGAAAACAACATTCTTAAGATGTATAGAGAGAAGGGGGTGTGTTTACTGATGGTCGAGATTAAAGAGTCTTCAACGCCAATCGGTGTCTGTGGTTTGATTAAAAGAGACACACTAGAGGCGTATGATATTGGTTATGGTTTTGTACCTGCAGTATATGGGCAAGGTTATGCAAAGGAAGCGGCACAAGCGATAATTGAACAAGCTCAACATAATGCTGATATCGATCATTTAGTTGCCATCACGACCTCTGATAATATTCGAAGCATCGCACTGCTGACTAAGTTGGGTTTTGTGTTTGAGCGAGTTGAAGAGGCGATCAATGAAAGCGTCAATCTCAACCTGTACGGTCTATCACTGGGTAATTAATCATGTTTCAGCATAACAACATTCTGCAAGGCGAACTCGCAACCGAGTACAAAACTGTTATTGCTATGGTGCACATCTATTGTAAAGATCATCACGGTGCTGTTCGTTTGGGCAACGCGTTATGTGAAGAGTGCGAGCAACTGTTGCGTTATGCCGAAACACGACTTGATCGCTGTCCTTATGGCGAGGCGAAGCCAACCTGCAATAAGTGTCCAATTCATTGCTATAAGCCTGATCCTAAAGAGCAGATGCGTTTAGTGATGCGATATGCTGGTCCAAGAATGCTACTCAAGCATCCGATTTTAGCGATACGACATTTGATACATGAGAAGCGGAAAGTGCCAGAGAAGCCATTGCCGAATGTGTCGAACCGCCATATCCGAATGAATAAGAAGTAACACATCGTTTACTGTGTGAAAGTATGTGTAATGTGAAAGTAATCGAAACAAAAAAGGTCTGATTATTCAGACCTTTTTGATGTAGATACACTTCTATCTAAGCTGGAATGCAGTTAGGTAGCTAGGTTAGTCAGGTAGACAGCTAGACCGGTAACTTATGCCGCTTGAGGCTCGTCGTAGGTCACTGTGAGGTTGTTGATCCAGCGTCGGCTCAAGTATCGGTGCGAGCATATAGCTAACTTCACCACTTCTTCTACCAACATCAGACCATAGATGTATTTGAAATCCCATCCAGCGACAAACGCACCGTAAACACATACTGGAATACCCACCATCCACATCGCGATGAAATCCATTCGCAGGCAAAAAGCGTTATCACCACCAGCGCGAATAATACCGTTAATGATCACCATGTTGAGCATACGAATGACTACTGCAAAACACATAATAGTCATTGCAGGTGCAGCGAGTGGGTACAATGCATCGGTAGAAAGGTTTAGCCATGATAGAACATGTTCTTTACCCATAAACAGTAGCAACCCAACGACCGCGCCAAAACCAACGACGGCTTTAATGAATGTTAGACCCATGCTCATCGCGTCATCAAATTCATCACGGCCTAATGAATGGCCTAACAAAACAGAACACGCCACTGAGATACCAAAGAAGATCGAGTAACACAGCGATTCAAATGGTGCGAGCATCGAGAACACTGCAAGCTCAGTCGTGCCCATGTGACCGAAAATCATTTGATATGCCATGGTGCCCATTGCCCATAACACAGCATTCATCGTCAACGGCAAAGCAATGCGACGGTAAGACAACCACAATGACGGGCGATGTGGTGAACTCGGCGTCGTTAATAGCCAATGTTTACGCATACGCATGTAGCTAAACATTAAGCCCACTTGAATCAATCGCGCTAAGGTTGTTGCCAATGCCGCACCTGCTACGCCCATTGCTGGAATGCCGAAAGCACCTTTAATAAGAATGAAGTTAAGCGCTATGTTGAGTGCGATGGTAACGCCGCCTAATAATAGCGGAGTTACGGTGTCACCTGACGAGCGCATGCTTGCTTCTACCACGACAACAATGTGAGTCAGAAGTAGAACAGGGAAGCCATACCATAGGTAAGTCGCGCCAAGTTCAATCACGGTTTGATCGCTGGTTTGCAACATCATTAAAAACTGAGAACCAAGAGTGATGATTGCAGTAACAGGCAACAGAACTTTTAAGCCAAATATCATCGCAATCGAGGATACTGTTCGTGCGCTTTTTCGGTCATTCTTTCCCCAGTATTGAGCGACTAATGTGCCGTTTGCTGAGGCCAACCCTGCCATAATCATAATAGCAACGAAGTGCCATTTTGACGCAATTCCCACAGCTGCAGCTGCTTCCATACCATAATCACTGACCATTAATACGTCAGCAAGGGCAAGAATAGCGACAAGCGCACTTTGCAAAGCAACAGGTAAACCAAGTTTAACGATACGAGGTAAGATGCTCTCTGGCTTGTTATTCATAGATGAGTTAGGGTTGATGTTAGTTGTCATAAGCTCTCCGATTTATGGCAGAACTATAGTGTTTTGAGCGAAGTAACAACATGTTTAAAAAACAACAAAACCTGTGCGAATCCGTCATTGAATCAATGAAGCCAAAATCCACTTGGCACGATGACGTTTTTCTTGCCGAACAGTGCAAAGAACGTTTTTTGACCGTTGAAGATATCCCAGAGATGAAAAGCTTTGGTGTCTATATGGGCGGTATGGCAAAGCTATACGATGGTTATTGGGTTTAGCGAGAATCCGTCAATATTCATACGTTGATTTTTACTCAAGAAGGGGGTGGAATTCTAACCACTTCAACCTCGGTACAAGCGATTACGCCTTATACGCTGGTGGTTCTTCCTGCCGAAACCCCATTTCGTTTTGAACTCGATCCTCAATATAATTATTGGAAAATGGCGTGGATGCTGACGCCTGATACGCAGCAATGGCAGCACATAGCAAGTTTAGGTCAGGGGATAGTGCCGTTCGGAGAGTGTGAGCAGATCTGGTCATTAATGAACTTGGTTTACTTTGAGATAGGCGGTAGAGCCAGTTACCGTAAGTTGCTTTTGAGTGAAATCATCCGAACGTTGACGGGGTTTGAACCCAAATCGACCAGCACCACCGCACGTGTTCAAGCGCTCTATAACGAGATTGAAAGCAGTCTGCACCAGCCATGGACAGTGGCAGGGATGGCCGAAAGGGTGTTCATCAGTGAAGAGCAGCTAAATAGAGTCACCAAGACGCTATTCAACCTCTCACCACGCAGTAAATTGATTCAATTACGCATGGATAAAGCCACCAGTTTGCTGAAATATCAAGATTGGTCAGTCTCTATGATTGCTAATCGATTGGGCTACAAAGATCCTTATAACTTTTCACATCGTTTCAAAAAGCATTTTGGTCTGTCACCCAGCCAGTATCGAAAAAGCCATCGACTTCTTGGTTAGCCTTGCTTATTTCCTCGATCAATTACGCAAGATCAAGCTTTGCAGTAATATTACTGTATTGAGCTATCTATCAATTTAGTATTTTTGCTCTATTCGATAGTATTGGAAATATCTCAGAGACGACTGCTTATGCAACACGAGGAATTAATGCACCAAGTTATCAGTGAGACGGATGATTTAGCTCTTCCGTCGAAGCTCATTTTAAACAATAAAGAGTTTCAATCAGGCACTAAAATCGTACGCAAGCAGGGTTGTGGTTCAATAATAGGAACGCTTGCTGAGCCTCATCGTAAAGTACTTTTCTATCTTTACTTGAACAGAGGCCAAGTGGTGAGCAAGCAAATTTTGAAGCGTGTAGGCTGGGCAGGTAAAACGGTGACATCTGCATCTGTGTTGGTTGCTATTTACGAGATAAGGAGGATTCTTGACTGCCGTTGTATACAAACTGTTTCCAACGAAGGGTATGTCATGGAGTAATAAATAATCTTCTATTGATATCCTGTTAATATATTAATAATAAAAATTTAATCTCTTTACCGTACGAGTTCCATTGATTATCGTCAATTCTAAAACGTCCACTTATAAGCGACGTTATATAAATATGAATGAATCTGACTTTGTCGCTGGCTATATAGTAAGGGAATGATATAAAAATGGACTCTTATCCTGCAATAGAAACGAACCACTCTGAAAACAACGTAGTACTTGAACTAAACGGTAAAATTGTTGAACTCAACACCAAACTCATTCGCAATGTTGAAAATGGTTACGTACTGGCTACCATGCCTTTAGCGTACCGAAAGATCATTTTATTTATGAATCGACATCGAGGTGAATTGTTCAGTGTTGGCCAATTAAAGAAGATTGGCTGGGAAAGTGAGAAAGTGACCAACTCATCTGTGATTGTTGCGATATCTGAAATAAGATCACTATTCGGAGACGGATTAATCATCACGATTACTGGTGAAGGTTACGTATTTCAACCTTAACCATTTGAAATAATAGATTTTATTGCTATTTGTTATTGCTATTTGTTATTGGTTTTTTGTCGCTCTTTCCTCCAGACGACATAAAACAAAAAGGGCTCTTAATTTAGACGGGAAGTCATAACTAAGAGCCCTAGTGATACCGTTCTTGTGCCTGCCTATTTGATTTACTCGCCTGCAATCTGTAGAGGAGAACGCTTTAGGCTAGCAATTAGCATGTAGATGGTTGTAGCGAGTAGAGACGCGAACAGGTAAGTGAATAATCCTGCTTGTGAATCCATAAAGCTATCCGCAACCAATGGCCCTGCTACAGAGCCGATGCTGTAACACAACAACATAACTTGAGTCACTGAAACTAAGTAGCTCGGGTCTAAATTGCGACAACCCAAGTTAATCGCAATTGGGTAAAGTGCAAATGTCGCCATACCTAACACAAACAAGCTCATACCAAGAACGTAAAAATCATGGTTGATAGTGAGCACACCAATGCTTGCAACCCCTAGTAGGCAGAACAGAGCCATTAATAACACTTGTCCTATGTGATGAGATAACCACGTCACCATCGGTTGAACGGCCATACCACCCATAATCACTAACGCCATCAAACCGCCAATGTCTTGGTGTGCGATGTTGCGCTGAGCGAGTTCTACAGGCATCAAGCCATAAATAGACCCAAGTGTTAACCCGGATACAATACAGCCAATCAAAGCGCTGTGGCTTAGCTTACTGATTTGTTTCAGTGATAAAGACTGCGCATCGTGAATTTGTGGTGCTGTTGCTTGTCCGTACATCAATACAATGATTGCTCCAAACAGCAGGGTGAACATTGCAATGAAAGGCACGCCACCTGTAATACCAAGGTATCCGATGCCAAGTTGACCAACGGCCGAACCGCCATATAACGAACACATGTAAACCCCTAAACGTTTCGCACGTTGAGATTCTTCACCGCTCATTAGCCAAGATTCCACAATCACAAAGATCCCAGCGACTGAGACACCCGCGACGA
Organism: Vibrio sp. G-C-1; assembly: GCF_021728015.1. Classification (NCBI taxonomy): domain Bacteria; kingdom Pseudomonadati; phylum Pseudomonadota; class Gammaproteobacteria; order Vibrionales; family Vibrionaceae; genus Vibrio; species Vibrio sp. G-C-1. Next base: position 47,451 of record NZ_JAKKCR010000004.1, on the reverse strand, counting down.
AACGAGCCAACAACCAAACTGATTGATGTGGCGCCAACGGTAATACAAGAATCGTGGCGATAAATACGCTAAGTGCAATGACGAACGCGTCTTTGTGACCAACGCGAGCGATCGCACGCTCAATCAATAACGTACCCGCTAAAAGACCTGCATAAAAGGCACTCGCCAACCAACTCGATAGATTGCTGTCTAAGCCATATTCAGACAGCATTAATGGTAATGAACTCATTAAGTAGCCTGAAGCGATCGCGTAAAAAGACAATGCAATAACAGGAACAGTTATGCGAGTTGTTGGTTGGATGTTGTCCAATGCAGGAGCCTCTAAATAGTAAAAGAAACGATGAATTTTCCGCGACTATGGGGGAGAAACTGAATTGGGTAAAACGAATAAAAATGGTCGTTAAGATAAAAGAAATTTATCGTGTTTGTTGGCTAAAATACCGTTGTGATATTTCATGTTTTCGCGATATTTTCTGCGGTTAAATAGCCGATAAAGCGTTGTTCAAACGACTATTTAATTTGAAAGACGGAGAGAGATTCGTTGTATTCATCAGATTTTAACTTAGGGCGTTTAATCGTGTTAGACCACTTCTTTACGGTATTGCCTTGGAGAGCTTCCGCTCCACTTACGAAAGGCATGCCGAAAGTTCGCACTGTCCGAAAAACCCACTCTATCGGAGATCTCTTCAATACTCATATGCGTCGATGAAAGATAGTGCCTAGAGAGGTGAAATCGCACGTGATCCAATATTTTCTGATAGCTCGTGTCTGCAGCTTTAAGATGTCTACGTAGTGTTCTAGAAGACATTCCTAATTCTGTGGATAGCGCCTCAATGGAAGGGTAACAGCCAGGCCTTTCAATAAACATTTGTGAGATCTTCTCTTTAAGGCTGGTGGGCGCGCTCACTCTAGCCAACATGTCGTCACAAGATTTCAAACACATTTGTAACGTGATTGGGTTAGCCGTTGGTAAAGGTGAATATAGGCGTGTTGCATCGAACTGCCACTCAAGCTGCTCGCAATCAAACTCTACACGGCAACGGAAAATCTCCTGATAGAGATCGCCATAGGAAGGTTTAGGGTAAGGGAAGCGGATCACAAGAGAGGGAAACGGCTGTTGTAGCACTTCTTCACATAAACTTTGAATAGCGGAAAACCAATACTCACAACAGAAAGGCAACAAAGAGTCGAGCTCGATAAGTTGCTCAGCGCGAAAGTATCCGGTTTGATGTTCAACGGACATGGTCTTCTTGAGAACAGGGCCCGCAAGACGAAGATATTTGAAGCCCATTAAAAGAGCGTCTAACAGTGTCTCACTGCTGAACACTGCGTAACCCAACACACCAAAATCACTGAATCGGGCTTCCTGTCCAACTTTTAGTCCTAACCCCTCAACGTTGGAACTCTCAAGCGCGTTACTGAACACCGCTAATTTTTGTGCGAGCGTGATGTGGGTATCTGGCGTATTGAGCTGGAACTCATCGATGTTACTGCCTTTCAATAACGTATCGACCGTCAAGGATGATGAAAAATATCGAGACAATAGCTGAAGATCAAGAATACCAAATGCCTGCATATCCGGTTCGTAAACTGCGGTGTATTCCATAATATGCCTCTTGTTGAGTGTCCTTATTCTATCTTAACCACGAACATCTTTTCGTCGGCTGTGTTGCAATTATGTCCGAATATCACCGTTTTTTGTCTTTTTGCAACCTTTGCAGAATGTTATCAAAATGTTGTAATTTAATAAGCCGTACACGGACACGTGTGCATAGGGTTGAAATAACAATAGATTAGAAACGAAAGCAAAGAACAAATGAACATAGGTTAAACACATATTCGAAACAAAATACAACAACGTCTACGGTGACCGTGATTAATAGGTCTAAGCCGAATAAGGAGATCATGGATGCACAATCTTGCTGTTAACTTGGAGCGCAGCGCTTCGCTTTTCCCAAAGAAAGTCGCTCTACGAATGGGGACGGATGAAGTCAGCTTTTCTCAGTTGGAACAACTTTCTGGAAACGTCGCCGCTAATTTAAAGAGGCTGGGGCTCAAGAAAGGAGATAAGGTCGCGTTGTCGTGTCCGAATGTCACGTATTTCCCGATTGCCTATTATGGGATTCTAAAAGCAGGCTGCGTCGTGGTGCCTTTGAACGTGTTATTTAAAGCAAGAGAGATCGCTTATCACCTCAATGACTCTGATGCGAAAGCTTATTTATGCTTTGAGGGTAGTGAAGAGCTTCCAATTGGTCGCTATGGTTTACAAGGTTTCGAACAGGCAAACCACTGTGAATACTTTGTCGAGATGCCTATCCCAACAAGTACAGACACGACTCCAGAAACAAACGAGCAGCATGAATCAATCGCTGACTGGTTAGCACAACCTTTGATTCCTTTTGAGTCTGTGGCTTGCCATGGTGATGATACCGCTGTGATTCTTTATACTTCAGGTACGACAGGTCAGCCAAAAGGAGCAGAGCTTTCTCACACCAATATGCAAACCAACGCGATGTCGTCACAGTATCTAATGCGATTGGAGTACAGCGACACCACAATGGCCACACTGCCTTTATTCCATAGCTTCGGCCAGACGGTCATGATGAACGCGAGTGTGCTAACAGGGTCGACCATGGTGTTGATTCCGCGTTTCGAACCGTCACTGGTGATCGACCAGATCATTAACCACAAAGTCAGCGTGTTTGCGGGCGTTCCTACTATGTATATCGCGCTATTAAAGGCGAGAGAGGAGTCTCCTGATAGCTTAGAAAACACAAGCAAACGCTCTGAACAGGTTAAACACAGCTTGAGGTTGGGTGTTTCTGGCGGTGCTTCTATGCCACTTGAGGTTATTCGACAGTTTGAGTCTCGCTTTGAGCTTCCAGTATTAGAAGGCTATGGTTTATCAGAAACAGCGCCAGTTGCGACCTTTAATCATATTGATGGTGACCGATTGTCTGGCAGTGTGGGGCAACCTTTGTGTGGTCACCTTATCAAGATTACTGATATACAAGGCAACTCTGTTGCAATGGGTGAATTGGGTGAAGTCTGCATCAAGAGTCCAAGTGTCATGAAAGGCTACTATCAAAGGCCAGAGGCGACAGCAGAAGCGATAAGAGACGGTTGGTTCCTAACAGGAGATATTGGACGCACCGATGAGCACGGCAACTTGTTCATTGTTGACCGCGTTAAAGACATGATCATCCGTGGGGGTTACAACGTGTATCCGCGCGAAATCGAAGAAGTATTGATGTGTCATCCTGATGTCGAAATGGTCGCGGTTGTGGGTGAACATCATGATCGCCTAGGCGAGGAGATTCACGCTCATGTGGTGCTTCACGAACATACGCAATGTGATAGTGCAGATCTGATTACATGGTGTCGTGAGCAATTGGCCGATTACAAATATCCGCGTAAGGTATTCATTCGCAAAGCCTTACCCATGACAGCAACCGGCAAAATATTGAAGCGCGAATTGCACCCACTAGAAATAGCGGAGATGACTAATGGATAGTTATGATTTTATTGTTGTTGGCGGTGGTTCTGCGGGGTGTGTCATGGCTTCTCGGTTGTCGGAAGATCCTAATGTCACTGTTTGCTTGTTAGAAGCGGGCGGTAAAGACACGAGCCCATTCATTCATACACCGGTTGGCGTGGTTGCGATGATGCCAACCAAACTCAATAATTGGGCCTTCGAAACGGTTGAACAGCCGGGTTTGAACGGCCGCAAAGGTTACCAACCGAGAGGTAAGACACTTGGTGGGTCTAGTTCTATCAATGCCATGATGTACGCTCGTGGGCACCGCTATGACTACGATACATGGGAAAGCTTGGGAAACACAGGCTGGAACTATGATTCGTGTCTGCCTTATTTTAAGAAAGCCGAAAACAACGAAGTTCATCAAGATGAGTTTCATGGTCAAGGTGGTCCTCTTAATGTGGCAAACCTTAGATCGCCAAGCCCTATGCTGGAACGTTATTTAACGGCGTGTGAGTCTATAGGTGTACCTCGTAACGAAGACATTAACGGTGCTGCTCAGTTTGGCGCGATGCCGACCCAGGTCACTCAGCTGAATGGTGAACGATGCAGCGCTGCCAAGGCTTACTTAACGCCAAACCTTTCACGATCGAATCTCACGGTCGTTACTAAAGCCACCACGCATAAGGTCTTGTTTGAAGGTAAGCAAGCGGTTGGCGTTGAATATGGCTCGGACGGACAGCGTTATCAGATCAGATCCAACAAAGAGGTGATTCTATCTGCTGGTGCATTTGGTTCTCCCCAGTTGTTATTACTGTCTGGTGTCGGTGCTAAAGACGATTTGGAGGCGCATGACATCGAACAGGTTCATGAGTTGCCTGGAGTGGGCAAGAACCTCCAAGACCATATCGACTTGGTGCATTCGTACAAGTGCAGTGAAAAGCGTGAAACTTTTGGTATCTCGCTACAAATGGCCTCTGAAATGACCAAAGCTCTGCCGCTATGGCACAAAGAACGCCGTGGCAAGATGAGCAGTAATTTTGCAGAGGGGATAGGTTTTCTTTGTTCAGAAGATCATATCGCGGTGCCGGATTTAGAGTTTGTATTTGTGGTCGCTGTTGTCGATGACCATGCAAGAAAAATCCATACCAGTCATGGTTTTACCTCTCATGTCACCTTGTTGCGTCCGAAAAGCAACGGCAGCGTAACGCTCAATAGTAATGATCCTTATGATCCGCCTAAGATCGATCCTGCGTTTTTCAGTCATCCTGAAGATATGGAGATCATGATTAAGGGCTGGAAGAAGCAGTATCAAATGTTAGAGAGTTCGGCGTTTGATGACATCCGTGGCAATGCTTTCTACCCAGTGGACGCCAGTGATGACAAGGCTATCGAGCAAGATATTCGCAACCGTGCAGATACTCAGTATCACCCGGTCGGGACCTGTAAAATGGGCCCTAACAGTGATTTATTAGCCGTGGTAGATAACGATCTTAAAGTTTATGGATTGGATAACTTAAGAGTCATTGATGCTTCTGTGATGCCGACACTGATTGGGGCAAACACCAATGCGCCAACCATTATGATTGCTGAAAAAGTCGCAGACCAAATCAAAGAGGAATACGGGTTAGGTAAGCAAGCATCTAGTATTCAAGCGAAAGGCGAAGCTGTGGTTTAACTCAAGAAGCGAAGTGATAACCACGAATAAAACAGTAGGTTAGATAGTCTTGATTTGGTAAGACTCTCTAACCTATTTTTGTGTGCTTACTTAGAATAAAGCCAAAGCCAATTAAATCGCTTAATCAATAGCTTAAATAATAGTGTTACTTGGTTAGAGCTTGATTAAGCCATTGATCAAATTGGCCTTTTGGTAACGCACCGTTAATCGTATCGACACGTTTGCCATCTTTAAACACCATCACCGTGGGAATGCTTCTGATTTGGTACATCGCGGCAAGCTGTTGCTGAGCTTCAGTATCAATCTTAACGAATCGAACATCTCCAGAGCGCTCTTTTGCAACGTCGCTGAACACAGGTGCAAAACCCACGCATGGGTTACACCATGTCGCCCAGAAATCGACAACCACAGGCTGTGAACTGTTCAAGATAGATTGGAAATTAAGTGACGTTCCTTCGACTGGAGCGCCATCGAGCAATGCTGTTTTGCATTTACCACAAGTTGGGCTTTCTGAAATTCTTTCTGAAGGAACTCGGTTTACGCCATTACAAGAAGGGCATCGTGTGTTGAATGTAGACATAACTTTCTCTTTTTATTGTAACTCCGTTGCTAACGCGATTTACGAATCACGCACGGAGCGCTTATACTGTTTAAAACTAGAATACGATACTTAAATAAAAACAAACAATAAACAGGTAAATGATGACAAAATTTTACGCCGAAATTACTGGCTGGGGAAAGTGTCTACCACCAGCCGTGCTGTCCAATGATGATCTAAGCACTTTCATTGATACGTCTGACGAGTGGATTCGAACTCGAACTGGTATCGAAAACCGTCGTATCAGTCATGTAAATACCTCTGAGCTAGCGACTGTTGCAGCGAAACATGCCATGGCGTGTGCTGGCCTAACAGCCGAAGATATCGATCTCGTGATCATCGCGACGTGCAGCCCAGATTCCCTTATTCCAAATACCGCATCTAAGGTTCAACAGAACTTAGGCATTAAGAGTGCAGCGGCTTTCGACCTTAACGCAGCGTGTACTGGCTTCATCTACGGCGTTGAAACGGCAACTCGATTGATTCAGGCTGGTAATTACCGCAACGCCATCGTTGTGGGTGCTGAGCGTCTGTCATTCTTCATTGATTGGACCAAGCGTGACACTGCGGTTCTTTTCGGTGACGGCGCTGGCGCTGTGGTTCTATCACGTACTGAAGAGCAAGTGGGTTTACAAGAAGCTCAAATCGGTTGTGACGCCGAAGGCCGCGATATTCTAGCGGTACCAAAATTCGGTACTTCTATGGACCGCTTTGCGGCTGACAACGGTTACTGGGACTTCGATTTCGTTGGTAAAGAGATCTTCAAACGCGCAGTGAAAGGCATGGGCGCAGCGGCACACACAGTCTTGAGCCGCACAGGTATCTCAACCGACAATATCGACGTTGTGATCCCGCACCAAGCCAACATCCGAATCATCCAAACTCTGTGTGATATGGCGGGTATCGATCGCGAAAAAGCGTTTGTTAACATCCAAAACTACGGCAACACATCGGCTGCAACTGTGCCAATTGCATTATGTGAGTCGCTAGAGCAAGGTTTCGTTAAGCCTAACGACAACATTCTTGTTGCAGCATTTGGCGCGGGTTTAACTTGGGGTGCTGGCCATATTAAATGGGGCAGCCGTGTTGAACCGCTGGGTCAATCAGATGCTAAGCTTCCGGAAGCCGACAAATCTGCTTTAGAGCTTCTAGAAAGAGCCATTTTACACTGTAAAACGCACCCAAACTCAGCGACTGAATAACGCTAATGAGCGACGTGTTATGGATAAAGTGTTTTGAGTAAAGTGCGCCTTATGAAGAAAGCCGACCTCGATGGGGCGGCTTTGGTTCATCAAGCAGCCTTTGTTCGACAGCAATATTCGCGAGAGTGGTTACAATGTAACTTAATCGCTTCACCACGCTTTCTTAACTTTGTTGCTGAAAGCGAAGGTGAAATTGTTGGCTACATTATTTGGGTTCAGAAAAGTGGCTTTAGACCGGAAGCTGTTTTAGAACTAGAACAACTTGCCGTATTGCCAAGCGCTCAAGGTCAAGGATTGGGTAGAAAGCTGATTCTTGAATCTCTGCCGCAAGTGAAGCAGCAGCTAGCGCAGCAAGGTTCGGCACTAAAGCATGTTCTGGTTACCACTAGAGCGGATAACTTTGCACAAAAACTGTATCAGTCGACATTAGGCGCTGAAGTCGAAACCACGATTTCAAACCTGTATTCTGCTGATGAAGTGCTTATGATAGCTCGCAATGTAGGTGAGCGAATCTGATCGCTGAGTTCTTAGAACCCATTATAATCAGCGGTATAAATCGACTTACGTTTAATTAGGGACTTCTACAGTCCCTTTTGTTATTTCTTAGGAAGTGTTTTGAAGAAAGTTTTAGCAATTGGCTACGTTTGGCCAGAACCGAATTCATCGGCGGCTGGCAGCCACATGATGTCTCTTTTACGTCTATTTAAGAGGCAAGGTTGGTCCGTTGAGTTCGCAACGCCAGCTCAAGAAACCGAGCACATGATTGATCTCTCTGAAGAGGGCATCACGAGCCAATCTATACAGTTGAATTGCGACAGCTTTGACCAGTACATAGAAGAGCTGCAACCCGATATCGTGATGTTCGACCGTTTTATGATGGAAGAGCAATTTGGCTGGCGTGTGGAGAAGGTATGTCCGAATGCATTTAAGTTATTGGATACCGAAGACTTGCAGTTTCTACGTAATGCACGCCACGAAGCCGTTAAGAAAGAGACTGAACTGACCAAAGCTCATTTATACAGTGACTTGGCGAAACGTGAAATTGCTGCGATTTTACGCTGTGATCTTTCATTGATCATTTCAAGCTATGAGATGGAGCTGCTTCAATCTGAATTCAATGTCGATCCTAAACTGCTTCATCACTTGCCGTTCATGGTTGATCTCAATACTCTACCTGAAAGCACGAAAAGCTTTGAAGAACGTAAGCATTTCATGACGATAGGTAACTTTAGACACGCACCGAACTGGGATGCAGTGCTTCAGTTACAGAAGATTTGGCCGAAGATCCGCAAGCAGCTGCCTGACACTGAACTTCATATTTATGGATCGTATCCGCCACCAAAAGCGACTGCATTACACAACCCTAAAACCGGTTTCCATATCAAAGGTTGGGCTAAAGACGCTCAAGAAGTGATGGAGCAAGCACGTGTGTGTGTTGCACCTCTACGATTTGGCGCGGGCATTAAAGGCAAGTTGCTTGATGCGATGAAGTTACAAACTCCGAATGTGACGAGCGAAATTGGTAGTGAAGGCATGTTACCGCAAGGTGAATTGCAATGGCCTGGCGCAGTTGAAGACGATATCGACGAGTTTGTTGAAGCTGCCGTTGCCCTCTATAAAGATGAAGAGAAGTGGCTGAAGGCACAAAGCCAATGTCATTCGATCCTTGAAACGCACTACGAGCAGAATCAACTGGGTGACAAATTGATTGAGCGATTAACTGCGTTAGAGTCTGAACTTGAATCTCATCGACTGGATAACTTCTTTGGTTCGATGCTCAAGCACCACAGCATGGCGAGTACCAAGTACATGTCGCAGTGGATAGCTGAAAAGAACAAGACTAAGTAACTGACACAATAAACCGAATCAAATCATAAGCCCTTAGGTTAACGCCTAGGGGCTTTTTTCATGGGGGACGCTTCTAAATTCCAAACTTACAAATCGAAACATAACGCCATTACATTAGCATTGACTAATTTATATTTATTAGTAAACTCTAATTTATATTTATTAGTAAGACCTAATTTGAAGTGCGACGAGTTAAATTTAAGTTTGTGGATGGGAGAGGTCAATGATGAGTTTAATACCTTGGGATGCATTTTTTGGTGGCATGCTACTAGGCGCGTCGGCAATTATTCTGATGTTGGGGATCGGGCGAGTTGCGGGGATCAGCGGAATCGTTAGCCGATTATTGCCTTCTAGAAACAACAAAAGATTAGAATCAGGATCTGAATCCAGCTCGGATACCAACACAGAGAAAACCGAAAAACATTGGCGACTTGCCTTTGTTGTCGGAATGGTCGCAAGCGGTTGGTTATTGATTCCAACGGGCTACCAACTTCCGCAATTAAAAGAGATCAACTTCGCGGTGGTAATCATAGCCGGACTATTGGTGGGCTTCGGTACCAAGATGGCGAACGGTTGTACTAGCGGTCATGGCATTGTCGGAATGGCTCGTTTATCTAAACGTTCAATTGTCGCGACCTGTGTATTTATGGGTGTCGCGATGGCAACAGTGTTGGTTAAAAACCTGATTGGCTTGGGGGCATAATGAAAAACTCTTCATTTACTATCGTTATCGGCTTGCTCGCAGGTCTTCTGTTTGGGGTTGGAATGATCATTTCAGGCATGGTTGATCCTAACAAGGTACTCGGCTTCTTAGACATTACCGGTAACTGGGACATTAGCTTGGCATTCGTTATGGGTGGCGCGCTATTGATCTTCGCTCCGTTTTATCATCTGGTCATTAAGAAGCGCTCTCAAGCCGTCAATGGCGAACATTTAGATAGCAGTAACAATCCACTAATCGACAGAAAGCTGATTCTTGGCTCTACAGCGTTTGGTTTAGGTTGGGGGATTGCAGGCTTTTGCCCAGGGCCTGCAGTAACCAGCCTTAGTGGCGGTAACCCTACGGTATGGCTATTCGTCTTAAGTATGCTGGTGGGGATGTGGCTGGCGGGTCGAACCAATAAAAACTGCTAGCAGTGCGCCTACCATTTCTTGCATGGCTGATAGGATTCGCTCTTATCTGACCAAATAGAGAGGCTGACCCGCTTTAAGTAAAAAGCCAGTCAGCCTCGTTCTATATCTACTGTTTTCAATTATTTGCACTTATCTACAATCTGCAGTTATCTATAACTTACTGTTTGATCGTTGTTGAAACTGGGCAGTGATCACTGAGTTTGTAGTCCAGCACATCTTGCGTTTCAAACACCTTTTGCTTTGCAGGAGAGGCATCTAAGGACTTGCTCACCACAATATGGTCAATCACCGAACGAAATTGATGCGTGCGATGGTTATTGCGGTTTGAGCGCACCTTACAATCTGCTCGAGTTTTTCTTGTTGCCAACTGAGCATCGGTATTTTGCGCCATATCTTTCCACATCCAATCTCGTGAGTAGGAGAGGTTATGGTTAAAGTCGCCCAGAATCGCGTAGTCTTCGCCTTTACGTTCTCTTTGCTGTATCCACTTATTCAGTTGTTGAGCTTGGTCTTTGAGCCTTGAACAGTCACGGTTCGACTTGTAAGCGCCGCTGCATCCGGCCTTTAAGTGCACTGACAACATGTGAATTGGATTTGAATCCGTTTCCACAACCATATAACTGGCAAATCTGAGCTTGCTGTTAGCACTCGTTTCCAGAGGAAAGTCAGCGTAGTCAGTGAGAGCGATTCCTTTACGAACCGCGAAGCCCGTATATTGGTTCACTTCTTTGAATTGTCGGTTACTGTTTTTGGGCAATGCGCGGTCAGACATCAAGATTTTGTATTGATCGCCAGCGATGCGCTGAATGTCATTGACGTCGTCGACTTCTTGAAAGGCGACCACATCCGTATCTAAGGATTGGAAATACTGTTCGAGTTTATCGAAATCTGCTTGGTTTCGTTTGGAAGAAAACTTATTCACAGCCTCGTTGGTTGATAACCATTCGATATTCCAACTGGATATGGTCAAAGGTTCAGCAAATGTCTGGCTACTGAGTAAGCAAGCTAACATTATCCACTTTTGAAGTCGTTTCATCCCAAATATCCCTAATTTTGGTGTCCAATATAGTTGAGCCGTTATCCTACAACACTTACCAAAAATTCAACTCTTTTTAGCAGTTTTTTTATTGTTACATTGTTTCTTTTCGACTTGAGAACTCACGTAATAATATTGGATTTATCTTGTTCAGCGTGCGCGTTTTATTGATCCAAATCAATACTCAAAGTTGGTGGTTCTCGTTAAATACGCCACAATATCTAGTGTTAGTTAAACGATAAATCGCTCTATATAGTGTGTTTGTGGATAAGTCTGTGAATACCTCAAGAGTAAGGAGAAGTGGTGAAATCAATCGTAATCAAGCGTGATGGCTCAAGAGCTCCATTCAGTAGAGATCGTATCCAAGCTGCAGTGGAAGCAGCATCAGACAAAGCCGATAAGGAAATTGCTATTTATGCTCTGAATGTGGCATTAGCAGTTGAGTTGAAGCTCGAAGACTACGATGAAGTTCATATTTCTGAAATTCAGACTTTGGTCGAGAACGAGCTAATGCAGGGACCTTATAAGTCTCTGGCTCGTGCCTACATTGAATATCGTCATGACCGTGACATCGCACGTGAAAAGCAAAGTGCTTTAACTCGTGAGATCGAAGGCTTGATCGAAGAAAGCAATGTTGATCTGATCAATGAGAATGCCAACAAAGACGGTAAAGTTATCCCAACTCAGCGTGACTTACTGGCGGGTATCGTGGCTAAACACTATGCAAAAACTCACATTTTGCCGCGTGACATCGTACAAGCTCACGAGTGTGGTGACATTCATTACCACGATCTAGACTACGCACCGTTCTTCCCAATGTTTAACTGTATGCTTATCGATCTGAAAGGCATGTTAACGCATGGCTTCAAGATGGGTAACGCGGAGATCGACACGCCTAAGTCTATTTCTACAGCAACAGCAGTAACCGCACAGATCATCGCGCAAGTCGCGAGCCACATTTATGGCGGTACTACGATTAACCGTATCGATGAGGTTTTAGAGCCTTACGTTATGGCGAGCTACGAGAAGCATTTATCACTAGCGAAAGAGTGGGACATTCATAGCCCAGAAGCTTTTGCTATCTCTCGTACAGAGAAAGAGTGTTACGACGCGTTCCAATCTTTGGAATACGAAGTAAATACGCTACACACGGCTAATGGCCAAACTCCATTCGTTACGTTTGGTTTTGGTCTAGGCGAAAGCTGGGGTTCGAAACTTATCCAGCAATCTATCTTGAAAAACCGCATCGCAGGTTTGGGTAAGAACCGTAAAACAGCCGTGTTCCCTAAATTGGTGTTTGCAATCAAAGATGGTTTGAACCACCAGAAGCAAGATCCGAACTACGACATCAAGCAACTAGCGCTTGAGTGTGCGTCTAAGCGTATGTACCCGGACATTCTTAACTACGACAAAGTAGTAGAAGTGACAGGGTCATTTAAAACGCCTATGGGTTGCCGTAGCTTCTTGAATACTTACGAAGAAAATGGTGAGTTGATTCACGAAGGCCGTAACAACTTAGGTGTTGTTAGCTTGAACTTGCCACGTATTGCGATTAACGCGCAGCGTGATATGACTAAGTTCTACGAACTGCTTGATGAAAAACTGAAGCTGGCTCGTCGCGCTTTAGAAACTCGTATCTCGCGTCTAGAAAACGTGAAAGCGCGCGTTGCTCCAATCCTTTACATGGAAGGTGCTTGTGGCGTTCGCTTGAAAGCTGACGACTCCATTGCTGATATCTTCAAGAACGGTCGTGCATCGGTTTCTCTTGGTTACATCGGTATCCACGAAGCAATGACTGCGCTTTACGGCACAGACGTTCACCTGTACGACGACGGCGAAATGCGTGCTAAAGCGCTTGAGCTGGTGGAATACATGAAGCGTGAAGTGGAATCTTGGACGAAAGAGACAGGTTACGCATTCAGTCTATACGGCACACCAAGTGAAAACCTATGTAGCCGTTTCTGTAGCATCGACACCAAAGAGTTTGGTGTGATTGATGGCGTAACAGACCGTGGTTACTACACCAACAGTTTCCACTTAGATGTGCAGAAGAAAGTGAACCCATACGACAAGATCGATTTCGAGATGCCTTATCCAGAAATCTCAAGCGGTGGTTTCATCTGTTACGGAGAATTCCCGAACATGCAGAAGAACATCGAAGCGCTAGAAAACGTATGGGACTACAGCTACACACGTGTTCCTTACTACGGCACCAACACGCCGATTGATGAGTGCTACGAATGTGGTTACAACGGTGAGTTCGACTGTACAAGTAAGGGCTTTACGTGTCCTAAGTGTGGCAACCATGACTCAACCAAAGTGTCGGTAACGCGCCGCGTTTGTGGTTACCTTGGTAGCCCAGATGCACGACCATTTAACTTCGGTAAACAAGAAGAAGTTAAACGCCGCGTAAAGCATCTTTAATCTAACGAAGGATCTTAGTTAAGATCTGCGATCTTTAGCGAGTTAACTTAGAAGAGCTACGTTTCAAGAAATAAGATTGGTATCGGCGCTATGTCGATACCAATTCTTTCGTTTCAGTTGTTACAGCACTTCCTTCAAACTATTAAGCAATAACGAGTTTCAATACTGCCTTATGAATTACCATCAATATCACCCAATCGACGTTGTAAACGGCCCAGGAACACGCTGCACTTTGTTTGTGTCGGGTTGTGTGCACCAGTGTCGCGGGTGTTATAACCAGTCGACACAAAGATTGGACTCTGGGCATTTGTTTACTCAAGAACTGCAAGACCAAATTATCGCTGATCTCAATGATCCGCGAATCAAGCGTCGTGGTTTATCACTTTCTGGTGGTGACCCAATGCATCCGGCAAACGTGTCTGAAGTGCTTAAGCTTGTTCAGCGTGTGAAAGCAGAATGTGAAGGCAAAGACATCTGGATGTGGACGGGCTACGAGCTAGATGAGCTTGATGAAAAGCAGAAGCAAGTATTGGAATACGTTGATACCTTGATTGATGGTCGCTTCGAGCAAGATAAAGCGGATCCAATGTTAGATTGGCGTGGTAGTTCAAACCAAATCATCCATCGGTTTACTGACTTATAAGATTTGTTCTGATTCAGTATTCTCGTAAACAGAAACAGAAAAAAGGGCTTCATCGTTAGCGCAATGCTACAAATCAGCCCTTGGGGGTGAGTTCTTTTGAATCTATCGCCCGAACGTAAGTGTCGGTTTGGCGCCTGTCTAAATAGGAATATGCTCAGGCTCGTCGATTAGATTATTTATCCATTTCTTAGATTGAATCCGTTGGCTCGTCAGAACTATTTTGGCTAGCTCTTCGAGTAACACAATCATCAAAACCCATTCTAACGGCCAACCCAACACTAGCGCAGTAAAGTAGGCAAGGGGAATACCAATCGCCCATTGGCCAAACAGATCGATGAAGATGCTGTAGTTGATGTCTCCACCACTTTTCAGCACGCCGCCAATGCCAACCATATTGAAGACTCTCAGTATCATGCCGAGTGCCATGACTAAGGTAACGTTGACTGCCGTGTCTTTGAACTCTAAGTGTGTAAGCTCGATCATGTACACGATCGCGGGTTTAGCAAACCAGCACATCAAGGCTAACAGAGCAGCAAGCCCACAGCTGACCAAAACATATCCCCAAGCGGTATTCTCAACACGTTGATAGTTCTTCGCGCCGATCTCGTTGCCTAAAATGATCGAAGCAGCGACGGCAAAGCCCATGAACGCCGAGATCAAGATGCTTTCTACTGGTGATAACAGTGAAATGATCGCAAGCTCGCCAACGCCCATCTGACCAACAATAACGTTATAAATCAGAATGCCACCCGCCCAAGCCGTGTCATGAATCAACATAGGTATCGCTATCGTGAAGTACTTCTTTCTATGCTTAGGTAATATCGCATCTCGCCAATTGCTTAATGTCGGGAATAGATGCACATAGTGTTTCTTCGTCATGATAAGCAGCGCGATCGTCTGAAAGAATCGAGACACCGTGGTGCCAATAGCCGCACCAACTACGCCCAGTTCTGGAAATCCAAACAAACCAAAGATCAGCAATGCGTTGAGAATCGCATTAACGATGATTGCCCAGATGCTGATCTTGGTGGGCAGCTTGGCTTCGCCGACCGATCGCAGTGCGCTTTCTAGCGGCACTACGATCGCGGTACCAATAAGGCTGGCTCCTGTTATCCAAAGGTAATCCGTTGCCAATCGGACGTAATCAGGGTCTGAGGCCACCACAGACACCACTGATTCAGGAGCCAATGTATAGATGAAAACAAAGGGGATGATGGCAAAGATCGACAGTGCCCATGATTGCGCTAGTGTACGTCGAATTCCGTTGAAATTACCGGCGCCAAAATATTGTGAAGCTAGCACGCTCACAGCTCCGCTAATCCCCGATACCATGATCAAGTTGAAGAAGAAGATGCGGTTGCCAACGCCAACAGCGGCGGTTGCAGAATCACCAAGCTGATTGACCATAAAAATATCGACCACGCCTAGTAATGAAAACAACATGGTTTGCAGTGAGACAGGCAAACCGATGTGCAAAAGTTTTTGCCAAAAATCTTTGTCCAAATGACGATATGTCGAGAGCATCGCATTTCCCCTGTGGTTAATATGCGAGAAGTTTATCGGCATTTGTTTTGCCTGTATTGTTCCTGTTCATCACAAACTTTTGCCAAACTATCTAGTTTAGTGGTTTGGAAATTTATGCGAGCTATCAATTGAATGAATGAGAAGCAAGAACGGTATGAGATTTCTGAAAACACGCATCAAGAGTTTGTCGACCAAAGCCATGTATTGGCATTCGAAGAGCTCGGTATCGTTCAGTGTGGGACGGCGTCGTGTCGAGATTTCTTTTCAGTGCATAGGAAAAACCAACAAAAGCACATGCTGCTATATACGGTTAGGGGCAAAGGTTGGTTGGAAAGTGGGGCGTGTCGCTACATTCTAGAGCCAGGGTCGTGTATTACCGTGCCTGCGGGCATTGAGAATGGATTCGGGATTGAAGAAGAAACATGGCAAATTGCATGGATCTTTCTCTCGCCAGATAAAAAATGGGAGGGTGTCGTGAGTGATGAAGTTAACTACACCCTTTCGCCAGCAGCTGAGGTGGTGTCGTCCTGCATTCATACCTTGCTCAGAAGTATTGCCTTACCCATCGATTTAGGAGGAGCAATTGCTAATTATAGTGTGGCTCAAATAGAATACATGATTAATGCGCCGGTACCGCAGCAACAGTCACGCAATTTGATTCGTTTAAGACGAGTGTTCGATAACGTACAAAAGCAGCTCCACAAGGAATGGAACGTTCATGAGCTGGCAGGCTTATTCCCGTGTTCAGAGCCCCATTTCCATCGTTTGTGCCAACGTTATTATTCACATAGCCCTATGACTCATATCATGCGTATGAGGATGGAGTATGCAGCACGCTTGCTGAAGTCGAGTGATTGGTCGATTCAACATATTGGCGAGATAGTGGGTTATCCCAATGCCGCTAACTTTAGTACTCGGTTTAAGGCGTGGTCTGGAATGACACCGAGGCAATTCAAACAGAACACTTAATTGAAGTCGTAACAAAAGACTTAACAATAAGCCCGTTTATTTTGTGATTGGTCATTAAACACCCGAAATGTTCACTTTATCTTGGCTTAAAATGACCAATCTCTGATTACTTCTGGTAACTAAGCTCTTCTATTAAAAAATGTTTCTGATTTTAGTACGAAAATGTTAACGTGAAATTCAATACTTGAATTTCAAAGGGTTGTGACTTTCATGTTTTCACATCTACCAAAACCAACTTTAGATCCAATTTTATCTCTTTCTGTCGCTTACCGCGGCGATCCTCGTACTGACAAAGTCGATTTAGGCATTGGCGTTTACAAAAACGACCAAGGCGAAACACCGATCATGAAAGCCGTTTCTATGGCTCAAGACATTGTTGTCGATACTCAGAAAACCAAAGCTTACGTTGGCCTAGCAGGCTGTGAAGAGTTTAACCAGAGCATGGTTGATCTGCTGCTTAAAGGGACTTCAGCAATGGATCGCGTTGCTGCGATTCAAACACCAGGTGCAAGCGGTGCACTTCGTATGTTGGGCGATTTAATGAAAGTCTCTCAACCAGACACCACCGTTTGGATCTCAAACCCAAGCTACGTTAACCATAAACCGGTGATGGAAGCAGCGGGCTTAAAAGTTCGATACTACAATTACTTCAGTCCTGAAACGAAGCAAGTTGATACTGCAAGAATGTTGGATGACCTTTCAAAAGCGGGTCCATCAGACGTGGTACTACTGCATGGTTGCTGCCATAACCCAACGGGTGCGGATATCAACTTTGAAGCGTGGCAGGAAATCACCAAGTTATCTCAGAAGAATGGTTTCTTACCGTTCGTTGATATTGCCTACCAAGGCTTTGGCGATGGCCTAGAAGAAGACGCGAAAGGTCTTCAACATATGGCTAACAACGTAGAAGAGATGCTGATTACTACGTCTTGTTCAAAAAACTTCGGTTTGTACCGTGAAAGAACGGGTGCAGCGATTGTGATTGGTAAGAACAGCGAACACGTTGGTAACGCAAAAGGTAAGCTTCTAACGCTTGCTCGTTCAACTTACACGATGCCGCCTGATCACGGTGCCGCGTTGGTTAAAACAATTCTTCAGAATCAAGAGCTAACATCGATTTGGAAGCAAGAATTGAGTGAAATGCAGCAACGTTTGTTAAATCTGCGCCAAAGTTTATGTGATGAATTGCGAAATACTTACAACACGTCACACTTTGACTTCATTGAAAGCCATAAAGGTATGTTTAGTGTACTAGGCTTTAAAGAAACTCAAATGAATCAATTACGTGAAGAATATGGAGTCTATGGTGTTGGTGACGGACGCATCAATATCGCAGGCCTTTCTGAATCCCATATTCCTTATGTAGCTAAAGCGATAGCTAACGTTTCGAAATAAAAGGTGACTGAATGTATAATTGGAAAGCGATTGTAGTTTTAATGCTAAGTGGTGGCCTGTTTGCTTGTTCGACGACGACTCAAGTTCCTGTCGAGCCAGAGCAAAAGCCTCAAGTAGAACAACCTGTTGTGGATGACTCTTCAAAGACTGACGCAACTGAAGGCGAGAAAGTAACGGAACCTACAGAGAAGCCTGAAGAAGTAAAACCAACTGAGCCAGAAGTTAAACCTGAGCCAGTTGAAAAGCCACCAGCAAAACCGTTAAAAACGGATGATGGAAAACTGATTCTTGGTGAAGAAGAGTGGGTGTTTGTTCCTGGTTTGAAAGAAGCATTTAAAGCTCGTATTGATACAGGCGCAACAACATCTTCGATCAGTGCTGTAGATATCGTTGATTTTGAGCGTGACGGAAAAGATTGGGTTAAGTTTAAAATTGAACATGACGGTATCACAACCAAAGAGATCAGTTTACCGGTAGAGCGTTGGGTTAAGATCAAGCAGTCGAGCGCGGAAGGCACACAACGACGTGCTGTTGTCGTAGCTTCAATTCAAATCGGCGATCTGAAAGACAAAACTGAGTTTACGTTAGCAGACCGAACGCATCTTTCTTTCCCTATTCTATTGGGTAGAAGTTTCTTTAGAGATGTTGCGGTAGTGGATGTAAGCCAAAAGTACGTTCAAAAGAAAATTACTAAATAGCACTTCGTCTCATAATCAGGGTTTTTAGACTTGAAGAGAGATAGCTTTAACAGAACACTTTAGTGTCGATAAATAGAATCCCCGTCAGTTCAACTGGTGGGGATTTTTCTATTTACACGTTAATAACGTATGAAAAGCATCTAAATGGTCTATGTTTACGATTCGTTTACGGTTTGGCCTCGACAACGTGATCGAGATCTCTATATAATCCGCGCTTCGATTTTTGTTTAATCCATACTTTCGTACTTCTTATTTTGGTTCTTGAAATAGCCTAATAATTATCTGTCAGTACACGCTTAGGAATTAGTTCTTTGATATCTACCGCGAACATCACAATGCAATTTGGCGCAGAGCCGCTGTTTGAAAACATCTCTGCTAAATTTGGTAACGGCAACCGCTATGGTTTGATCGGCGCCAATGGTTGCGGCAAGTCAACGTTCATGAAAATCCTAAGTGGTGCATTAACGCCAAGCTCGGGCAACGTTTCTATCACTCCAGGAGAAAAACTGGGTGTGCTAAGCCAAGATCAGTTCGCTTTTGAACAATACAGCGTTATCGACGTTGTGATCATGGGTGACAGAAAACTGTGGGAAGTAAAACAAGAACGTGACCGTATTTACTCTTTGCCAGAAATGAGCGAAGACGATGGTATGAAAGTCGCTGAACTTGAAAGTGAATTCGCTGAAATGGATGGCTACACAGCTGAAAGCCGTGCAGGTGATATCCTAATTCAAGCGGGTATCGAAGAAGAGTTCCATTTCGGCCTAATGCAGCAAGTTGCTCCAGGTTGGAAACTGCGTGTGCTTCTGGCGCAAGCTCTATTTGCAAACCCAGATATTCTGCTTCTTGATGAACCAACCAACAACTTGGACATTCACACGATCAACTGGCTTGCTGAAGAGCTAAACCAGCGTAAATGTACAATGATCATCATTTCGCATGATAGACACTTCCTGAACTCTGTGTGTACGCACATGGCTGATATCGACTACGGTGAGCTACGTGTTTACCCTGGTAACTACGAGTACTTCCTAGAAGCTTCTGGTTTGATTCGTGACCAACTTCTAGCAAACAACGCTAAGAAAGCCGCTGAAATTAGCGAACTTCAAGATTTCGTTAACCGTTTTGGTGCAAACGCATCTAAAGCGAAGCAAGCAAGTTCACGTGCTAAGAAAATGGACAAAATCACGCTTGATGAAGTGAAATCATCGAGCCGTATGAGCCCATCAATTGATTTTGGTGAAGGCAAGAAATTGCACCGTCAAGCGCTTGAACTTAAAGAGCTTAGTCACGGCTTCGATGGCGAAACACTGTTTGCTGGTGGGAACTTGCTGCTTGAAGCGGGCACACGTCTTGCTGTTATCGGTGAGAACGGTGTGGGTAAAACCACGCTGCTACGTTGCCTAGTTCAAGAACTAGAGCAAAACGAAGGTATCGTTAAATGGTCTGAAAACGCATCGGTAGGCTACTGCCCACAAGATAGCACGACTGACTTTGACAACGACCTGAGCATCTTCGATTGGATCTCTCAATGGCGCACAGTGAAGCACGATGACCTTATGGTACGTGGCATTCTAGGTCGTCTATTGTTTACTGCTGATGACGCGAACAAGAAAGCGCGTAACTGTTCAGGTGGTGAGAAGAACCGTCTGTTATTCGGCAAGCTAATGATGCAAGACATCAACGTGCTTGTAATGGACGAACCAACGAACCACATGGACATGGAAGCAATTCAAGCGCTTAACGATGCGTTGAAGGTTTACACTGGCACACTTATCTTCGTAAGCCATGACCGTGAGTTCGTTTCTTCTTTGGCGACACACGTTATTGATGTGAAAGACAAGCAACTGGTTAGTTTCCAAGGTACTTATGAAGAGTACTTAGATCATCAGAAAAAGATGCTGATGGTTAATTTATAAAGTAAGTCGCTGGCTTAGGGCGTGAACGACTAAAAGCCAGCGAAACTAACAAACAAAAAAGCCCCGAACATTAATGTGTTCGGGGCTTTTCTATGTAATTTGTACAGCTATTTATTACTTAGTGACGAAACCTTAGCTTATCAATAAAACCTAGGCAGCTGATTCAGTTTAGAAGCCGAATCGAGCAGACATTAAGATTTGATGACCATAAGTACCGTTGTTTCGCAGATCTACACCAACAGAAAGTTGATCGGTTGAGTGAAAACGAGCACCAAAACCAACAATTGAGTTGCTGTTATCGTTATCAATCAGTTGACCAAGGCGTGCGTTGACTTCAACATTTGCAATGATCCAGGCTTTTACGCCGATGTTTACTTCCGTTTTAATGTCGTTTTCATCGTTTCGCTCGATGTTGTGTAACAGCATCTGGCCATAGATATCGGCAAACTGTCCAATCGGACCATTAAAGCCAACACCAGCTGCAGCATCCCAGTCACTTTCGAAACCACTATCAATACGACCGATAAAATGAGCATTTTGAGTAAATAGTGTTGTGAACTCACCACCAAACGTACTAGGGCTAGCCCCCATGCGTAGCTCGAATGTGTTGTAGTTAAAGTTGTTTGCAGACGCAGAGAATGAACACAGTGCAGCTAGTCCTAAAAGGACAGTCTTATTCGTGCAACCTAGCATGGTGACTCCATATAAATTGTATTTTTCGGCAGTATAATACAAAAAAGCCTGCAATATGCAGGCCAATTATTTGAAGTCAGTATGTTTTATATTTATCGCTTATAGAACTTGGATATGATCCACTTCGATTTCCGGTGTCTTGCCGCCTTCGTATTCGCCGAAGATACGTACTTTAGTATCAGCAGTTAGCGGTTGTGCTAGGCGGATATCATCATCCAATTCGATTTGAATTTCACTCTGTCCATCAGAGAAGACAAATGTATCATTCTTTAGCTGACGAACAATCTTGCCATCTACAATCGCTTCTTGCTCTGCGAACATGCTTGTGTCTGCAAGTAGTGTAGCAACAGAAACGGTTTCAATCGGCCCTGTGTAAGCGATAGCGCTCTCGTGCTTGCTATTGCTGTTGTTGTTATTGCTGCTGTGGTGGTCACTAGCCATTGCAAAAGTAGGGGCAAGGATAATAGTAGATGCGATAGCTAATACAGTTGTTTTCATGGTGAATCCCTTAATGTTGTTTTTAGTAGAAACGTTTTTCTGAATTTGAAACGTTTCTTTTCGTTAGTACGTTTTATTTGCTGATGCGCTGCTTATCGTTCATAAGCTTCGTTTCGATGGAGCTATTAAACAACACTGGGGTTGAATCCAGACTGAGTAACACATTCATTTTCCATTCATTTTATTGAGCATCTACTCGGCAATGACGTTAAGATGGAGGCAGAGAAATATTGCCTACAGCTATAAATTGAAAATTAAGAAATTAAGAAATTAAGGATTTAAGTACAGATGCGATCACCGTTAAACGCCCTTATGGTTCAAGGAACAACGTCAGATGCCGGAAAAAGTGTTTTGGTGGCAGGTTTATGCCGTGTTTTGGCAAGGAAAGGAATCAAAGTGGCACCTTTTAAGCCACAAAACATGGCGTTAAACAGTGCGGTGACAAAAGATGGCGGCGAAATTGGTCGCGCTCAAGCGGTTCAGGCGCAAGCTTGTAACATTGAACCTACTGTTCACATGAATCCGGTATTGCTAAAACCCAATTCAGATACTGGCGCACAAGTTATTCTGCAAGGCCGAGCGATCAGTAATATGGAAGCTACGGGCTATCATGATTACAAGAAAGTGGCGATGGATACCGTTATTGATTCGTTTGACCGACTTTCTGAAGAATACGAAAGCGTGATGATTGAAGGTGCGGGTAGCCCAGCCGAAATCAATCTTCGCGAAAATGATATCGCTAACATGGGATTTGCTGAGAAAGCGGACATCCCGGTGATCATTGTTGCCGATATTGACCGTGGTGGCGTTTTTGCGCACCTCTACGGCACATTAGAGTTGTTATCTGAGTCCGAACAAGCTCGCGTAAAAGGCTTTGTGATAAACCGCTTTAGAGGCGATATCGCGTTACTTCAATCTGGACTTGATTGGTTAGAAGAGAAAACCGGCAAGCCTGTGATTGGTGTATTGCCATATCTGCATGGTTTTAACCTAGAAGCGGAAGATGCCATTACCTCAGCCCAAGAGTCTGACGGAGAAGCTAAACTTAAAGTCGTGGTGCCAGTGCTAACCCGAATCAGCAACCATACGGACTTCGACGCGTTAAGACTTAATCCTTCCATTGATTTACGTTATGTCGGTAAAGGTGAACGTGTAAACAATGCAGATTTGATTATCTTGCCGGGTACAAAATCGGTAAGAGCAGATTTGGATTACCTAAAACAACAAGGCTGGGATAAAGATATTCAGCGTCATTTACGCTTGGGCGGCAAAGTGATGGGTATTTGTGGTGGTTACCAAATGCTAGGAAATATCATCCACGATCCAGATGGCGTTGAAGGTGAGCCAGGAAGCAGCGAAGGGTTAGGGTATCTCGATACTGAAACGACGCTAACACAACAGAAAACCTTAACAAACGTGCGTGGCACCATGACACTTGATGGCAAAACAGCACAAGTAAAAGGGTATGAGATCCACGTAGGTAGGACTGATGTCAAAGAAATAGCATTACCGGTTCAGTTAGAATCAGGCAGCCTTGATGGCGCTGTGAATCAAGATAACTCGATTTTTGGTACTTACCTGCATGGCGTATTCGATAACAGCGATGCGTTGTCGCTTATTTGCGAATGGGCAGGAGCCGACGATGTAACAGCGATTGACCATGAACAGCTTAAAGAGCTGGGTATCAATCGAATCGCTGATGCCATCGAAGAGCATTTAAATCTTGACTTGCTTTGGCCGGAATTAACCATTTAGGTCTGAATTTAAAAGCTTTAGCCTGAATTCAAAAGTTTATGTCTGACTTAATAGCTTCAGTCAGAGTTAAAAGCTTTAGCTGAGTTAATAGCTTTAGCTTTCGTTAAACCGTTGAGTCTGACTTAAAAGCGATCTCAAGAACTGAAACGAACAATAGATAAGTGATCACAATGAAAAAGCGAGTCATCCTTTTAACCATCGCCTTAACTTCGGCATTGAGTTCTAGTCATCTTTTGGCTGCGGAAAAGCTACGAGTTTACGCTGCATCGTCGATGACGAATGCGGTTAACTTGTTGGTCGAAGAGTTTGAGAAAGATCATTCTGTCGATGTTATTCCAGTTTATGCGAGCACGTCATCTTTGGTGCGCCAAATCGAAAGAGGCGCGCCAGCAGACATCTTTATCTCGGCAAACGAAAAATGGATGACGCATTTAGTCGATCGTCAATTGGTTTCTAGTGACAATGTCACAAACTTGTGCGAAAACGAATTGGTGTTGATTTCCCCGAAAGAGACACCAATATCTTTGGATCTAGCAAACGGTGACCAATGGGCTAAACTACTAACGAATGAAAGACTTGCGGTTGGCAACACTATGTCGGTTCCTGCAGGTATCTATGCGAAAGAAGCGCTAGAAACGTTAGGTGTCTGGGACGACGTGAAGACTCGATTGGCACCAAGTAACAATGTTCGAATGGCATTGGCTTTGGTAGAGCGTAGTGAAGCTAAGCTTGGTATTGTCTACAAAACAGATGCGTTGCTTTCTAAAGAAGTGAACCTCGTGTCGACGTTCCCATCAAATTTACATACGCCAATACGTTACCCTGTAGCGAAATTGAGCGATAAAGTCGTCGCAGAAGAGTTTTATACTTTCCTAAATAGCGAAAAAGCGAAGAACACCTTGAACAGTTTTGGATTTGAAGTGCGTTAAATGATGTATTTATCGGAATACGAATACCAAGCCTTAATGCTGAGCTTGAAAGTCGCTGGGTTTGCCATCTTGTGGCTTATTCCTATCGGCATCGGCTTGGCATGGTTGCTTGCTAAGAAACAATTTGTGGGCAAAAGCATTGTAGAAAGTATTGTCCATTTGCCTTTGGTGCTTCCACCTGTGGTCATCGGTTACTTGTTGCTAGTGATGATGGGCAGACAAGGCGTTATTGGCTCTTGGCTTAATGACGTGTTTGGTATCGTATTCAGTTTTAGCTGGAAGGGCGCGGCACTCGCGTGTGTTGTTGTCGCGCTGCCATTGATGGTTCGCTCTATTCGTCTGAGCCTAGAAACCGTAGACAGTAAACTGGAAGAGGCCGCAGCCACATTGGGCGCTTCACCTCTTCGTGTGTTTTTCACCATCACTTTACCTTTGATGATCCCTGGGATCATTACCGGCACCATGCTTTCATTCGCAAGAAGCCTAGGTGAGTTTGGTGCGACCATCAGCTTCGTTTCAAATATTCCCGGTGAAACTCAAACCATTCCATTGGCCATGTATACCTTTATTGAAACCCCTGGCGCAGAAATGGAAGCGGCGCGTTTGTGTGTCATTTCAATTGTGATAGCGCTTGGTTCATTAATGCTATCTGAGTGGCTCAACAAAAAGTCAGCAAAACGCTTGGGAGGGAACGCATGAGTGCTTTGATCCTTCAATATCAACAGCAGCTTGGTGAAACCTTTTTCGATATCGACTTAGAACTCCCTAGCAGCGGAATTACAGCGATTTTTGGTCGTTCTGGTGCGGGGAAAACCTCCCTAATCAATGCGATTAGTGGCCTTAAACAGCCAGACAAAGGCTTGATCAGCGTATCTGGAACCACTCTGTTTGATAGTCGTAATGGCATTAATTTGCCAACCCACAAACGCAACGTTGGTTATGTGTTCCAAGAATCGCGATTGTTCCCGCACATGAAAGTCGCGGCGAATCTTAAGTACGGCATGAAAGGTGCTGACAAAGCGCACTTTGAGCAAATAGTCTCGCTGTTGTCTTTGGACTCATTGCTTGATCGCTATCCAGCTCGCCTGTCTGGCGGTGAGAAGCAACGTGTGGCAATTGGACGTGCTTTGTTGTCTAAGCCGAGTATTTTGTTGATGGATGAGCCATTGGCCTCTCTCGACTTACCTCGTAAGCGTGAAGTGATGCCGTTTCTGGAAAACCTCTCTGAAACAGTGAATATTCCAATCATCTACGTGACGCACAGCCTTAATGAGATCCTACGCTTAGCGAATCACCTTGTGATCATAGAGCAAGGCAAAGTCATTTCGTCGGGTGTGACGGAAGAAGTGTGGGCTTCAAGAGCCATGCAGCCGTGGCAATCATTCTCAGAACAAAGTTCATTGTTTGAGGGGACGTTGGCTGAGCACAATGACGATTACGCGTTGTCTCGACTGAAGCTTGGTAAATCGACATCGTTGTGGGTTCAGAAGGTGTCGAGCGACATTGGAGCTGCGGTAAGGTTACAAGTTAGGGCAAATGATGTCTCTATCACGCTAGAACAGCCGCAAGGCACTTCTATACGTAATATCCTCCCTGTGACCATTAAAAGCGTAGAGACGCACCAGCAAGGCTCAAACAAGCAGAGTGTTGCAGTAGAACTGGAGCTAGAGCCTGGTTGTTACTTGTGGGCCACTATAACCTTGTGGGCTCTGGACGAGTTGAGTTTGGAAATCGGTCAGCAAGTCTACGCTCAAATTAAAGGCGTGAGTGTCGCCCAGCGAGATATTGCCGTCACGCACTGATTCAAGCACGACCTTTGAGGCAATGAGTGAGATAAGTTCGATCATTGTCTTTTCTATGTTTACTGCTTTTCAGCGAGTTTGACGTTTGTCAGCGATGCTTACTGCTTGTCTGCGAATTTAACGTTTGTCAGCGATGCTTACTGCTTGTCAGCGAGTTTAACGTTTGTCAGTGATGCTTACTGCTTGTCTGCAATATGAATACTTCTCCGCGACATGAATATTGATCTTGATTCCATGAATGGATACATGCGTCATTTTTTTTACGGTATAACTGCCAGTTTTGCGCCACACTGTATGAGTGTTAAGGCATATTGCTTATTTGTCGAATGTCAAAAGCGACACTGACAAGAGCTTCAGTGGCAAAAACACAAACATATTGTGAGCGAAGCTCTCAAGCAACGAACAGAAAAAGCTGCAGGTACAAAAAAGCCGCATGTTTTAAATAACATACGGCTTAATCATTAATTTTTCGTTAAGCATTCAACCTAAATTTAGGTGCGATGAATAGCTTAGCGGATGAAAACTTCTTTGAAATCACGCTTCAAGATAGCATCACGGCGCGCTTTCTTGATTTGCTTAGCCATGTCTTTTACACAGTTATGTAAAATTTGGTCAAGCAGTTGAGCTCGGTACTCTTCTTTTTCTTCATCAGACATGCCTTCTGGAAGTTTAAGAGTAGGGAACTCCTCCATCATGTTTACGCCAGCGAAAGCTTGGCTAACAGAGATTAGAGCGTGGAATTGCTCAAAGTTGTCCAAAACATTTTGTGCGCTTGCTGGAAGACTGCTCCAAGTTTCACGCACTGCTTCTTCAGACACCTCATGAATAGAAGTAACCATGTTGTGCATCTCTTTAGGCACTTCATCAAATTCGATAACTTGGCGAAGCTCTGGTGAGATAGTGGTTAAATCGATTTCTTGTACTTCGTTGTTTGTAGCGTCTGACATAGTATTTCTCTTTAAAAAGAAACAATGCTAAAAAGATCTGTAAAAAAGTCAATATAATATAGAGATTAGGGCATGATTTAAGCCCAAATTTGAGCTACTTTGAATATTCAACACTAGATAAAGGTGATGTGATGATAGAAAAGGGATCTTCGATGCGCATATTGCTGGTTGATGACGTTCAACTAGACAGGATGCAACTCGCTATTCGACTCAAGCAATTGGGTCATGTTGTAGAAGCTGTTGGTAGCGGAAAAGAAGCCCTGAATGTTTATTCTGATTTTGATCCTGAACTCGTGTTACTTGATATTAGCATGCCAGACATGGATGGATTTGAAGTGGCTAATGAGGTTCGTGGCCAATTCCCAGAATGGGTTCCCATCATCTTTTTGAGTGGTCATGAAGAGCCGGAGATGATCGCGAAAGCGATTGATGCTGGTGGTGATGATTATCTAATCAAACCGGTAAACAAAGTTGTTTTGAACTCTAAGTTGATTGCGATGCAGCGTATTGCGCACATGAGACGAGAGTTAAAACAGAGTACCGCCAAGCTCGAAGAACTGAATATTCTCCTGCAGCAACAAGCCAATGAAGATGGTCTGACTAAATTGTATAACCGTCGATATATGGATACTAAACTTGAAGAGAGCATTGCGTGGCACGGAAGACGTAATATACCCATGACTGTCATACTTCTTGATGTAGACTTCTTTAAGCCTTACAACGATAATTACGGTCATATTCAAGGGGATAAGTGTTTGCAAGGGCTTGCCAGTACCTTGAAGCAGCTTTTTGTGCGTGCGGGAGAGTTTGTCGGTCGCTATGGCGGTGAAGAGTTTGTTTTGATTCTTAGCGATACAGACAGTGAAGCCGCTAAGGTACATGCGACTCGAGTCAAAGAAGCTCTACATGAAATGAATTACGCCCATGATCACTCAACGGCTTCCGATAGAGTGACAGCGTCACAAGGTGTGCTCTCATTCGTGCCTGATGGGGGAGAATCTACCGCCTCTATTTACGAAAAGGTCGATCAAGCGCTTTACCAAGCGAAACAAAGTGGCAGAAATACCTTCATACAACGCAACATTTTGGAGCTTGCTCGTTAGTTGGTGAGCTCTTTGAAATATTTGAATTTATACTTTACTGGCGTTTTAGCTAGGAAGTACTTTAAGTGATAAGAGAAATGCCAGATTCAAAGTCATTTTATGTGACTAGCACATGTTGGACGCTAGCGGTTCCTCTATTTTTAACCGCGGCTCCTCTATTTTTAACGGTAGTGCCAACCACCGCTAATGCCAACTCCGTGTCTGATCTTTTCAGAAAGGAACTAGAGCAAACCTTCGCAACAAGCGTTCTGCTCAATGATACTGACGTGTTTACGTTTGGTATTAATAACTTTGACCCAAACAAAGTTTTTCGTTTAGATAATGAAGAGATTGGTTCGAACGATTCGGTGAGTCGAAGAAAAGATATTGCTTCAATCAGCCTTCCGTACACATTCGAGCTTCCTGAATATATTGAAGATAACCATCAAGAAGTCACTCTACGGTTGTCGGCATTACGGATCGAGAAAGATGTTGAATATGCTTCAACAACAAAATCTGATTTGCAAAAAGAGTCGGTAGTGTCTGGCTACGTGGAATTCGCGAATGTATCTCAGTTAGACGAATATTGGAGTTTCAGCTCTGCAATTGGTAATCATATTTCTTATTACCGCAATGACTTCGAATATCGATCTCCATTACTTGAGCCTATTCAAGAACAGTTGGACGGGGTCTATTACAATACCGATGCATGGGCATACATAATTGAGCCCAAGATCAAGCTGACCTTTGAAGACAAAAATGATTGGGGAAGATACAAACTCAGTACCAGTTGGCATTACTTTAATGGCTTCGGATGGGGAGAAGCCAATAACGGCGATATTGGTCACCCTGAAGGTTGGTATATCGCCAATGAAGCCAAGATTTTCTATGATCTAGTTCGTTGGGATAAAAACATCACATCGATGTACTCGAGTATAAGAAGAATTGATATAGGTGGTGACACCGTGGCTTCTATGGGGACAACATCTTACTACGAGGGCAGCGTAGGTTGGTTGCTTAACCCAAATCTGTTTAATGACTGGGTCGATAATGTGGGAATAGGGTTTACGATCAATTACGGAAGCAGTTTGAAAGGCGGGAGCTTAGTTATTTTCTTTAACCAAGATTAAGCTCCCTCTAGTCGAGTTATCGACACTTAAGCTATCGACACTTACGTTTAGCTATTAACACACAGCTTGTTTCGGCCGGTTTCTTTCGCTTTGTAGAGTGCCTTGTCAGCAAGCTTCAATACTTCTTCAGGATGCTTGGTGGTTGTACTATCAGACAGCCCAATACTCACCGTCACATTCACCATTTCCGATGGTTTCCCGTTCTGACCACGATTTTTGATACCCACTTCATGGTCATCAGGACGCTCGTGGCTATTACGAATGGTCATGTCGTAGTTTTGGATCTCTGAAATCAGAACTTGAAGGTGCTCTTTAGCCTGTTCCTTGTATTTGCCTTTAAAAATAATCGTGAACTCTTCTCCACCATAGCGATACGCTTTCGCACCACCGGTGGTTTCTCTAAGAATACGAGCCACCAGTTTCAGCACATCGTCGCCAATGTCATGGCCATAGGTATCGTTAAATGTCTTGAAGTGGTCGATATCAACCATCGCCATCGAATATTTACGGCCTAAGTGCTTCATATCGACTTCTAAGGCGTGTCGACCTGGGATGTTAGTCAGTTGGTCATTAAAAGCCATATCGTGGCTAGCAGACATCACATAGACGATGATCAGCGTGCCTGATAAGGAGAACATAGTGCTAGAGATGTACTGCACGTCAAAGAAGATGAACGTACAAGAGGACAGCAAGATAGTGCTATAAACGACAACATCAATAGAACGGTTGTACACCAGCACTAGGATGGCTGTAAGGCCAAGCAAGCAAAGGCTATACAACACCAAAACAAAAGGCAGTTTGGAGAAGTCTCTAACAATGAACAGTAGGCCTTCACTCCATGATTCAAAACCGCCAGCATGGAAATGAGAAACGATCAATTGCGCCCAAACCATAAACAGCACGAGAACGATGGCGTAGAGGAGCATCGACTTTGAATTGACACCGTTATCTGGGAAGGCATACACCAATAAGCAAGTGACCGGTACTAATGCCGCAAGTAACGACAGCTCTAATAAGGTGGTTCCAGTGTTCAAAGGGGTTTGCAAGCGAACTTGGATGATCAGGTAGGCTACTAGCATGGTTAATGACACCATGGCCATGCGTCCTTGTCTGAATGTATGGCATAGCAAAACGGCAACGCTCAATAAGATATATGGAAGGTTGCTAGCAAACCCTAGGTTTGAATCCGTCACGAGAATGACGTTGTTCATACCAGCGAATAAAATTGCCAATAAAAATAGAGGGAAGCAAAATCGAAACATGCTCGACGTTACAAAAGAAGATGCCATTTACGTGGTGAGCCTAATTATACTGATGATCTTGTAATTTAATTTTATACGTAGGATACGGTTAAACAAGCGAATGCCAAGCTTTTTGCTTAAATCAGAGCAAAAACATAGTCATAGGTCGCTAATGATGCAACCATTTTTATATGTATTTGAGTTGCTATTAACCATAGAACCAACTACACAGTATATATGAGAAATTAATTAGTCGTTATAGTTAGTTAACATGCAGTTAGTAAATCTGTAGTAATGAGTAGGGTATAGTAAGGTAACAATATGTAGGTCGTTGCCAATCAGGTTAGAACTCGATCTGTCGTGATAGCTACAAATGGAGGTGTGGTATGCAAATTAGTGTTGATGTTCACAACTATATGGAAACTCTGGTGGGTCAGGTTTTGGCTACCGAGGAATATGTGTCTAGTTATAACAACGAACAGTTGGCTGATCTCGCGTGTTTGGCTTTAGGTCAACTTAAGCCCATCTATATTCGTTTCGATATCGATTTTCTTTCGGCATTGCCAGAAGACAAATTGGTACTCTATAAACGAAATAGTGAGATCGCGGTCAAGAATGCTGAAAGTATGATTATTGACGATAGAAGACGCGAACGTGACGACAATGTGCCCGTTATATTTAGTCAACACAATTTTGATGATGACGTAGAATTGCAATGGTATGAAAAGCCATTGTTGAACCGTAAACAGTCGTGATAGTTTAGGGTTAATACGGTCATTTAAGGAGTAAAAAACGTGGGATTCTTTTCTAGATTATTTGGTGGCAAAGAAAAAACCGAACAAAAAGTAGAGATTGAGCCAGTCGAATATAAAGGTTTCAATATCTATCAAGATGCCATTGCAGAATCTGGTCAATACCGTGTTGCTGGGCGAATCGAGAAAGAATTCGACGGTGAAATCAAAACTCATCGTTTTATTCGTTCAGATGTTGTTTCAAACAAACAAGATGCCGATGAATTGATGCTAAAAAAATCGCAGATGTTCATCGACCAAATGGGCGACAATATATTTAGCTAACCAAATAGGGTTAGAATTGATGTTGGTCATAATTTAGAGAGCTTTCAGTGTATATGCTGAAAGCTCTTTTTAGTTTTAGGGACAAAGAACAGCTAGTAAGTTGTTATTTAAAGGATTATTTGCAAGTGGTTTGACCTCTTAGTTCGAGACGGTCGTCATTTCTTCAAATGAAGCGCTCAAATTCCATCCAAATCGTTATAAGTAATAACTTTTCCTGTTCTTTGAACAAAACGCTTGAAGTATTAGTTGTCGTTAGATACAAACGAATAAGTCATTCGTGCCAATAGTCAAGGAATAGCTATGCAAATTGGTGTACCAAGAGAAACACTCGCAGGTGAAACGCGAGTCGCTGCTTCGCCGAAATCGGTAGAACAGCTTCTAAAATTAGGGTTTGAAGTTTGTGTTGAATCACAAGCAGGTGCGTTAGCAAGTTTTGAAGATGCAGCTTATGAACAAGCTGGAGCAAAAGTTGTTACCGCAGATGAAGCTTGGAAATCCGATATTATCTTTAAAGTTAACGCTCCGATCGTTGACGAGTCTAAAAACGAAATCGATCTACTTAAAGATGGCGCAACATTGGTCAGCTTTATTTGGCCTGCTCAAAA
The DNA here is from genome assembly GCF_021728015.1 of Vibrio sp. G-C-1. Lineage (NCBI taxonomy): Bacteria > Pseudomonadati > Pseudomonadota > Gammaproteobacteria > Vibrionales > Vibrionaceae > Vibrio > Vibrio sp. G-C-1. The sequence goes on along the minus strand of NZ_JAKKCR010000004.1, from coordinate 15,147 downwards.
TCCTGAATTAATGGAACAATTGTCTACTCGTAGCATCAACGTGATGGCCATGGATTCTGTTCCACGAATTTCGAGAGCTCAGGCGCTAGATGCATTGAGTTCTATGGCAAACATTGCCGGTTATCGTGCCGTTGTTGAAGCCGCGCATGAGTTTGGTCGATTCTTCACGGGTCAAATTACGGCGGCAGGTAAAGTTCCACCAGCGAAAGTATTGGTTGCTGGTGCGGGTGTTGCTGGCCTAGCGGCGATTGGCGCTGCAGGTAGCTTGGGTGCGATCGTTCGTTCATTCGATGTTCGTCCTGAAGTAAAAGAGCAAGTCGAATCTATGGGCGCTGAATTCTTGGAAGTCGATTTCAAGGAAGATACCAGCGCGGGTGATGGCTACGCAAAAGAGATGTCTGAAGCATTCAACAAGAAAGCGGAAGAGCTTTATGCGGCTCAAGCAAAAGACGTCGATATCATTATTACAACGGCACTTATCCCAGGTCGCCCGGCACCTAAGCTGATTACCAAAGAGATGGTAGACAGCATGAGTGCAGGTAGCGTCATTGTGGATCTTGCCGCTGCGAATGGCGGTAACTGTGAATACACGGTTGCAGATCAAGTGATCACAACCGCTAATGGTGTGAAAGTGGTTGGTTACACCGATATGGTTGGTCGACTGCCGACTCAATCATCTCAGCTATATGCGACTAACTTAGTTAACCTGCTGAAACTGCTTTGCAAAGAGAAAGATGGCAACATCAATATCGACTTTGAAGATGTCGTCTTACGTGGCGTAACGGTGGTTAAAGAGGGCGAAGTGACTTGGCCAGCTCCACCAATTCAAGTTTCTGCTCAACCACAACAACAAGCTAAGCCTAAAGCGGTGAGACCTGAACCAAAAGTTCAAGAACCTGTCTCTCCAATTAAGAAAGCGGCGGGTATGGCAGTTGCTGTAGGTGCTTTCGCTTGGATAGCTTCGGTTGCTCCTGCTGCGTTCTTATCTCACTTTACCGTTTTTGTTCTCGCTTGTGTGGTGGGTTATTACGTAGTTTGGAATGTAAGCCATTCACTGCATACACCTCTGATGTCCGTAACTAACGCGATTTCAGGGATCATTGTAGTAGGTGCACTGTTACAGATAGGACAAGGAAGTGGCGTCGTCACATTCTTATCATTTATTGCCGTATTAATTGCAAGTATCAATATCTTTGGTGGCTTTACCGTGACCAAACGTATGCTTGAAATGTTCCGTAAAGACTAAGGAGTAACAGATGTCTGAAGGATTAGTACAAGCAGCTTATATTGTTGCTGCTGTATTCTTTATAATGAGCTTGGCCGGGTTATCGAAACAGGAATCTGCACGTGCAGGTAACTATTACGGTATCACTGGTATGGCAATCGCGCTGATCGCGACGATCTTTGGCCCTCATTCTGCTGGAATTGTGTGGATCATCATTGCTATGGTGATCGGTGGTGGTATTGGTATCCACTTCGCGAAGAAAGTAGAAATGACAGAAATGCCAGAGCTGGTGGCAATTCTGCACAGCTTCGTAGGTATGGCGGCGGTACTTGTTGGTTACAACAGCTACATTGATGCACCAGAAGCGGCAACGCATGCAGAGCACGTTATCCACTTAGTGGAAGTGTTCCTAGGCGTGTTTATCGGTGCGGTAACCTTCACCGGTTCTATTGTTGCATTTGGTAAGCTTCGCGGCGTTATCTCTTCGTCGGCACTGAACATCCCTCATAAGCATAAGTGGAACCTAGCGGCTATCGTTGCTTCTACATTGCTCATGATCATGTTCGTTAAAGCTGACGGCAGCATGTTCGCATTAATGGTGATGACTCTTATCGCATTCGCATTCGGTTACCACCTAGTGGCATCGATTGGCGGCGCAGATATGCCAGTGGTTGTTTCTATGCTGAACTCGTACTCTGGTTGGGCAGCAGCGGCAGCAGGTTTCATGCTTGCGAACGATCTGCTTATCGTAACGGGTGCGTTGGTAGGTTCATCAGGTGCGATTCTGTCTTACATCATGTGTAAGGCGATGAACCGTTCGTTCATTAGTGTTATCGCTGGTGGATTCGGCCAAGACGTCGTTGTGTCTGACGGCGATGAAGAGCAGGGTGAACACCGCGAAACATCAGCTGAAGATGTGGCAGACATGCTGAAAAACTCAAAGTCAGTCATCATCACTCCAGGGTACGGCATGGCAGTAGCTCAAGCTCAATACCCAGTGCATGAAATCACTGACAAGCTAAGAGCGCAGGGCATCAAAGTTCGATTTGGTATCCACCCAGTGGCTGGTAGGTTACCGGGTCACATGAATGTACTGCTTGCTGAAGCAAAAGTGCCTTACGATATCGTTCTTGAAATGGACGAAATCAATGACGACTTCGATGAGACAGATACTGTATTGGTTATTGGTGCAAATGACACCGTGAACCCTGCAGCACTTGAAGATCCAAACAGCCCAATTGCTGGTATGCCAGTACTTGAAGTTTGGAATGCTCAGAATGTTATCGTATTCAAACGTTCGATGAACACAGGTTACGCTGGTGTGCAAAACCCACTGTTCTTCAAAGAGAATACGCAGATGCTGTTTGGTGATGCTAAACAGAGCTGTCTAGGCATTCTAGAACATCTATAGAGATCACCTCTAAGAAATCTGTAATAACTCGATAAGGAGCTCATTTGAGCTCCTTTTTTTGATCCTCAGAACGTGTTTTAACCAAAATTCACAACAAACAGGGCAAGAAAACCCATTCGAATGATGGCTGGATTCATCAATCAGCTTGCGAGTGCGCCTGTGCAACACAATCCTAATATGATGGGATTTATCGCTATAACTCACCATTCCCACTGTTTTTCATGCGGTTAAAAATTTATCTTTGATAGCGAATGGTATATATTTGTTTGATCTATATGAATTTGCGTTGGTTTGTGATCATCAAAAGAACATTTACTCTTTTTATCGCTACATTATCTGTGTCTGCAAACGCGCTTGCTGACTCTTTACCTGAGCGTATCGATAATTTCACCAAACTCTTTGATCATGAAACCGCAATCGAATCTTATGATATTCGATTGTTGCAGGCTGATTATCCAACACGTTTGATCATGCCGTCTTCTATGCTGCCACAAACCGCAGAGTACCCATTAAAAGACATACAGCGCTTATACCAGTTATCAAAAACCTGTAGCGGGAAATTACCGCTAAGCCCGTTGATCACCGAGCCTTTGGTCTTTACTCGTGCAATGTGTAAAGGAACCAAGCTTTCTGATCGTTGGTTCAGCCGTAGTGGCTTGATTCACCCAGGTGGTGGTTCTTATGCGGCGCGATACGTAGAGAAGTATCCTGACAAGTTCGACTCTTTGAAACGCTTTATGCATATTCAAGAGCGTCCAAATACTGAGCATGATGAACTGTTATCTCGTTTACAAAACATGGACAGTGAGGCCATCACGGCACTGTTAGCTGGTGCGAGCATGTTTGTCGAGCTTGACGAAATGTGGGTAAAACGCGGCGACAGATATTACCTGTACAAAGAATCAGACTGGAATGAAAACGCGACACTTTCTGGATTATCGTTCAGTTTATCTTCAGAAGGCAAAAGCTGTTTTGTTCAGCGCGGTAATGTATGTTGGGAAATAGAAGATCATTCAGAGCTTCTGCAAGTCGCCATGTTTATCTTGGTGCTCGCCAACATCATGCTTGTTTTGGGGTGGGCAGTTTACCGTTGGAACAGTAAGAAACAAGAGATGAAGAGCCGCATGCTGGTGCTTCAAATCCTAACGCACGAATTAAGAACGCCGATTGCAAGTTTGTCATTGACGGTTGAAGGGTTCAGACGCGAGTTCGAACACTTACCAGAATCGGTATATGATGAGTTTCGTAGGTTGTGTGAAGATACTCGCCGTTTAAGACAGTTGGCAGAAGCAAGTAAAGACTATTTGCAATCAGACAACCAACCGCTCGCAACAGAGTGGGTACCAAGCGTTGAAGAGTGGCTTCAATACAAAGTTGAAGAAGAATTTGCACCGGGTATTGAACTCCGTGTAAACAAAGACATTGCTGCAAAAATAAACGTATATTGGTTAGGAACGTGCATCGACAACCTGATCAGAAACGCCGTTAAATACGGTGTCGCACCAGTGATACTAGAACTGAATACTTCTGACAAGAAGCTGACATTCAAAGTTATAGATAATGGAGACTTGTCCCGCAAAGATTGGGGGCAACTAAGAAAGCCATTCGTAAGTAAGAGTGGACTCGGTTTAGGTCTGACGATAGTGGAATCTATGGTCGGAAAAATGGGCGGTCACATGACGCTTATCGGCCCCCCAACAACATTTATTTTGGAGATACCTTGTGAAACAGACATTGCTTCTCGTTGAAGATGATAAAAATTTAGCTGACGGTTTATTAGTTAGCCTTGAGCAAGCTGGATATGAATGTTTGCATGCAGAACTGATCTCTGAAGTTGAAGGCTACTGGGAACAAGCGGACCTAGTGATTCTAGACCGTCAGCTTCCTGATGGTGACTCAGTAGATTCACTTCCAGGTTGGAAGAAAAAGAAAGACATCCCAGTTATTTTGCTAACGGCTCTCGTCACAGTAAAAGACAAAGTTGCGGGCCTAGACTCAGGTGCAAACGACTACCTAACTAAGCCTTTCGCAGAAGCTGAATTGTTTGCTCGAATTCGCGCGCAGTTACGCCTGCCTGATGCTGAAGATCAAGACGCATCAAAAGTGATGGCTCAAAATCTGGTTATCGATAAAGCGACACGTGAAGTGTTTTTCAATGAACTGGAAGTCACGTTAACGCGCACTGAGTTCGACCTACTGCTATTTTTGGCAAGCAACCTTGGCCGTGTATTCACTCGTGATGAGCTGCTTGACCATGTATGGGGTTACAACCATTTCCCAACAACACGTACGGTAGACACGCACGTTCTGCAACTAAGACAGAAACTGCCGGGTCTAGAAATCGAAACGCTACGTGGCGTTGGTTACAAGATGAAAGCGTAATGAAAAAAGCCTTACTTCCACTATTAATGTTGTCTTGCGTGGTGAATACCGCGCAAGCTGCAGATTGGTTTAAGAGTAGCGATACTCTAACTCAAGTTCATAAACACCTGTTGGATAATGACTTACCTCAGATGTTTGATTCACTAGTGGAAGTTTGGCAAATCAACTCTTCTCAATCACGAGAAGATCACCTCAATGAGCTGTTCGATCAAGCATTGAACAAAGATTGTGGTAAAACCCTCACCAGAAAAACACTCCCAGATTGGATCAGTTCAGTCGTCGTTAAAAGACACATCATTCAAAGCCCTGGCCGAGATACTTTTCGCGTATCGATTGATGTTGAATCCGAAAACAACATTCAAGATATTACCTTCGAGAAATGGGTCGATAAGATTGTTTCATCGGACAGTGAACTGACCAAAGACAGTGAAGTGGTAAACAACGCATCGGTGAGCCTATACCGCAAGCGTTACAATTTAGCATCTCAACTTGAGTCAGGCCTGTATCGTTTAAGTGTGAAAGGCGATGGCGGTAATTCATGGAGTACTTGGATTATTCTTGCTGACGTTGCTTTTCGACAGCAAGTTCGTTGGGCATCAAAAGACACGTGGCGCATCGATAAAAAAGAACTGCTGAATCCTTATTGTCCGCTTCCTAAGCTCGAAATTGGTTTGTACGATTACGTCGATGAACACTATGAGCAGGTGTGGGGCAAGAGCTATGAATCTGATTATCCAATGAACCTCACTGGCGAAGAACTTCCCAATGATCGCTACGTTTTGGCGGTTTCAATGGTGCATTCACGCTGGCAAGGTGACATAGCGATAGAACAAGCACAAACTATCAGTAAAACTTATGATATTTCTAGCGAAGAAGAGTTAAAGTAATTTAGAATTGAGCCGTTAACTATGTAAGGGATCTAACAAAGATAAACGGCATGAAAAATACGACTAAACTACTCGCAGCATCAATTGCATTCGCCAGTCTTCCTCTTTCAGCAGCAAACTACGCCATTGAAGCGCGTGGTGATGCGATGGGTGGTGTTGGTGTTGTTTCAGCAAACTTCCTAACCGCTCCATTCTATAACCCTGCACTTGTTGCCATTTATCGTCGTAACGATGATATGGGTATGATCACGCCAAGTTTTGGTGGTAGCTATAACGACCCAGATGACATGAAATCGAACATCGATGCAGTGCTTGATGCTTCAGGCAGTGATATTACAGATGGATTGAAGAAACTTGATGGTAATCAAGCGAACTTTGACTTAGGTGGCGTTGTAGCTTTTGCGCTGCCAAATCAATTTGTCGCTGCGAATATATTTGGCAAAGCGTACACTGAAAGTTTTGTAACACCAGACGTGTATACGGCAGGCAGTGACACGGACAATTTGCAGCGTTCGGCAGTAGAAGCGGTTTCAATTGGAGTCGCTGAAGTTGGTATATCCTTAGCGAAGTATCAAACTTTTATGGGGCAGCACTTATCATTTGGCATCTCTCCAAAACTCCAGCGTATCTACACGTACAACTATGTTGCGTCAGTAAACGACTATGACTTATCTGACGTAAGAGAAAATGGTGATGGTGACACGACGTTTAACGTTGATGCTGGCGCACTGTGGTTTTTTGGCCCGTTTAGAGTTGGATTCGCAGCGACTAACTTAATCTCTCGAGACATCGAGACAAAAGACTCTACAAAAGAAATCGTTCCCGGACATTCAGTTGGGGGCAAATACGCCTACAAATTAGAGCCTGTTTACACTGTTGGGGCGGGTATCGTTTCTGACTACTTTACGTTGAGTGTTGATTATGATTTGAATGAAGCTGAGAAGTTTACTTCGTTTGCTGATAACGAACAGATGATTCGTGTTGGTACCGAAGTCGATCTTCTGCGTCAGCTTAAGTTAAGGGGAGGGTACTACAAGAACCTGGCTTACTCTGATTCAGAAGGAACAGTCACAGCCGGTATTGGTATCTCGCCACTCAACTTGTTCCAGTTAGATCTAAGTGCAAACTACACAAACGAAAATGCAATGGGTGCATCAATCAATTTCCTTGCTAGTTACTAACAGTCCTTATATAGTGCTGCTCCTAAATAAAGGAGCAGAGCATGCTAAACGACTTACCAACCCTTTCTCACGAAGAACAACAGAAAGCTGTTGAACGAATTCAAGAAATGATGACTCAGGGCATCAGCACAGGACAAGCGATTAAAATTGTTGCTGAGCAAATTCGTGAAGAAATGAGTAATAAAGAAGAGTAGGGCATCAGCCCTTCTTTTTTAACCCCTTAGTGCACTATAACTAAATATATTACCCTCTAGTATATTATCTCGTACATACCAACTCTTTAGCTACCCTAAATTCCCGACCTATCCAAAACCATTAAATTCCTTTTATTCAGTGAGTTATGTCGGAGTAATCCACGTTTCAGGCTTTCCTTGGCTTTGAGTTGTAATTAAATTACAGCAAGGTCTGAAAGTAAAACAATCGCCATTTTAGGTGTCAGCATTTATGTCACCACATCTAAGTGCTTAAATATATGGTGTTTTTTAAGGCTAGTGACGTTGTGACTTCTATTTTTAGCGGATACGAGTGCATGAATGTTCAGAAGCAGATAAATGAGGATTTCATCTAAAAACAGTGCGAGATAAGTGACGACGGTAATGTTTAAAACCGATACCACGAGTGACTGACCACAGGTTAGAGCACGCTTTACTAGCCAAATACGCGTCTTTAAGAACAAGTGTTTAGGAAGCTTAGAGGCGTAGGGAGCGGTTTATAGAGCGATTCAGGAACGATACGTATCAACCTGAGAATGCTATCGATGGTGTTATAGCAAACGGTCTTATTACAGATGGTGTTATAGCAGATGGCGAGAGCGCGCTTATAGGCATACGAATCGATTAGAATGCTGATGAGACACTAAAGCTTATGAGGTTGTTTGGTCTGCGGTTAAAAATTTAACGGGTGCTTAAGTGGAGAGTAGATATCGACAGGATATTAATGGCGTGTTGATTGAGTAGTGGCTGAGAGTTGAATGTGTAGCTGCAGTCCGGTCTAGCGAGCCTTAATCAAACGTAACGACTTGGTTTCGTCCGTTGTCTTTCGCTTGGTAGAGCGCTTTGTCTGCACGTTTGATGGCCGTACGTATCGATTCATGCTCCTTAAGCTGCGTTACTCCAGTCGAAGTCGTTACTTTAAGCGCTTTAGGCCAAGGTCTTTGGTCCATTGCTAGGTAAAAATTATCGATAGATTCGTTACACTGTAGCGCAGTTTGTTCCAGGCAAACGAGTAGAAACTCCTCACCACCCCAGCGATAAAGTAAATACTGCTCACCAAGGCTCTCGTTCGCAGTTGCGACAAACTGAATAAGTACTTTGTCACCCACTTCATGGCCATGTTGATCATTGATCTGCTTAAAATGGTCCAAATCAAACAACGCGATGTGAATCGTTTTTCCTTGTTGCGCCAACCATTCGAAATCATAGAAGGTATCTAACGCTTCGGTTCGGTTTCTACATCCGGTCAACGGATCGGTTGTTGCTTTTACCTTTAACTCTTCAATTTCTTGGGTTAAATAGCGTTGTTGCTCTGCTGCACGCGTTTTGCTTCGCTGTGCGATGTGTAACGCACAACCTACATAACAGATGGCATAGGTCACCCATAATCCAATTAAGAGTTCACCTAACAAAGCTTTGCTGATGATTTTACCGTGGAAAACAATGCTCGAGATCTTAAGTGAATGGTGTCCATCTAGCGTGCTGGCTCCAAGCCCGAGCTCAACAGACACCGCGTTTGTGATGTCTACCGCGCTACTAGTAATAGGTTGGTTGTAATGATCAATCCACCAAAAAGGTACGTTGAAGTAATTTAAGTCGATGTGGTTTTTATCTGGTAACGAGAAGTCTAAGCGATTGAACTTATTCGACATAGCATCACCTTTCACGCTGTAATTCTTGTCGTAATTACGAATGTAGAAGCGAAACCTTGGGTCTTCTTGGCCTTGGTAATCCATATTAATGGTGACCGAATCGAACGTTGAGAGATCGAGCCCTTTACCTTGTGTCGATATAACGAATTCAATTTCACAGAAGGGTAAGCTATAGGTCCGTTCAAAGTCACACTGTAACTCAATTCCATCTTCTAACTTATGTAATGAGCCTACGGTGCCACCATCGTGGTCTCTGTCTGTGTTAACGCGTGTAGGGTATTTGTCGGGTGTAATAACGTAGCTCTTATTCATGAGCGTATTAAAAGAGATCAACGACACTAGCGTGATTGCTAGGCAAAAAATCGAAAGGAATATGTTGAGTTTTCGGAATGCTTTGTCACTCATGATACTAACCCGTACACGTGATTCTAATGTAATGCGCAATGCCTTAGAGTTGGCGCAGTCGAAGATTCTCTTTGAGTATTACCCTAGGTGGAATCGGTATACCTAAAACTAACGCAGAGCTCAGGTTATACAGTAAAGAGATTCATTTAACCAAATGTAAGTTTAAAATCTGAACGCAGAGCCTTGATTCTGAATGTTATTTGCTCAATAAGTACTGTTTTTACGGGGGTAATAATTTAACTGTATATTTATACAGTTAAATTTAAAGAGGCTCGGTTTGTTGTCATCAGAGTGGTGTGTGCAAGTTTTCTGGCTTGCTGTGACAACTAGTCACGAGGCCACTGTTACTGTTCATCAATTAAAGTGGAGGGCAGTTATGTTGCAGTGTCACTTTTTTGAGCTCGTTTTATCGAAACACTTTGTTGTCTATGAGAGCGTTCGTTCCATTCATTTTGTCTTTTATTCCCAATTACGCGCCATATGTAGAACAAGGCTTCAATGCACTGCAGAACATCCCTAACACTTATTGGATTGTAGTCGGTTCTGTTGTGGTCGACACGCTAGGCATGCGCGCCATGGTGCGATAATTCACAGATAAAGCGCTATTTTCTTCGGAAAGTAGTCCTTTCTACATTTTAAGCCCCCTGTTTTACTGTTAATGATTTAAACCACTGTTATAAGGGGGGTTAATGGATATAATTCTTTCTCAAAAAATTAACTAGACAGAAAGTTTTGTATTGAAATCCAGAGTTTTCTGTCTAGTAACTGTTATGCCTAAAGAGGAAGTATGGAAACAATTTATAGCATCATTCAAGATAATCCAGATTACTTCGCATGGGTGTTTGGTGTTGTTAATGTCTTTTGGGGGCTGTTTGCGTATTTTAATAAGCAAAGCCATGACAAAGCATTGGCGAAGTTAAAGCATGAGTTAACTTTGGATGCAGATAGAAGAAAGAAGGTTTTTGAACTTAAAGCCACTCAATATGAAGCCTATGTCGAAAACCTCGATGAATTTGGTAAAAAGCATCAAGTCGATATGCCTGCACGAATGCAGCCAGTTTTTGATAAGTACCTGAATGATTATCTAGCGGCAACTCAGCGCGGTGATAAAGACCAAGAGCGTGAGGTGATCACAAGGTTTAGTTCTCAAATCTCATCATTCATGCAAGAAGGACTTTCAGATGTGTTAAAGCTGCAGAGTGAGTCGAATAAACTTAAGTTAACGGCTACTGATGAAATGATCGAGACTTTTACTAGGCTTGAAGCTCTCACTAAATTGTCTATGGATAAAGCTAATGAGTTTATGGGTAAGTTTACAGAAATAGTTCTTTCTCAAAATAATGAATTGTCCCAACAGTATCAAGGTGAGCTAAAAGCTTTAGGGGACCAAACTAAAAATACAGCTCAAAAATTAATGCAGCAGATGCGTGCCGAGCTAAACCAAATTTAAGCATAACAATTTGCTTAAGAGTGTGTGAACAAGTCTGTTCATGACATAACGTGGATCTGAGAAACACACGGAGTAATCCAATAATCTAACCAACAAGCACAAACTTAGAGCGAGCTGTAAATTGGGTTTAAAAACTCAGCGTTAAAACTTACAGGTGAGCTCGTGTGATAAAACTTAACTGGCTTACTGGATAACACAAAACAGAATTCAACGTGAGCAGCCAACAAGAAACACGGTGGCGTGTGTAAAATCTGAAAAAGAAACGACAGCAATTGCCCACAAGGTTTACACACAGCGCGGTGAATCATTAGTACAAAAAAGATGTAAGCAGACAGACGGAACAAATGTTCTCGTTAATCGGCTTTATATAAACGAATCATGTAGATGTTGGCGACACATATAATGATTGGGTTAAAAGAGCATTTAGAGAATGCTGGTGAACTCAATATGCTTGAGGCACCAGTTGTATTAAGGGTTTAAGAGGAAACGATGACAAGAATAACTTTGGAAAATAGTGACATTACTATCTGGGGCTTACAATCTCAGTGCGTATTATGTACGTGGGGTTAAAGTAAAAACGTACCTTTTCAATCGGGTGTGTTATCTCTTAACACCTTGATTACTCTTCTATTTTTCTGTTTGTTAGGCAGCAAGCCAAACACGACATTTTGATCACTTTCACCCAAGATATCAGCGATGTGGAACGCCACGTCCCAATCCATCCCCGCGATACCTCTTCTCCAGTTATAGAGTCTAGTATCACTAACCTTGAGTTTCTTCGCCAATTGGTACTCTGAGGTCAGTTCGTACTTGGCTTTGACTCGATTCAAAAGTGCATTTGTGTAGTTAATAACTTGCATGTTCGTCCACGTCCTTTGAGATGATTAAAAGCTAGAACTCTCCCTATTTCCATCCCTAAAACGCATTTTAAATACGAAATAGTTTCATATAGGGTGAGGTAGAGCAGAGATATCAATGTTTGGAGGTGGGATGAATAACCAAGAATCGAAACTGGATGAGACATTAGCGGCAGCTGAGCAAGCGGCCAAACAAGGCAAGCTAACGTCGAGTGTCAGATTGGTGATTGTGTCGCTGAGACAAATCGTTGAACGTCAAAAACCGTTGTTCAAAAACCATAACAATAGACCCTAAAGCGCGTCAAAGAGTGATGAAGACGAATCAGCATCAACGTTCCCCACACAAACGAAGTGCGCGGCCATTGGCCGCGCTCAATCGTGATCGCTGGAGAAAGCTGTTGGAGAACCCCTCACAATATGACTATCTGTTGTCTCGTTCGGGCAAATCAACACAGCGCCAATACTTAACCGATATAGGCCGAGTGATGGACTACTTGGTGAGTGAGTTGGAGTTTCGCACCTGTAAAGTGGGTGTAGTGACGGCGAAAGGATTCTTATTGCGTACGTGGGCGAATGTGGCCAAAGGCACTGGCTTACCGGAATGGCGCGTCAAACAGTGCGTGAGTTACGCGAAAGACCGAGGTTGGATCACTTCAAAGCAGCCACGAGAGAACATCAATGGCGATTGGTACGGCTTGGCGTCCATCAAGCGCATCACCGACAAGTATTTTCGCGATCTCGGTTTAAACGTGGCCTACGCGAATGCCAAACAAGCTGCGACTAAGAACCTCAAGAAAATGGCCGCCTCAACTGGCGTACACATCCGTTACCTCCTCACACCGATCACGTTACTGCGTAAGTTTGCCCGTCGTAGCACTCAACGTCATTACAGCCCTGTGCCTTAAGATCAAAGCTCAAACTGTCCCTCGATCCGCCTGAACCCCGATTTTTCGGGGTTTTTCGTCTCTATTCCTATCCAATCTCATCGATTTAAGACCGTGAATTCCTCGTTGTGGATAACCGTTTCATTAACCGGTGTTTTATGGCGTTAACTACTCCATGAATTCAGTCTTTGAGATCACAACGCATAGTCTAAAGACTAATGATCTATCTAAAGATAGATGTAAGGGAGAGTTACTGTTACCCCGTGAAAAACGGGGATAACTTATAAGGAAGCGGCTCATCGAGCTCGCCAGCGAGCTGGAGCCTAGAGGCGCGAGAGGTGTTGTAGCATGGCGATAAACACCGAAAATGCTGGCACAGCAACGGCCAGTGAGTCGCTGCGCGACGGCCTGTTAGGAAAGCCAAGGCGAAATCGAAGTGCACATTTTAATTACTTAAACCTATTAAGTTTTACATTTTAATTGTTATAATCTATTAGTTAACGTCGAGAGACAGGGACACACCAACGTCGAGAGACAGAGGATAACACAATGACAATGCATCAACCGCGCTACCAACAATTGGTCAGCGAGCTTGAGCTCGTTGAACAAACGCTGACCCAAGCGGCGCCAGACTGGAGCACCGTTCCCACCTTTAAGAAACCCCTTGTCGCGATCCAAGCGGCCGAAGAAGCCAGCCAACAGGTGGCGACGACCATCCACTTGCTGAAATCCCTCATGAACAATTTCCATCTTCGTTTGAGCGAACTGGAGGCCAAGCATGGCCAGTAAGAATCCCGTCAAAGGTTACATCGCCTGCCCAACGCATGGGTGCGATGAGATCTGTACCGTGCACGCCGTCGGCGAGCACAAGCTCATCGAAGGGGGCGAGCCGCCTAAGAATAAGCGCCGTCTCGGTCAGCTCTATACCATTTGCCCCAGTTGCAAAACCAATCAAAGTGCGGGTAAACCGTTTCAAGACTGGTTGCACAACCACATGGTGTCGAGTCCAGATAAAGCCACTACTGATTATAAAGACAGTGCCAATAAGAAACCCGATCCAAACACCCCTTTAAAACCGAACGAAACCAAGCCCGATAAGGGCTCAAGCAATCCCGACAAACCCAACGAGAACCAACCCGTGCCGGTTAACACCCGGTTAGGCTGGTCATTCTTGTTGCTGTTAAGCACCTGCGCGTTGTTGTGGTTTGGTTTAACGAAGAAAAAAGGAGTCACTCATGAGCAATGAAGCCCCATTCACGCCCGTGGAGAACGAACTGGATGAACGCGACCAACAAGCCGTTGAAGCCGTAGAAACCTTACGTGAAGCCCGAGAGCAAGACGAGGCCGAGCCGTCAGAGACGCAAGACGCTTCGCCGGAGCCATTGGGTTTCGGGGAAGAAGACGCGCGCATGATGCTTTCTTACGGCTTAGGTGTGGTGGAGATGACCGTCGGCAGTGTGTTTGATGTGCCATTTGAAATCGACACCCGAGCCGGTAACCAGTGGTTAGACGCTGCATCACCCATGCTGCAGAAGTACGGTCCCGCCGGATTGAAATGGTTCGGCCAGTACCAAGGCGAGTTTGTGTTTGCCATGGCTTCTATGACCTTGATTGGCGGCTGCGCCAAACAAGTGCGCCAACTCAAACAGGCTCAGGAGACAACTGAGCCTGATACTCCTCAGGAGGTGGACAGTGAAGCTCCCCAATCCAGTGAACAAGAATAACGCCCACAATGCGGAGCACGTTTGTTACATGGGCACTACGGGCAGCTGCAAGACCACCGCCATTCGTCAGCTCAATTTCATCGAGCGTCAGTCTCAAGTGGTGATGTTCGATCCGTACAGTGAGCACATCGAGGCGCCGCTCAAAGGCGGCCGCGTGCACGCGTGCCACAGCTTTGATGAGTTCTACCAGAAAGCGTGGTTTGCCCGTAAGAAAAAGACCGCGTTTCGATTGGCCCTGGTCGAGCAAGAGCGAACCCGTGAGAACCTCGAGCTGTTTGCCAACATGGTCTGGTCATTAGGCGATGGCCAGCATCCGAAAAAGCTGCATTGCGTGATCGAAGAGTTGGCCAAATTCACCAACACGCCCTCAAAGCTCGATGGATTAGCCGGTGAGCTCTGGACGGGTGGCCGCGGCTTTGGCTTGGTGATGCACGCGACGTTTCAGCGTGGGCAAGAAGTGCCTAAAACAGTACTCGATGAATCCAAATATGTGTACGTCGGTGCGGTCAGCTCACGGCGTAATGCCAAGTACATTGCGGACTATTTCGATATCCCCATAGAGGCCATTTTGGGGCTGCAAAGCTGCGTCGATAGGGAGCATCTAGGGCGCAAAAAGTTCGCGGATTACATCCTCAAATCACCGGGTTTGGGCAAGTGGGAACAAGGAAAAATCTACCCCAAGCGATGACGGGTAACCTAATAGGTTTAACTCTTAACCTAACAGGTTAAAGGCACTGGTCATTTTCATCTCTATACACCACGTTATCAGCATCAATCACTCTAAAGGAACTCCCATGAGATTGAACGTGAAAAATGTGGCGATTGTCGCCGGAATTGCCGCGGTAACGACGGGTGCGATCGTCTTTGCCGTGAATAA